>NZ_CP022187.1:4267275-4572081 GCF_003111645.1 Parazoarcus communis
CTTGGCGATGAATTCACGCTGGGCTGCATTTCGGCGCGCGAGATTCCACTCGATGCCTTCGTCTCGAACCGCTATGAATCGCTGGCCGACATGCCGCCGGGCACGGTGGTGGGGACCTCGTCGCTGCGTCGCGAGTCGCAGTTGCATGCACAGTACCCGTTTCTTGCAGTCACCAGCCTGCGCGGCAATCTCGACACGCGGCTGCGCAAGCTCGATGAGGGGCAGTACGATGCGATCATCCTCGCTGCCGCCGGCCTGAAGCGCCTTGGCCTCGGCGAGCGCATCCGTTCCACCTTGCCCGCCGAGATTTCGTTGCCGTCGGCAGGTCAGGGCGCGCTCGGCATCGAATGCCTGGCCAATCGCAGCGACATCGTCGAGTGCCTGCAGCCGCTCAATGACGTGGACACCTCTGCCTGCGTTCGTGCGGAGCGTGCCGTCGCACGTGCGCTTGCCGGCAGTTGCGAGGTGCCTCTCGGCGCCTACGCGGAAGTCCGCGCTGGCGCGCTGTGGTTGCGCGGTTTCGTGGCGCTGCCGGACGGCAGCCGCATCCTGCGTTCCGAGCGTGAGGGCGCCGTTGAGGATGCCGAAAAGATTGGTCGTGAGCTGGCCGAGGATCTTCGCGCCCAGGGCGCGGAGGAGATTCTGGCCGAGCTGGGCTGAAACGGGCGAGCCGCGGTCGTGGAGGCGGTTGAGTGGATATCGGATGCGCTGAACGGGCGCACGATCGTCGTCACCCGGCCGCAGGAACAGGCGGAAAGCCTGTGCAGGGCGATCGAGCAGCGCGGTGGCACTGCCTTGCGCTTTCCCGTGATCGGGATCGGTCCGCTTGCGGATCGCTCGGAGATTGAGCGGGTTGCCGGTCGGCTCGACACCTTCGACCTTGCTTTTTTTGTCAGTCCGAACGCGGTGAGGTATGCGCTCGATGGCTTGCTGGTGGCGCGCGACTGGCCTGCATCGCTGCGAGTGGCAACAGTCGGCAAGGGGAGTGAGCGCGCGCTGGCGGCGCGTGGCTTCCGCAGGGTGATCGCGCCTGAGTCCGGGTTTGATTCGGAGTCGGTCCTCGCGCTGCCGGCGTTTGCGCCCGCAGCCGTGCGCGGACGCCGGATTCTGGTCCTGCGCGGAGATGGTGGCCGCGACCTCTTGGGTGAAACCCTTGTTGCGCGAGGCGCCGAGGTCGAGTATCTAAGCTGTTACAGACGTTTTTGTCCGGACGTCGAGCCTGATCGCCTGCTCGAACCGGTGAAGCGGCGTGAGGTTGATGGGGTGCTGCTCAGTAGCAGCGAGGGCGCGCGGAATCTGGCGGATATCGTCGGGGCGGCGGGGATGGTGCTGCTTTCGGATGTGCCCGTTTTTGCATCGCATCCGCGCATAGCAGCGCAATGTCGTGAGCTCGGATTTGCCCGGGTTATCGAAGCCGGGGCAGGTGACGACGGCGCATTGCGCACGATAATTTCCTATTTTGGTTAAACTCTCGGCATGAAAGAAGAAACGCCTGCGCTCATTCAGCCGCCTCCAGAGGCGACTCAGTCCTCCGCTCCGAAAGCCGAAGCGGCCCCTGAACATGCGCCGGAGACGTCCGGTCGGGACGAAACACCAAACACCGAGCAGCCTGCGCACAAGAGCGGTGTGGCCGGCTGGGCCTTGCTGCTGGCCATCATTGCCATTGGCGGCGCGGGCTTTGCCGTGTGGCAGTCGTGGGAGTTCCGCGGGCAGGCCTCAGACCTGCGCGAAGAGCTCGCAAGCAGGCTGACGCAGGGTGACACTGTCGCAACCGAGGCACGCGCCATTGCGCGCCAGCAGCAGGAGCTGATCTCGAGCCTGCAGGGCAAGCTGGGTGCGCTTGAGTCCAAGGTCGAGGAGACCGAGGGCCAGGCCGCGGCGCTGGAAACCCTGTATCAGCAGTTCTCCCGCTCGCGCGAAGACGGCGTGATGGCCGAAATCGAACAGGCGGTGTCCATTGCCGCGCAGCAGCTGCAGCTGGCCGGCAACCTCGAGGCCGCTCTGATTGCCTTGCAGGGCGCAGAGACCCGGCTGGCGATGCATGATCGCGGGCAGCTCGCGCCGCTGCGCAGGGCGCTTGTCAGTGACATCGAACAGCTCAAGCAGACGCCCGTGGTTGATGTGCCCGGAATGGCGCTGCGTCTGGAACGACTGCTGGTAGGTGCCGATGCATTGCCGCTCGCCTTTGTCGGTGGGCCGCAGGGCACGGAGGGCGAGCCTGAAAAGGTGGAGCAGAGCAGCGGCATTCCTGCGCTGGACTTCGCCAAACAGCTCGCACTGGATGTCTGGCACGATCTGCGCGGCCTCGTGCGTGTCGAGCGCCTTGATCCGGCTGCCGAGCCTGTTCTGCTGGCGCCGGCTCAAAGTACCTTCCTGCGCGAGAACCTCAAGATTCGCCTGCTGACCGCACGTCTGGCCTTGTTGGCCCACGATGGGCGGACGTATGCCGCCGATCTCGCACAGGCGCGAAGCTGGGTTGAGCGTTTTTTCGATGTGCGCGACGATCGCGTGAATTTCGTGCTCGAGGAGTTGCGCACGCTTGAGGCGATGCCGGTGAGCATTGAGCGCAAGGGGTTGACCAACAGCTTTGCCGCGTTGCGTCTGCTGCAGTCGCGCGGCGGTGAGGCCCCGGCACGTGCCGCACCTGCGCCTGCTGCGAAGCCTGCGGCGGTGCCTCCGGCTGCTGCTGCGGAGCCTGCGCTGTCGACTCCGGCGACTCCGCCCGTCACGCCAGCGCCTGCGAATCCGGCTCCGGATGCCGTCCCCGCTCAACCCGCTCCGGCTGGCGACAAGCCCGCTGCGGCGCCACAGTCCTGAGGGCCGGAACATGCGAGCCCTGCTCTGGCTGATCGCCATATTCGCACTTGCCGCTGGGGCGGCCATGCTGGCCGGCGCCAATGACGGCTACGTGCTTGTCGTGTTCCCGCCCTGGCGGGCGCAGTTGTCACTCAACCTCTTGCTGGTCCTGCTCGTGCTGGGCTTCATGCTCGGCTACTTCGTGATCCGCCTGGTTCGGCGCACCCTGGCCTTGCCATCGGTCGTCGGTCAGTGGCGCGAGCGCCGTCGCAGGGAGAAAGCTGGGCAGGCCCTGCGCGATGCGCTGCGGACCCTGTTCGAGGGGCGTTTCACGCAGTCGCTCAAGTTCGCTTCGTCGGCGTTTTCTTCCGGCGAGAGTCCGGCGATGGCTGCACTGGTGGCCGCTCGTGCGGCGCACGCCCTGCATGACGATACCCGCTACCGGATCTGGCTTGGACGTGCGGCGGACCAGGGCGAGGACGCCCGGGTTGCACGCTTGATGACCGAGGCTGAGCTCGCGATCGAGCAGAGGCGATTCGTCGAGGCGGCCGAAACGCTGGAAACGCTGAAGCTTGCGGGGCACCGGCATATTGCCGCCCTGCGGCTGTCGCTGCGTGTTGCGTCGGCGCTCAAGCGGTGGGAAGAGGCATTGAAGCTGACCCGCCAGTTGCGCAAGCACAAGGCCTTGTCGGCAGAGCAGGCGCTGCCTCTGCTGCGACGGGCGCACATCGAGCGCCTGCAGGAATGTGCGGGTGACGGTGCGGCACTTGCCCATCTGTGGTCCGAAATTCCTGCGGACGAACTGGCCGACCGCCGCCTGGTCGAGCGCGCCGTGCCCCTGCTGGCTGCAGCGGGTCAGGGGGCGCTGGCGCGTCGCACGCTTGAGCGCCTGCTCGATGCCGAGTGGGACGACGGACTTGCGCGTCTGTATGCGGGATGCGGTGAGGGCGAGGGGGACGAGGTGGCCTGTCTCGCGAAAGCCGAGGGCTGGCTCAAGTCACACCCGCGCGATGCCGGGTTGCTGTTTGCGCTGGGCCGCCTGTGCATTGCTTCGCAACTGTGGGGCAAGGCGCAGAGTTACCTCGAAGCCTCGCTCAATCTCCAGCCGACGGTTGAAACCCATCTTGCGCTGGCGCGCCTGCTGGAACAGCTTGAGCGGCCGCAGGACGCTCAGCGCCATTACCGCGCCGCGGCCGAGCGGGTTTCGGTATAGGCCTGCCTCCGTCAGGAGGCTTCAGGCATAAGCGATTTCGGGTCCGGCGCCACGAATGCGCTGGGCCCGGATCAGGGCTTCGGTAATGTTCGATGTGACATTGTCGTCGCCGAGCTGGTCGAGAAACCCGGAACGGAAAACCAGAGAACCCGGCTGCGAATTCAGTCCGCACAGAATCAGTGTCGCCCCCCGCTTTTGCAGATTCCGGTGCAGCGTCTGCAGGATGTCCAGGCCTGTGGTGTCGATGTTGATGACCTTGTCGGTATCCAGGATGACGACATCGGGATGGCCGTCCTGCATCAGCAGCAGGTTCTCGAGCTTGTTGGCGGCGCCGAAGAACAGGCTGCCGAACATGCGGTAGGCCAGAATCCGGGGCGTGCCGTCTGCCCGCCTCACCCCCGCCACGCCGTAATGCTCCTCAAGCGGAATGCGTTCGATACGGGTCAGGTCTGACATCCGGTAGATGAAGAACAGGCTGGCCATGACCATGCCCAGCTCCACTGCGAGTGTCAGGTCGAAGATCACGGTGATGAAGAAGGTGCCCAGCAGGATGGTGCGATAGGCCAGGGTGTAGCGCGCCAGCTGGTTCGGCGAAAAGGCGTGCCACTCGCCCATGTTGATCGAGACCACGACGACGATGGCCGAAAGGGTTGCGAGCGGAATGTAGCTTGCGAACGGGGCCAGCACGAGGACGATGGCCAGCAGCACCAAGGCGTGAATGATGCCTGCAACGGGCGTCCGGCCGCCGGTCCGGATGTTGGTGGCGGTGCGGGCAATCGCGCCGGTCGCGGCAAAGCCGCCGAACAGTGGGGCGACCACGTTGGCGATACCTTGCGCCATCAATTCCTGGTTGGGGTCATGACGGTCGTCAATCTGGCTGTCGGCGACACGTGCCGACAACAGGGATTCGATTGCGCCCAGCAGCGCGATGGTGAGCGCAGGTGCGATCAGTTTGCCGAGGCTGCCGAGCGAGAGTTCGGGCAGTCCGACCTCGGGCAGTTCCTGCGGGATGCCGCCAAAGCGGCTGCCAATGGTGTCGACCGGCAGACTGAAGATCGCATTCACCAGGGTGCCAATGATCAGCACGGCAAGCGGGCCCGGAAGGCGTTTCATCCATGGCACACGCGCCGCCCGCCTGTTCCACAGAACCAGCACGGCAAGCGAGGCACATGCGACTGCAATTGTGGGCAGATGCAATGTGGGGAGTGCCGCGTAGAGTGCTTCGAGCTTGGCGAAGAACTCGCCTGGCAGGTTGTCGATCTTGAGGCCGAGGAAGTCCTTGATCTGCGACATGAAGATCACGACCGCAATACCGTTGGTAAAGCCAATGACCACCGACAGCGGAATGAAGCGGATCATGCTGCCGAGGCGAAAAGCGCCCATCGCCAGCAGCATGACGCCCGACATCATGGTTGCGATCAGCAGGTTCTGCACGCCGTGATCGACCACGATCGCGTAGATGATCGGAATGAATGCACCCGTAGGGCCGCCGATCTGGACCCGCGATCCACCCAGCAGCGAGATCAGCAGGCCGGCGACGATGGCGGTCCAGATGCCCGCAGTCGGTGACATCCCGGACGCAATGGCAAAGGCCATTGCCAGCGGCAGGGCAAGGACGCCTACGGTAATGCCGGACGACAAGTCCTGGGTGAAGCCAACGCGTTCGTAGCCGTGCAGCGTGTCGAGCAGTTTGGGGCGAAACCTGATGTTCATGATGTCTCCGTAATGCGGTCTTGCGACATGGCACTGTTGCTGATGCTTACGGAGACAGACGCCCTCGGCCGGCGCGTTGCAGCGCGATCCAGCGTTTCGAGGGCGTCAGCGGCATGGGCTTACTTCACCCGCATGCCGGGTGCTGCACCGCCGTCGGGCGACAGGATGTAAAGCCCGCCGGTCTTGCCTTCGGGGTCGGATGCGGCAAGCACCATGCCTTCACTCATGCCGAATTTCATCTTGCGTGGCGCGAGGTTGGCCACCATTACAGTCATTCGCCCGACGAGCGTTGCCGGGTCATAGGCTGACTTGATGCCTGCAAAGACCTGGCGCGGACGTTCCTCGCCGATATCGAGTTGCAGCCGGATCAGTTTGTCTGCACCTTCGACATGGCTGGCGGCGACGATCTTCGCAATCCTCAGGTCCACCTTGGTGAAATCATCGATCGAAATATGACCTGACGTGGCTTCGGACGCAGGCGCTGCGTGTTGCTGCTTTTCTGCATGGCGCTGTTGCGAAGACGCGGTCTTGGCATCCTTCGCCGGCGCGGCGGCAGCCGGTGCAAGCGATTCGCGATTGGCCTCGAGCAGTGCGTCGATCTGCTTGCGATCGATGCGGGTCATCAGGTGCGCGTAGGCATTGATGGTGTGACCGGCGGGGAGCGGTTCCCAGGTGCCGGTCCAGTTCATTTCGGGAACGGACAGGAAGGCTTCGACCTGTCCTGCGAGCGCGGGCAGCACCGGCTTGAGGTAGCGGGTGAGGTCGCGGAACATGGTCAGCGCAGTCGAGCACACTTCATGCAAGCGCGCTTCCTGGCCTTCCTGCTTGGCCAGCTCCCACGGTTTGTGTTCGTTGACGTACTGGTTTGCGAGGTCGGCCAGATGCATGATCTCGCGCAGGGCACGACTGTAGTCGCGCTCTTCAAAACAGTTTGCGATCGAACCCGAATTCCATGCAGCAGCGAACTCGGCGATTGCTGCAGCGTCCGGCGCAGCAAGGCGGGCATCGAAGCGCTTGGTGATGAAGCCTGCGCAGCGGCTGGCGATGTTCACGAACTTGCCCACGAGGTCGGAATTGACCTTCGCGATCATGTCGTCGAGGTTGAGGTCGACGTCTTCCATGGTGCCGTTGGACTTGCCCGCAAAGTAGTAGCGCAGCCACTCGGGGTTGAGCTTCTGCTCCACGTAGGAGCGCGCGGTGATGAAGGTGCCGCGGCTCTTGGACATCTTGGCACCGTCTACGGTCAGGAAACCGTTGACACACAACTGGCTCGGGGTGCGGTAGCCGGCGAACTTCAGCATGGCAGGCCAGAACAGGGCGTGGAAGTAGAGAATGTCCTTGCCGATGAAGTGGACCATCTCGGTGCCGCTGGCTTCTGCCCGCGCAGCGTCGGTGAAATCCTCGACGCTGATGTCGCCACGCTTCTGTGCCAGCTTGTTGAAGCTGGCCAGGTAGCCGATCGGCGCGTCGAGCCAGACATAGAAGTACTTGCCCGGTGCGCCGGGGATCTCGAAGCCGAAGTAGGGCGCATCGCGCGAAATGTCCCAGTCCGAGAGCTTGTTCTCGCCCTCTTCGCCCAGCCATTCCTTCATCTTGTTGGCAGCCTCGGCCTGCAGGCGGCGCGTGCCGGCCGCATTGCTGCCGCGTGTCCATTCGCGCAGGAAGGCCACGGCACGCTCGTCAGACAGGCGGAAGAAGTAGTGCTCGGAGGTCTTGAGTACCGGCTTTGCACCTGACACTGCCGAGTACGGATTCTTCAGTTCGGTCGGTGCGTAAGCGGCGCCACACACCTCGCAGTTGTCGCCGTACTGGTCGGCTGCGCCACACTTCGGGCACTCGCCCTTGATGAAGCGGTCGGGCAGGAACATTTCCTTGACCGGATCGTAATACTGTTCGATGGAGCGGGTGTCGATCAGCGCGGCCGTATTGAGCTTGCCGTAGATGTCTTCGGCGTAGGCGCGGTTCTCAGGGCTGTGCGTCGAGTGGTAGTGGTCGAATGCAACGCCAAAGTCGGTGAAATCGCGCAGATGTTCGCCATGCACGCGGTTGATCAGCGCCTCGGGGGTGATGCCTTCTTTTTCGGCGCGCAGCATGACGGGCGTGCCGTGGGTGTCATCGGCGCAGACGTAGTGCACCGTATTGCCCCGCATGCGCTGGTAGCGCACCCAGATATCGCACTGGATGTATCCGACCAGGTGGCCGAGATGGATGTCGCCATTGGCGTAGGGCAGTGCGTTGGTGACGAGGATCTTGCGGGACATGATGGCTTTGCTTGAATCGAAAGATGAGAGTTTAGCAAAGCCGGCCGCCTATCCCGTCACCGGATGAGGTCGGCCGTACAAAGAATCGACGCGTCCCGGGGCGCGTCGCAGGGCTCATTCGAGCGGGCGCAGGAAAAACTCCACTCTGCGGTTGCGCGCACGTCCGGCTTCACGACTGTTGTCGGCGATCGATTCGGCCTCGCCCTTGCCGTCGGCCGACATGCGATCGAGCGCAATGCCGCGGGTACGCAGGTATTCCATGACGGCTTCGCTGCGCCGGATCGAAAGCTGCAGGTTGTACATCTCGCTGCCAACGCTATCGGTATGGCCAACGATATGGATCGCGACGTCGGGGTAGGCGTTCAGGGTGGGAATGAGCGTGTCGAGTGCGCGGGCCAGCGGTGCGCGAAGTTCGACGCTGTCCGAACTGAATCCGTCGGACACCGGAATGCGGAGATGCAGGCTGCTGTCGGTCGGTGCGCCGACTTCGGCGCCGGCAACATTGCCAAGTGCCTTGTCGAGGCCTTGCCGCAGTCCCGGCCAGTCGATGCGGGGGACTGGTCTGGCGGCCGGTGCCGTGGTGGATGTCGATGTGGTGCCGCCCGTGGTGCCCTGGCTTGCGCAGGCCGACAGCAACGCTGCTCCAAGGCAGAGTGGCAGCAGAAGGTGTTTGCGAAGGCGGGCGGAGGTGGTGTTGAGCATGATTTGTCGCGTGATTATGAAAAATGAATATTATCGGCCGAATTCGGGTAATCGGAAACCCTGATGTCGGAGAGGGTGAGTGAAAGTCCGGTGTCCGGTATGATTTCGCCCGACCCCGCCGTTTGGCGGATGCACCGATCTTGAAGGAAGCTGACATGAGTCTGACCCAGGAAGCCGTTACCGAAGCACTGAAATCCGTCATCGATCCGAATACCGGAAAGGATCTTGTTTCGACACGCTGCATTCGAAACCTGGCTGTCAATGGCGCCGACGTGCGCTTTGAGGTCGAACTCGGTTACCCGGCAAAGAGTCAGCACGAGCCGATCCGCCAGATGCTGCGTGACGCCTTGTCCGGCCTGGCCGGGATGGGGCGCGTGGAAATCGAGGTGTCCAGCAAGGTGGTGGCGCATTCGGTTCAACAGGGCGTCAAGTTGCTGCCGGGAGTGAAGAACATCATTGCCGTGGCTTCGGGCAAGGGCGGGGTGGGAAAGAGTACCACTGCCGCCAACCTGGCGCTGGCCCTTGCCGCGGAAGGCGCACGCGTCGGCATGCTCGATGCAGACATTTACGGTCCGTCGCAGCCGCAGATGCTGGGGATTGGCGATCGTCGGCCGGAGTCACTCGACGGCAAGACCATGGAACCGATCGAGGCTTACGGTCTGCAGGCGATGTCCATCGGCTTCCTGATCGACATCGACACGCCGATGGTCTGGCGCGGACCGATGGCGACGCAGGCGCTCAACCAGATGCTGAAGGAAACACACTGGAAGGATCTCGATTACCTGGTGATCGACATGCCGCCCGGCACCGGTGACATCCAGCTCACCCTGTCGCAGAGCGTACCGGTCACCGGCGCCGTGATCGTGACCACACCGCAGGACATTGCCTTGCTTGATGCCCGCAAGGGCCTGAAGATGTTCGAAAAGGTTGGCGTGCCCATTCTGGGAGTGGTGGAGAACATGAGCATCCACATCTGTTCCAAGTGCGGCCACGAGGAGCATATCTTCGGTGCCGGCGGCGGACAGTCGATGTGCGACGACTACGGCATCCCGTTTCTCGGTGCCTTGCCGCTCGACATGCAGATCCGGCAGGAGGCCGACGAGGGGGCGCCGACGGTCGTTTCCGATCCGGACGGGCGCATCGCTGCGACGTACAAGTCGATCGCGCGCAAAGTGGCCGTCAGCATCGCCGAAAAGTCCAAGGACATGACGCACAAGTTCCCCAATATCGTGATCCAGAACACCTGACACAACTTTGCGCCGCCGCTTGCTTTCGCATCGGCGGCGCTTGCCCTAAACTACGCGGATTTTTCGACGCCGGATTCTCCGGCTGGCCGCACAGGAAATTTGCCTCATGTCCATCAAGTCCGATAAGTGGATCCGCCGTATGGCCGAACAGCAAGGCATGATCGAGCCTTTCGCGCCGGATCTGGTGCGGGTCAATGACGGCGGCAAGATTGTGTCCTACGGCACCTCAAGCTACGGCTACGATGTCCGCTGTGCCAACGAGTTCAAGATCTTCACCAACATCAATTCGACGATCGTCGATCCCAAGGATTTCGACGAGCGCAACTTCGTCGATTTCACCGGTGACGTCTGCATCATTCCGCCGAACTCCTTCGCGCTGGCGCGCACCGTCGAGTACTTCCGGATTCCGCGCAGTGTGCTGACGGTGTGCCTGGGCAAGAGCACCTATGCGCGTTGCGGCATCATCGTGAACGTCACGCCGCTCGAACCCGAGTGGGAGGGGCACGTCACCCTCGAGTTCTCCAACACCACGCCGCTGCCCGCCAAGATCTACGCCAATGAAGGGATTGCACAGATGCTGTTCTTCGAATCCGACGAGGTTTGCGACACCTCGTACAAGGATCGTGGTGGCAAGTACTTTGGTCAGACGGGCGTGACCTTGCCCAAGATCTGAGTCTGGTTTTGAGTGAATGCAACGAACAGGGCCGGCTGACGGCCCTTTTGTCTTTTCCGGACATGTCCGGTAACGAGCGGGAAACGAATGGCGGAGTACCATCGCCGTTTGCCCGCACATGCGCCGCGTTGGAGACCTGAAGGATGCGATTCCATTTTCCGATCATCATCATTGATGAGGATTTCCGTTCCGAGAACACGTCGGGCCTGGGTATCCGGGCGCTTGCGAAAGCCATCGAGGGTGAAGGGGTCGAAGTGCTGGGCGTCACCAGTTACGGTGACCTGACTTCGTTTGCGCAGCAGCAGAGCAGAGGCTCCGCCTTCATCCTCTCGATCGACGACGAGGAGTTCTCTTCTGCCGAAGCCTCGACCCTGGCGATCTCGGGCTTGCGTGCCTTTGTAGAGGAAATCCGCTTCCGCAACGCAGACATTCCAATCTTCCTGCATGGCGAGACCCGCACGGCGCGGCACATCCCGAATGATGTTCTGCGCGAAATGCACGGCTTCATCCACATGTTCGAGGACACGCCCGAGTTCATCGCCCGCTATGTGGTGCGGGAAGCGCGCAACTACCTCGAGTCGCTGTCGCCCCCGTTCTTCCGTGCGCTGGTCCATTACGCCGCGGACAGCTCCTATTCGTGGCACTGTCCGGGTCACTCGGGTGGCGTGGCCTTCCTGAAAAGCCCGGTGGGTCAGATGTTCCACCAGTTCTTTGGCGAGAACATGCTGCGTGCGGACGTATGCAACGCAGTGGATGAGCTCGGCCAGCTGCTCGACCATACCGGACCGGTGGCGGCCTCGGAGCGCAACGCGGCACGCATCTTCAATTGCGACCACCTGTATTTCGTCACCAACGGCACGTCGACGTCGAACAAGATGGTCTGGCACACAACGGTAGCGCCGGGTGACATCGTGGTGGTCGACCGCAACTGCCACAAGTCCATTCTGCACTCGATCATCATGACGGGCGCGGTGCCGGTATTCCTGACGCCGACGCGGAACCACTACGGGATCATCGGCCCGATCTCGCTGAACGAGTTCTCGATGGAGACCATTCAGCGCAAGATCGAAGCCAACCCGTTCGCACGCGAAGCCAAGAACAAGAAGCCTCGCATCCTGACCATCACCCAGTCGACCTACGACGGTGTGGTGTACAACGTCGAAACCATCAAGGAGATGCTTGACGGTCAGATCGACACGCTGCACTTCGACGAAGCCTGGCTGCCGCATGCCGCGTTCCACGACTTCTACGGCGATTACCATGCCATCGGCGAAGGCCGCCCACGGTGTCAGGAGTCGATGGTGTTCTCCACCCAGTCCACGCACAAGCTGCTCGCGGGGCTGTCCCAGGCGTCGCAGATCCTGGTGCAGGACTCGGAGACCCGGAAGCTCGACCGCGATGTCTTCAACGAGGCCTATCTGATGCACACCTCGACGTCGCCGCAGTACGCGATCATCGCGTCGTGCGACGTTGCGGCAGCAATGATGGAGTCGCCGGGAGGTCCCGCACTGGTCAACGAATCGCTGTCCGAGGCGGTCGAGTTCCGTCGCGCGATGCGCAAGGTGGACGCCGAGTTCGGCGACTCCGACTGGTGGTTCAAGGTCTGGGGGCCGGAGTACCTTGCCGAGGAAGGCCTGGGTGAGCGTGAGGACTGGATGCTGAATGCCGGCGATCGCTGGCACGGTTTCGGCGATCTGGCACCGGGCTTCAACATGCTCGACCCGATCAAGGCGACGATCATCACGCCGGGACTGGACATGGAGGGCGACTTCTCCGATCACACGGGGATTCCTGCCGCAATCGTGACCAAGTATCTGGCCGAGCACGGCATCATCGTGGAGAAGACCGGACTGTACTCGTTCTTCATCATGTTCACGATCGGTATCACCAAGGGCCGGTGGAACACCATGGTGACCGAGTTGCAGCAGTTCAAGGACGATTACGATCGCAATCAGCCGCTGTGGCGCGTGATGCCCGAGTTCATCGCCAAGCACCCGCGTTACGAGCGTGTCGGACTGAAGGATCTTTGCAACGAGATCCATTCCTTCTACAAGGCGAACGACGTTGCGCGACTGACGACCGAGATGTACCTGTCGGACATGGTGCCGGCAATGAAGCCGACCGATGCCTTCGCCAAGATGGCGCACCGCGAGATTGATCGTGTGCTGATCGAGGAGCTTGAGGGGCGTGTGACGGCCATACTGCTTACGCCGTATCCGCCGGGCATCCCGCTGCTGATTCCGGGCGAGCGCTTCAACGCCACCATCGTGCGCTATCTACGTTTTGCGCGTGACTTCAACGGTCGCTTCCCCGGCTTCGAGACCGATATCCACGGTCTGGTGAAGGGTGAGGATGGCCGCTACTGTGTGGATTGCGTGCGCCTGGACTGAGTGGTTCCGGTATTTCAGCGCAATGAAAAGGGGCCGTGTCTGCGGCCCCTTTTCTGTCTACGCGCCCGGGTTCAATCCTTTCGCCGGTACTCCACGAAATCGTAGTCGTGTTCATTGTCAGCGTCTGCCTTGCACGACCTGCGGCTGAGTTCGGTGAAGTGCTCACGGTCAAACGCGGGGAAGCGTGCGTCGCCCGGCACGTCGGCAGCGACCTCCGTCAGCAGCAGCGTGTTGGCCATGGGCAGCATCTGCCTGTAGATCTCTGCGCCGCCGATCACGAACACCCGCGGCAGGTCAGCGAGCGCCCGCAGCGCACTCTCCGGATCCGGATGGATCTCAGCGCCTGCAGCAACGTAATCAGCGTTGCGGGTGATGACCATGTTGCGTCGCCCGGGCAGCGGGCGGCCGAGCGACTCCCAGGTCTTTCTGCCCATGAGCACGGGGTGTCCGGTCGTGGCGGCCTTGAAGTGCGCAAGATCACCCTTCAGTCGCCATGGCAGTGCATTTTCGTTGCCGATCACGCCGTTGCGGGCGACTGCGGCGATCAGGACGATTTCCGGTTCGCTGCTCATATTGCGACCGGTGCCTTGATGTGGGGATGTGGGTCGTAGCCGCTCAGAGTGAAGTCTTCGAAGCGGAAAGCGAACAGGTCCTTCACCTCGGGGTTGATCGAGAGTGTCGGCAGGGGGCGGGGCGTGCGGGACAACTGCTCTTTTGTCTGCTCAAGGTGATTGAGGTAGAGGTGGCAGTCTCCGCCTGTCCAGATGAAGTCTCCCGGGACGAGATCGCAGACCTGCGCCACCATGAGCGTCAGCAGTGCGTAGGACGCAATGTTGAAGGGCACGCCCAGGAAGATGTCGGCGCTGCGCTGATACAGTTGGCATGAAAGCTTGCCGTTCGCAACGTAGAACTGGAACAGCGCGTGACATGGCGGCAGCGCCATCTTGTCCACTTCGCCAGGGTTCCAGGCCGACACCAGGTGACGGCGCGAGTCGGGATTGCGCTTGATCGCCTCGACCACTTGCGAGATCTGATCAATGCTGCGGCCGTCTGCGGTTTCCCATCGGCGCCACTGTTTTCCGTAAACCGGTCCGAGTTCGCCTGCTTCATCAGCCCATTCGTCCCAGATCGAGACGCCGTTTTCCTTCAGGTAGCGAATATTCGTGTCGCCTTGCAGGAACCAGAGCAATTCGTGGATGATCGAGCGCGTATGAAGTTTCTTGGTCGTGAGCAGCGGAAAGCCCTGGCTGAGCGGGAAGCGCATCTGCCATCCGAATACGGACAGGGTGCCTGTGCCGGTCCGGTCGGTCTTGCGATCGCCATGCTCGAGCACGTGCCGCATCAGGTCGAGGTATTGGTTCATGGCTGTTTCCGGGTAAAGTTCCGGATTCTACCCGCTGACGGACGGCTTGTCGGTAGCGAGGTATTGCACAGTTTGTGACAAATGGGTATGTATGCGAGTCAGGATATTGCTCGCACGGTGCGTGCCGCCGATGGGCGGGTCGCGCGCCGAAATACACGCTTGCCGATGGCGCTGGAGGAAAGGCAGTGAAAAGCAGGGGCGACATCTTCGATTTTACCTTGGGAAGGAGGCATGCCCCGACCCGCGATCCTGTTGCTGCCGTCGAGGAGGCTGCGCAGATACTGTGTGTGCAGTTGCGCCCGGAGCATCTGCCGGCCGACGCTTCGGCTGAAATCTCTGCCTTCATTGACGATTTCTTCGGGGCCATCAATGAGAGTGTCCCGCTTGGCGTGCTCCAGAACGACGGCCACAGCCCGGATGTGGACTGGGGTGTATGGATCTGCGCCGTGCGTGAGTCTGTCGGCGAGGTATTTTCGGCTTATCAGGCGTTCGTTGCGGGGCAGGGCGAAAAGCTGCCGCCGGCCGTAGCGCTGGGATTTGCGCGCATTGCCGCACAGTTCGTGCGCTGGGAACTCGTCGATCGCCACGTACCTGATCCTGATGTCTGGGCGCTGCTGGGGCAGCTGTTCGTCGACTCCGCTGATGCCGACAGCGTTCAGGCAAGCGCGGATGATGGCGGCGTGGTTCGCGAATATTTGCGGGCCCTTGCCTATCAGTCTGCAGCGCTCGATCAGTTGCAGCAGGTGGGGGCCGTGGGGGTTTGCCGCCTGGTGGACCTTGTGCTGCCCTTTCTTTCGGTGCGACGCGGTGACGCGCATGGCGCCCTGTACGTCGTGAATCCGCCCACCTCACCGACGCCGGTGCGCTTGTCGCGTTCCTTTGCAGCGCCGGGCTGGTACTTTCATCCGGCGGGCGCAGCCGAATTTCTCGCCGAGCTCCATGGTCAGTTGATCAGAGGGGTGCTGCCTCCCGTTCTTGCCGGTCACGATCCGCGCCTGTTGCGCGACGCGGCTCTGCATCTGCGCCGCCATTGGTCGGCACGCCCGCCTGTCAGGCGCTTCAGGCGTCACCTCGTCGACGGCCAGTTGCTTGTCGTGAGGGGATACGTCAACGTCAAAGGCCTTTTTGAGGCCAGGGGCGAGGTCGCTAACCGCGCGTGGCTCATTACCGATCTGAGTCGTGGCGGCGTTGGTGCCCTTATCTACAAGGAAGAGACTCAGCCAGTGCCGGAGGCCGGCGAACTCCTTGCGTTCCGTCCCAAGGATGGGGTGAGCTGGCACCTTGGTGTCGTGCGCCGCGTCCGCTTTGCTAAGGGCGACGCCGAGGTCGGGATCGAAACCTTGTCCGTGCGCCCCGAGCTGGTGCGGGTCGATGATGGACGCGTCCCGGTCGAGCTCTTCTTCTGCGACCCGTTACAAAGGGGCGAGGCGGTCAGGGTCATCGCACCTGTGGGCGTATTGCGTGAAGGAGCGCCGCTCTTCGTGAATGCTGAAGGGCGAGTTTCCAAGCTCAAGCAACTGGAAGGATCGATGGCCGGACAGGGCTTCGAGCTTCGCGCCTATCAGGTGCTCTGATCGGTTCCTGTCCTATCATTAGACCACGTTGAATATATTTTCATTTTCTTCTTGCATTAGTTCATGGGGTGTCTATAATGCGCACCTCTTCACCGCGAAACGCGATTGGCGAAACGGGGTGATGGCAGGAAAGCGGTTGTTTTTGCAGGTATTTTTGAAGCGGATTTCTGTTTTAGTTGTTTCGGTGGTTTTGAAATAAAACGAAAACAGGGGTTGACGAGATAAGTTAAGTTGATCATAATCTCGCTTCTCTGCTGCAGGAACTGCAGCGGTTCTTTAAAAAATTGAACAATCGATAAGTGTGGGTGCTTGATCGCTGTGGCCATGAAACTGCTTAGGCAGTTTTGAGTTTCACAAAGATTAGGTGCTCATATGTCAGTAAAATGATTTTGAGTACTTTGTAGGATTAAACTTAAGAGTTTGATCCTGGCTCAGATTGAACGCTGGCGGCATGCTTTACACATGCAAGTCGAACGGCAGCGGGGGTGCTTGCACCTGCCGGCGAGTGGCGAACGGGTGAGTAATGCATCGGAACATGCCCAGTCATGGGGGATAACTACGCGAAAGCGTAGCTAATACCGCATACGCCCTGAGGGGGAAAGTGGGGGATCTTAGGACCTCACGTGATTGGAGTGGCCGATGTCAGATTAGCTAGTTGGTGAGGTAAAGGCTCACCAAGGCGACGATCTGTAGCGGGTCTGAGAGGATGATCCGCCACACTGGGACTGAGACACGGCCCAGACTCCTACGGGAGGCAGCAGTGGGGAATTTTGGACAATGGGCGCAAGCCTGATCCAGCCATGCCGCGTGAGTGAAGAAGGCCTTCGGGTTGTAAAGCTCTTTCGCAAGGGAAGAAAACGGCAAGGCTAATATCTTTGTCGGATGACGGTACCTTGACAAGAAGCACCGGCTAACTACGTGCCAGCAGCCGCGGTAATACGTAGGGTGCGAGCGTTAATCGGAATTACTGGGCGTAAAGCGTGCGCAGGCGGTTTTGTAAGACAGATGTGAAATCCCCGGGCTTAACCTGGGAACTGCGTTTGTGACTGCAAGGCTAGAGTACGGCAGAGGGGGGTGGAATTCCACGTGTAGCAGTGAAATGCGTAGATATGTGGAGGAACACCGATGGCGAAGGCAGCCCCCTGGGCCTGTACTGACGCTCATGCACGAAAGCGTGGGGAGCAAACAGGATTAGATACCCTGGTAGTCCACGCCCTAAACGATGTCAACTAGTTGTTCGGAGAGGTAACTTTCTGAGTAACGCAGCTAACGCGTGAAGTTGACCGCCTGGGGAGTACGGCCGCAAGGTTAAAACTCAAAGGAATTGACGGGGACCCGCACAAGCGGTGGATGATGTGGATTAATTCGATGCAACGCGAAAAACCTTACCTACCCTTGACATGTCTGGAACTTGTGAGAGATCACTTGGTGCCTTCGGGAGCCAGAACACAGGTGCTGCATGGCTGTCGTCAGCTCGTGTCGTGAGATGTTGGGTTAAGTCCCGCAACGAGCGCAACCCTTGTCATTAGTTGCCATCATTTAGTTGGGCACTCTAATGAGACTGCCGGTGACAAACCGGAGGAAGGTGGGGATGACGTCAAGTCCTCATGGCCCTTATGGGTAGGGCTTCACACGTCATACAATGGTCGGTACAGAGGGTTGCCAAGCCGCGAGGTGGAGCTAATCTCTTAAAGCCGATCGTAGTCCGGATCGTAGTCTGCAACTCGACTACGTGAAGTCGGAATCGCTAGTAATCGCAGATCAGCATGCTGCGGTGAATACGTTCCCGGGTCTTGTACACACCGCCCGTCACACCATGGGAGTGGGTTTCACCAGAAGTAGGTAGCTTAACCTTCGGGGGGGCGCTTACCACGGTGAGATTCATGACTGGGGTGAAGTCGTAACAAGGTAGCCGTATCGGAAGGTGCGGCTGGATCACCTCCTTTCAAGAGAAAGGTCGCAGTGGTCAAGTATCCACAACTTATCGGTTGTTCAAGCGAAGAGCCTCGAGTGTGAGGGTCTGTAGCTCAGCTGGTTAGAGCACCGTCTTGATAAGGCGGGGGTCGTTGGTTCGAACCCAACCAGACCCACCAAACTATCGAAGGTGCGTTGGTCAGAATGGGGCTTTAGCTCAGCTGGGAGAGCGGCGGCTTTGCAAGCCGTAGGTCGTCGGTTCGATCCCGACAAGCTCCACCAGTATCTGATGCAAACCAGACGCTGGTCAGACAGTGGTCAGACACACAACGAGGTTCGAGAAGTCAGTCATGCATGGCCAGGAAAGCTTCTGGTGTTTATGCCTGACTTCTCGGGAAGGTCAAACTTCTCGATTGGCTCGCTCTTTAACAAAGTGGAAGAAGTATATATATGTGCAGCGTATCAGTAGATGCGTTGCACGGGTAGCGTGATTGCATTGAATCTCGCGTGCTGTGTCAGCGGCGCGACGAGGTTCGCACAAACGAGTTCGACCTGTGACCGGATCTTTGGGTAACCGAGGATCTAAGGTTATAGGATCAAGCGACTAAGTGCATGTGGTGGATGCCTTGGCGATCACAGGCGATGAAGGACGTGCAAGCCTGCGAAAAGCGGGGGGGAGCTGGCAATGGAGCTTTGATCCCCCGATATCCGAATGGGGAAACCCACTCCGCAAGGAGTATCCCGTACTGAATACATAGGTACGTGGAGGCGAACGCAGCGAACTGAAACATCTAAGTAGCTGCAGGAACAGAAATCAACCGAGATTCCGTAAGTAGTGGCGAGCGAACACGGATGAGCCTGCACGACTAAACCATCTAATTAGCAGAACGGTCTGGAAAGTCCGGCAACACAGGGTGATAGCCCCGTATGTGAAAATTAGGTGGCGGGTCTGAGCGTGCGACAAGTAGGGCGGGACACGAGAAATCCTGTCTGAAGATGGGGGGACCATCCTCCAAGGCTAAATACTCGTGATCGACCGATAGTGAACTAGTACCGTGAGGGAAAGGCGAAAAGAACCCCGGGAGGGGAGTGAAATAGATCCTGAAACCGCATGCATACAAACAGTGGGAGCCTCCTTGTGGGGTGACTGCGTACCTTTTGTATAATGGGTCAGCGACTTACGTTCAGTGGCGAGCTTAACCGAATAGGGGAGGCGTAGCGAAAGCGAGTCTGATAAGGGCGACATAGTCTCTGGGCGTAGACCCGAAACCGGATGATCTATCCATGGCCAGGATGAAGGTGCGGTAACACGCACTGGAGGTCCGAACCCACTAATGTTGAAAAATTAGGGGATGAGCTGTGGATAGGGGTGAAAGGCTAAACAAATCCGGAAATAGCTGGTTCTCCCCGAAAACTATTTAGGTAGTGCGTCGTACGGACACTTGCGGGGGTAGAGCACTGTAATCGTTGGGGGGGTCAATGCGATCTACCCCGCGATAGCAAACTCCGAATACCGCAAAGTGATATACGGCAGACAGACAGCGGGTGCTAACGTCCGTTGTCAAGAGGGAAACAACCCAGACCGCCAGCTAAGGTCCCAAATGCATGGCTAAGTGGCAAACGAAGTGGGAAGGCATAGACAGCTAGGAGGTTGGCTTAGAAGCAGCCACCCTTTAAAGAAAGCGTAATAGCTCACTAGTCGAGTCGTCCTGCGCGGAAGATGTAACGGGGCTCAAGCCATGAACCGAAGCTGCGGATGTGTCTTATGACACGTGGTAGGGGAGCGTTCCGTAAGCCTGCGAAGGTGTCTCGAGAGGGATGCTGGAGGTATCGGAAGTGCGAATGCTGACATGAGTAGCGATAAAGGGTGTGAAAAGCACCCTCGCCGAAAGCCCAAGGTTTCCTGCGCAACGTTCATCGGCGCAGGGTGAGTCGGCCCCTAAGGCGAGGCAGAAATGCGTAGTCGATGGGAAACAGGTCAATATTCCTGTACCGGTTCTAGATGCGATGGGGGGACGGAGAAGGTTAGGCCAGCCGGGTGTTGGAAGTCCTGGTTTAAGCGTGTAGGAGTACCCCGTAGGCAAATCCGCGGGGATTATCTGAGGCGTGATGACGAGTCTCCTTGTGAGACGAAGTGGTTGATACCCTGCTTCCAGGAAAAGCCTCTAAGCTTCAGTCTAGAATCGACCGTACCGCAAACCGACACAGGTGGGCAGGTTGAAAATACCAAGGCGCTTGAGAGAACTCAGGAGAAGGAACTCGGCAAATTGATACCGTAACTTCGGGAGAAGGTATGCCCCGGTAGCTTGTAGGAGTACATCCGAAGGGCGAAGGGGCCGCAGAGAATCGGTGGCTGCGACTGTTTATTAAAAACACAGCACTCTGCAAACACGAAAGTGGACGTATAGGGTGTGACGCCTGCCCGGTGCCGGAAGGTTAAGTGATGGGGTGCAAGCTCTTGATCGAAGCCCCGGTAAACGGCGGCCGTAACTATAACGGTCCTAAGGTAGCGAAATTCCTTGTCGGGTAAGTTCCGACCTGCACGAATGGCGTAACGATGGCCACACTGTCTCCTCCTGAGACTCAGCGAAGTTGAAATGTTTGTGAAGATGCAATCTACCCGCGGCTAGACGGAAAGACCCCATGAACCTTTACTGTAGCTTTGCATTGGACTTTGACGGGACTTGTGTAGGATAGGTGGGAGGCTTTGAAGCGGGGACGCTAGTTCTCGTGGAGCCAACCTTGAAATACCACCCTGGTGTCGTTGAGGTTCTAACCCAGGCCCGTGAATCCGGGTCGGGAACAGTGCATGGTGGGCAGTTTGACTGGGGCGGTCTCCTCCCAAAAGGTAACGGAGGAGTTCGAAGGTCTCCTAGGTACGGTCGGACATCGTACTGATAGTGCAATGGCAAAAGGAGGCTTGACTGCGAGACCGACAAGTCGAGCAGGTGCGAAAGCAGGACATAGTGATCCGGTGGTTCTGTATGGAAGGGCCATCGCTCAACGGATAAAAGGTACTCTGGGGATAACAGGCTGATTCCGCCCAAGAGTTCACATCGACGGCGGAGTTTGGCACCTCGATGTCGGCTCATCACATCCTGGGGCTGTAGCCGGTCCCAAGGGTATGGCTGTTCGCCATTTAAAGTGGTACGTGAGCTGGGTTTAAAACGTCGTGAGACAGTTTGGTCCCTATCTGCCGTGGGCGCTGGAAGTTTGAGTGGACCTGCTCCTAGTACGAGAGGACCGGAGTGGACGCACCTCTGGTGTACCGGTTGTGACGCCAGTCGCATCGCCGGGTAGCTAAGTGCGGAAGAGATAACCGCTGAAAGCATCTAAGCGGGAAACTCGCCTCAAGATGAGACTTCCCTGGGGCCTAGAGCCCCCTGAAGGGTCGTGGAAGACCACCACGTTGATAGGTCGGGTGTGGAAGCGCAGTAATGCGTTAAGCTAACCGATACTAATTGCCCGTGAGGCTTGATCCTATAACCTTACAAAACAGTCGATACTCGTTGTTGGACGAAAAAACTTCGCCCAACCATCGACGCAATCACAACACCCATATACTTCTTCCCGCTTTGGCCTGCAACGCGCAGGTGACAAGTCATAGTCTGACGACCATAGCGTCTTGGTCCCACCCCTTCCCATCCCGAACAGGACCGTGAAACAAGATCGCGCCGATGATAGTGAGATTCGTTCTCGTGAAAGTAGGTCATCGTCAGACTAACCCTACGCTTAACCCCGCTGAGGAAAACCTCAGCGGGGTTTTTGACGTCTACGGCACGCAGCGCTACAACGCGGGAGGCGAATCCCTTGGATTGAGTGAACTTCTGGCTGCGATGCCAGCACCCTCCGTACGTTACATACGCAGGCGCTTTAGCGAGCCGGGCTGTGCCAGTCGCGATTTTCGCTCAGCGTCCGGGTGCAATGCCTGAGGTGAGGCGTCAAAGGTGTGGTTTTGACCGGGAACGCCACGCAAGCCCTGCCCGCGGTCAGTCGAGACACTGCGGCTCTGGATGCTGGCATGCCTCTGGCCAGCAGCTTCGGTGCGAGTCAGCCGGGTTCGGTGATTCAAGAACATGAGCTCGTGTGCATGCGCTTCGCTTACCGGGCTTTGCTGATCCTGAATGCGTGGCATGGAAAACGGGGCACCATTATTGGTGCCCCGAATTGGCGGGGGTGTGATCAGAGGCGCCTGCGTCAGACGGGGCCGCGCCCTCCACGCTTCACTTCGATGGTACTTTCCAGCGCCGCTTCGAGCGTGAGTTCGGCGCCTTTAAATGCGTGGGACTTGAATGCTGTGTGGACCGTTGCGACCTTTTCACCGGCCGACTGTCCCTTCAGTTCGCTCTTTTCAATGCCGAGTTCATCGAGCAATTCGTTCCACACCATGCCGTCTTCAAGCGGGATCAGGGCGAATTCAATCCCTTCCAGTTTGAGCTTTATCGGCTTGGCGATATTCGACACGAAGAAGACTGCGTGCATTTCCGGTGAGAGGTCAGCGCCATAGCGTTTGACGAACACAGGAAGGCGTGCAATGTCGTCGAAGAGACCGGCTGCGAGGAGCAGCTTGTCACCTTGCGCGAGCAGGACGGATTGTCTGATGGTCGCCGTTGGTGGTTTGCGGCGGCCCGATGCGTCCGCAACGTCGCCCTCGACCAGCACGAGGTCTCCACGGTAGGCAAACGTGTCTGCCTGGCCTGCCGGTTCGGTGAAATTGCTGTTGAACAGCAGGCCTTTCTCTTCGTAAGTTTTCAGAAGCATGTCGTGCTCTTTTTCAGTTGAATAAACCTTGTTTGTACGGTGGCCTGAGGCGGGTGAGGTCGCGCCATCCTGCCACGCTGCGTCGTGTTGCAGCTAACCGGCGGCTGGTGTCCTGGTCTTCTTGAGCAGGTCCGCCAGCCAGCGTTTGGCATCCTTGCTGGCGCGCTCTTCGGTCAGACGCTGACGTAGCGTTTCGGCGACCTCAGCGTAGGGAACGGTGCCTTCGGGATGGATTGCGTCGCAGCGCACGATGTGAAATCCCATCTCGGAGCGAAGAATGTCGGAGAGTTGGCCTGCCGCGAGACGGAACAGGGCTTCATCGAGTTCGGGATAGAGCTGCCCGCGGCGGATTTCTCCAAGCTGGCCACCATTGAGTGCCGTTGGGCATTCCGAGTGCTTGATGGCCTGCTCCTCGAAGCGGCCGGGTTTGGCTTTCAGGCGACCTGCGATCTCGCTCAGGCGTTGTTCTGCGCGGTCGCTCGTGTTTTCCGGGAAGTTCTCGTTTACGGTGATCAGGATGTGACGGGCCGTTCTGCGCTCCGGGGTATGGAAGCGATCGAGGTGGGTGTAGTAGAAGATCTCGGCTTCGGTTGCACCAACCTGTCCGGCGGCGGCTCCGACTTTTGCCATGACTGCATCCACCAGAAGGTCACGGCGCAAGGCGTCGGCGAGCAGACTTTCAGTCAGGCCTGCGTGCGCGAGGGTGGCCGCAAAGCTGTCTGCATCCTGATGACGATCCCGAAGTTCGCCGAGCGCTTTCTTTACCGCGCCTGGCGAGAGGCAGACGCCGCTGGCCTCGTCGCTCGATAGCACGACCGTCTCGATTGAAGCGTACTGGCGTGCAACGTTCTGCGCGCGAACGCGCTCGTCGTCGGTCAGCGCACTGCAGTCCCGTCCGAACAGGGCGAGGGCGGCCTTGAGCTCATAGTAGGCGTCGGGCGTCACGGTGCGGGCTCCTCTTCTGCTGTATCGGCGTGCATGCGACGTCGTGATACGGGCTGGGGCAGGGGCTCGACTGAGCTCTCGGGAATGCACAGCATGTAGCCGGGGAAGTTGATGTGGTAATGGACGCCTTCCGGCATGTCACGCACGACACGGATGATCTCGCCGATCGCGCCTTTCTCCACGACGACCTCTCCACGCACGGAGAAGGCTTTTCCCGCGAGCACCTTGTCCCGCGACTCGAAGCGGCTTGGCGCCCATGGCGCATCGGCTGCGATGACCTCCTCGGCACGGCAACCGACGATGCGGTCAATCTCGAGAAAGTGCACGGTGTAGATGATCTGGTCCTGAAGGAAGGTGCCCACACCAATCACTGTGCCGGTGGAGCCCCGTCGTACCAGCAGATCACCCACGGCCATGCCCGGATAGGTGCCATCGTCACGCACGTTTCGGGTGACGCGAACGGCATCGCCATAATCGAATTCAGGGCGCATGAGTTTGGCCTCGCTGGTTTGGACGGGTCAGCGCTGGACGGCGCCGAGGGGAACAAAGGCCGTGCCACTGGCCTTCTTGAATACCGAGAACACCTTTTCGGTGACCGCGTCGGAAAGCGTGAAGTCGCGGTAAGCCATCTCGAGAAAGTTGCGATGGTGGGTGTAGCGAACCTGATCGTCGCCTTCGACCGGATTGTTGGAGAGGTAGTCGTGGAAGCGCTGCAGGATGTGCAGACGGTTCACGTGCACGACCTGAGGCTCGTAACTGACGCCGAAGTACTCCAGAAAGTCCTCCGCGGCGGACAGTTCTTCCATTGCTTCGTCAAGAGTGAGTTCGTCCATGATCAGGCTCCGTATTCAGATGGCGATTGGGGTTTGGGAGGCTTCTTCTGCTGCGCGTGCAACGTCAAGCAGAACCTTGCTGCCGAGGCGGTCGGCATCGTCGATCTGCACCAGGGGCTGAAGGATCTGGATGGCACCACTGATGTCGCCCTCGCGCAGCCGGATGTAGGCTGCGGCCTTCAGCGCAGAGAGATAGAAGCGGGTCAGCGTCATTGACCGGTGTGCTGCGGTGGCGACCTCGTCAGCGTCGATACCGCCGCCGTCCGCGGGTAGTCCAACCCGTGCGCCACTGACGTCGATCGCATGCCACACGACCCGCTGTGCTTCCGCCATCTGGTGACGGTAGAAGTGATAGCGGTAACGCGCGACGAGGACCAGCAGGTGATCCGGCGCCTTGAGGCCCGCTTCGGCAAGCGCCTGTTCGGCTTCGGGCGCGCCGTAGTGTTCGCCCGCGCGTTCGATCAGTTCGAGCACACCGTCCGGGAGCGGATCTTCGAAGTACAGGGGTTCGGGATCAAAGTGCAGCAGGTCCATCAACGTGTCTCCGACGTGAGTTGGTTTTCAGGCTGGCAGGCACATTCGGGACAGGCCTGGTCGGTATTGGCCTCGCAGTCGATGTTGCTGACCGCGACCACTGGAATTGTCGTGCGGGGCTTCTTCGGTGGAGGCGCTTCCGCGTTGGCCTGCAGGCCCGAAATCTGCGACTCGAGTGACTTGATGCGGTCGAGCAGGCAGTTGAGCGTATGGCCCACCGGGTCGGGCATCAGGTGGTGATCGAGGTTGAGTTCGTCCGTGGGGCTCAGGATCGGACCTTCCCTGCGCACGACCTTTGCAGGAATGCCAACCACAGTGCGGTCCGAAGGTACGTTCTTGACCACCACGGAGTTGGCGCCTACCCGGACCCGGCTGCCGATGGTGATGGCACCAAGAATCTTCGCGCCGGCGCCGACCACGACGTGGTCGCCGAGTGTGGGGTGACGTTTTCCCGGATTCCAGGTGGTGCCACCCAGGGTGACCCCGTGGTAAAGCGTGACGTCATTGCCGATCTCGGCGGTCTCGCCGACGACGACGCCTGCGCCGTGATCGATGAAGAAACGGCGGCCGATGCGGGCGCCCGGGTGAATATCGACATTGGTCAGAACCCGGCCGATGAAGCTCGCCAGGCGTGCGAGGTAGCGCCAGTTGCGCAGCCACAAGGCGTGGGCAATGCGATACGTGATCAGGGCGTGAACGCCGGGGTAGGTGGTGAGCACTTCCCAGGTCGTGCGGGCAGCAGGGTCGCGGCCGAACACGCAGCGAATGTCCTCCCGCAGAAGACTTGGCAGGCTTGGGGTGGGCACGAGGTTTTCTGCGGTCATGGTTGCGCTTTCTGTGGCCATGGTGATCAGGCTCCGGCAGGGATGGCGGGGGCGGTCATGAACGGTTGCGGAAACCAGTCTGCCTGGCTGGCCTGCAGCGAATCCCAGAACGCGACCAGGTCGGCACGTTCGGGCGTGCGCTTGGTCCGGCCGGTAAATTCACGTACGCGCGCGAGCAACCACAGCAACTGGTTTTCATCCGGCATGATGCCGAGGCCTGCATAGGCTGCTGCCACGCCACGGCTGCCGGAGTGCTTGCCCAGCAGCAGTCGGTGGCTGCGTCCGAGCAATGCCGGGTCGATGTTCTGGTAGTTTGCGGGGTCCTTCAGCAGGCCATCGACGTGAATGCCCGCCTCGTGAGTAAAGACGCCTTCACCGACCACACTCTTGCTCCATCCCACGGGCCGGCCCGAGGCCTGTGCGACCGCGGTTGATGCGTCGAGGAGGCGGCGGAAGTCGATCAGCTCACCCAGGCCGTGGAACTGACGCAGGCCGAGTGCGACCTCTTCCAGTGCAGCATTGCCGGCGCGCTCGCCAAGGCCATTGACCGTGGTGTTGACATGGCTGGCACCGGCCCGCACCGCTGCCAGCGTGTTCGCGGTGGCGAGTCCGAGGTCGTCATGCGCATGCATCTCGATCTCCAGCGCGCTGGCCGCGCGCAGGCGGGCAATGGCGTCGAAGGTGGCAAAGGGGTCGAGTACGCCAAGGGTGTCGGCGAAACGGAAGCGCCGGGCGCCTGCCGCTTCGGCAGCGGCAAGTACTTCTTCAAGAAAGGCAGTGTCGGCCCGCGATGCGTCCTCGCCGCCGAGGCCCACTTCAAACCCGGCTTCCCGTGCCACCGGCACCCAGCGTGCGATGCGCTGCAGAACCTCGTCGCGATTGGAGCCGAGCTTGTGCCGGATCTGCTGGTCGGATACCGGCACGGAGAGCTCCAGCATGTGCACCGGAAGACTGCGGCAGGCATCGATATCCGTGCCGGTCAGCCGGCCCCAGACGATCAGCTTCGTGTCGTGCGCCGTATCGCTCAGGGTGTGTGCAATTGCGCGGATGTCATCGCACTCATCGACGCCCATGGCCGGGATGCCGATCTCCAGTTCCGGAACACCGATCGACGCGAGAATGGCGGCGATGCCGCACTTCTCGCTGCGGGTGAATGCCACCCCGGCGGACTGTTCTCCGTCGCGCAGGGTGGTGTCGTCGATGATGATCGGGGTCGACATGGCGTTCTCGTCCGGAAGTGGTGTGAACTCAGGCGTAGGTCGGTGCAAAGGCCTTTTCAGGGTCGGTGACCGGCCCGTTCTCGCCCCAGTAGGGCGACAGCTTGCGCAGCTGGGCAATGATCGACGGCACGGCTGCGATCACCCGGTCCATCTCGGCCTCGGTGTTCTCGTGTGAAAGCGAGAAGCGGATGGTGCCGTGGGCTGCGGTGTAGGGAATGCCCATTGCACGCATCACGTGCGAGGGCTCCAGCGAACCTGAGGTGCAGGCTGAGCCGCTCGATGCGGCGATGCCCTGCTTGTTGAGCAGCATCAGGATGGCTTCGCCTTCGACGTACTCGAATGCAACGTTGAGGGTGTTGGGCAGGCGATCGTCCGGGTTGCCGGTGACGAATGCGTGCGGCACGGCGGCCAGAATGCCGGCCTGCAGCTTGTCGCGCAGCGCACGGACATAGGTGTTTTCGATCTCGAGGTGCTCGAGTGCGAGCTGGGCAGCGACACCCATGCCGATGATCGCGGGTACGTTTTCGGTACCGGCGCGACGGCCGCGCTCCTGACCGCCGCCGCGCAGCAGGGGGCGGAAGCGCGCGCCACGACGCAGGTAAAGTGCGCCGATGCCCTTCGGCCCATGCAGCTTGTGGCCTGACAGCGACAGCATGTCGATGGCGGTGTCCTTGAGCTTGAGCGGGATCTTGCCAACGGCCTGCACGGCGTCGGTGTGGAACAGCACCCCGGCGGCATTGGCCATCTCAGCCATCTTCACGACCGGAAAGAAGGTGCCGGTTTCGTTGTTGGCCCACATCACGGATACCACCGCGACCTTGTCGCTGAGCAGCTTGGCGTATTCGTTCAGGTCGAGCCGGCCCTTGCCGTCCACCTTGAGCTTGTGGATGGTGTAACCCTCTTTCTCGAGCTGGTCGCACAGATGGAGCACGGCGTGGTGCTCGACCGTGGTGGTGATGATTTCCTTGCGCTCCGGATTGGCCTTGAGGGCCGACAGGATGGCGGTGTTGTCTGCTTCGGTGCCACCGGCTGTGTAGATGATCTCGGAGTCGAACTCGGCGCCCAGCAGCTTCTGCAGCGACGTGCGAGCCGCCTTGACCGCGTGGCCGACCTTGGCGCCGAAGCTGTGCATCGAGGACGGGTTGCCGAACTGTTCGGTGAAGTAGGGCAGCATCGCCGTTACCGCCTCGGGGGCGCAACGGGTGGTGGCGTTGTTGTCGAGATAGATCGGGGTCAGGTTGGGGATGCTCATCGTTCTCTCCGCGGGGCTACCGTGTATGGATGCTCCCCACCGGGGTGGGGAGGGGGGCGTCAGGCGGGAAGCGAGTTCGGCGCCAGCTTGGCAGTGGCCTTGACCGGGATGACCTTCACGATCTCGCCCAGGGCTTCGATCATCTGGGCCTGCACGCCGCCAAGCGTGACCGCTTCCATCTGGCAACCGGAGCAGGCGCCTTTCATTGATACGTAGATGGTCTTGCCATCGACATCGACGAGTTCGATATCGCCGTGGTCGCGCTGCAGGTTCGGGCGTGCCTTCTCGATGACCTGCTCGATCTTGCGGATACGCTCAAGGGTGGTGAGCTTGCCCGGCTGCTTTTTCTCCGGCGGCGGTGCGGCGGTGAAGGATTCGCCGCGCTCGGCCAGCACCTTGGCAAGGATTTCCTCGATGCCTTCGTGGCACGACGAACAGCCGCCACCGGCCTTGGTGTAGTTGGTGACCTGTTCGACGCTGCACAGGTTGTTGGCGCGGATGGTGTCTTCGATCATCACCGCATCGACGGCGAAGCATTTGCAGATCAGTGCGCCCTCTTCGTGATCGTCGCTCCAGACTTCACCGCGGTAGTTGGCGACGGCCGACTGCAGGGCTTCACGGCCCATGACCGAGCAGTGCATCTTTTCCGGGGGCAGGCCGCCGAGGAAGTCGGCGATGTCCTGGTTGCTGACTTCCAGTGCCTGGTCGAGCGTCTTGCCCTTGATGATCTCGGTCAGCGCCGAACTTGAGGCGATGGCCGAGCCGCAGCCGAAGGTCTGGAAGCTGGCATCGGTGATGGTCTCGTTGCTCGGGTCCACCTTCAGCATCAGGCGCAGCGCATCGCCACAGGAGATCGAGCCGACTTCGCCAATTGCATTGGCATCAGGCAGGGCGCCGGCATTGCGCGGGTTGTAGAAGTGTTCCTTGACGGTTTCGGAGTAATCCCACATGGCGGTCTCCCGGGCTCAGGCTGAGAAGGACTGGCCGCAAGCACAGCCGGCCGAGGCGTTGGGGTTTTCAAACTTGAAGCCGGAGCCGCTCAGCGACTCGACGAAATCGACGGTGACGCCGGCCAGCATGGGGGCGGAGTAGGGATCGACGAAAAGCGTGACACCGTCGAATTCGACAATGGTGTCGTCCTCGGCCTTTTCGGCTTCAAGCTTCATTCCGTACTGCAGGCCGGAGCAGCCGCCGCCTTGCACGTGGATCCGCAGTCCGGCGACCGGGTCGGCGGAGGTGGAGATGAAACGGCTGACGGCTTTCAGTGCGGTGGGGGTAAGCGTGATCATGTTCGGGTCTCCGGTTGGAAAGGGCTCTGGGAGACCTATCGCAAACCGCGTGCCACTCGGGTGCGATGCGTAAAGTACTGATTATTAACGGTCTGTTTGAGGCTTGTTGTGTCGCGAAGGGGACGGCTGGGGGGCTTTGTCGCATTTCCTACAGTGCTGGCACGACAATGGAAAACAGCGGCATTGCGCCGCTGTCTGGGTGAGGGTGGCCGCAGCGCAGTTCAGCCGATCACGTGTTCGTACACCAGGCGCAGCACGTCGCGCTCGGTGTCGGGAATGCCCCTCATCTCGGTGATGCTGACGAAGCGTCCGTCGGCGCTGGCCACCGCATCGAACGGCGGGTCGATGTCGGTGAAATGGGCCAGGCGCACGGTCAGCGTGCCATCGGGCGAGAGGATGTCGGCTTCGAACTCGGTGTCGATCTGCAGGGCGCCGGCCGGGAGGCCCAACCGGTCAGTTGCTCTGGCGGTCAGGGTTCCGGGGTGCGGAAGCACGCCATCGCCTGCGGGCGCGGCGAGGCGTGCCGCCACGATGGAGTCGCCGAAGCGTGCAAAACGCAGACGGGCGCTGGTGGACTGCTTGTGATAGAGGACAAGGGCGAGGTCGTTCATGGACACGTCGGCCCGGCGGTTTAGGCCATGACCGGCGATGCGCCGTGCGTGTGACAGTCCTTGGGGCAGACGCGGCTACAGGCGCCACAGCCGATGCAGTCGAGCGCATTGGCAAGCGTCATCACCATCATGTTGTCGTCGTCGAGATCGTCGTCCATGTCGTCGTCACGTTCGACGAGGTCGAAAACGTCGCGCGGGCAGACCTTGTAGCAGCGGCCGCAGCCGATGCACTTCTTGCCGTCCAGTTCGAGAACGAACTCCGGGGTCCAGGCAGTGCCGCCGCGAGTGAGACCGGTGATCGGATCCATGGTGTGTTCCTCTGTTTCGTTGTGCAGTTGATAGCGTGTTTGCTGCTGCGGGCTGACGGCGGGTGATCAGCTTGCGGTTTCGGTTGCGGCCATCAGGCGCGCGTTGGCGTCAGCCCATGCCTTGCATGCGTCGTATGCAGACTGGGACATCGTGGGCAGTTCCTCGTAGCCGGCCGGGAGACGGTCTTCAACCAGGTCATGCAGCTGCGAGGCCCATTCCTGCGATTTGCGCTTGAGTTTGCGGACTTCCTTCTCGAGGTTCTTGAGTTCTTCATCGGTCATGTCGATCTCCTTGGCGTATGCCCGCGCCCTGCTGCCGGCGCGGGCGATGGGGGGCGTTGCTCAGAGTCCGGCGACTTCCGGGTACTTGCCGATGATCTCCAGTGCAACGGACAGGTGCTTGTCGGCCTCGTCCTTCATCTTGGAGAAAGACTCGAAGCCGAAGCGATGCACGTCGCGCAGGGTGCGGTCGAGTACGACGAGCTTGCCGACGGTGATCATTCCGCGGCCGAAGCCTTCGTGGGTGATGTTGATCACCGGTACGGCCATCAGTCCGCACTCCTTTTCAATCAGGGCCGCGATCGCGTTATGGAATGCCTTGACGCGGGAAATGGTGACGTCGTCGGGGTCGCCGATCACCGGAATCTGGCGCCGCTGTTCCTTGGTCAGCACATAGGGGGCGAGGACGCGATCGACCGGCCAGCCGTCATAGGTGCCGTAGCTGTCGAGTGCGCGCGCCTGGCGGTTCATCTCCTTGATGAAGTCGGTGTCGGCGAGTTCGGGGCTGAGGACGGCGGCGGGGGCGGTGCTGGTGTCGATGCTGATCATGTGTCTGACTCCTGGTGCAGGCTTGCACGCGTTGGGTTGAGTGGATCGGAGGTGATTCGGGGGGCGGGCTGCAGTGCAGGGTGGCGTGCGACCCGCCGCGAGGCGATGAGCCCGAGGCCGAGGCCGGCGAAACTGAGGCCGGCGATACCTGCATCGGTGAGCTGGATCAGGCTGGCGAAGCCCATGCCGGCGAGCAGGCCGAGGACCGGCAGCAAGTGGGTGACGAACAGGGCCCGCAATGCCATGCCGCCATCGATCTCGACCATGACCTCGTCGCCGGCACGCGACGCGCAGCCCGCGGCGCTGAGGACGAGATCGGTCGTGTTCGAAGTGCCGCAGACTTTCTCCGCGCGACAGCCTCCGCAGGCTGCAGCGCGTTCGAAACGAACGGTCACGCCGTCGTCGGAAATGCTGATGACCTTGCCGTTACGTTGCATCATTCCTGCCAACCCTCGGCTTCCATCTCGTCGAAGCGGCTGCTGTCGGCCGGCTGCCTGTCCTTGATGGCTTTCGCCAGCCAGCCCGCGGGGCCGCTGGCCAGTTCGGCCTGAAGCTCTTCGACCAGGCTGTCGATGGCACGACCTTCCTCTACCCGGATCGGCTGCACACCGGCCGCCAGCAACTGCTTTACGGCCGACGCGCCGACGGCGAGGCAGTACACCGCAGCGCAGCCCGCAAGCGTGGCGATCTTCGCCGGCAGCTTGTTTTCGTTGCCGTCCTGCGAGGTATCGATGAATTCAGTGACCTCCACCAGCTGGCAGGTGTCTGCACCGATCTCAAAAATGGCAAAGGCCTCGGTGGAGCCGAAGTGCTGGTTCACCGTGCTGCGGTCGGTGCTGGCAAAGGCAATGCGTACGCCATTCATGAGCGGTCTCGCCTGTTCAGTGCCCACCAGCCGCAGCTGTCTGCGGCGCGGAGGGGGCGGGCTGCTTGTAGCGGGAGTGGTGAGGTGTGATGGAGTCATGATGTTGCAGTACCAGGTTGGCCAGATCGAACAGGACTTGCCGGGTACCCCGGTAGCCCACCCAGGTCTTGCAGAAGCCGCCTACCAGGTCGTATTGCGGCATGCCTGCGCGCAGCAGCGGTACGCCGAGCCGCGCAGCAGTTGCCGCGGCATGCGAGTTGGACACCAGCAGTTCGGCGTGGGCGCTGCGGGCGAGGTTTTCGAGGTCTTCCAGGTCACCGACATGCACCTGCCCGGCGGCCACGCCGGCGAGGCTTGCGGCCTTGATCGGCGACACCGCGCTGACGATTTCGCTGCCCATGCCGGCAAAGAGCTCGGAAAGCTGCAGCAGGAGGTCGGGGTCGGCCGCGATCGCGACCCGGCGCAGACCGGTCATGAAGTGGGTGTCGACCATTGCGTCCTGCAACTGCGCACGATGACGCTCGAGCTTTTCGGGCACCGCAATGCCGGCGATCTCTGCCAGTGTGGCGGTGAAACGATCACAGGCGTCCAGCCCGATGAGCCCATCGAAGCGGTGGTCGGGTACGCCGGTGCGCTCCGCCAGCAGGTCGGCCGCACCTTTGAGTGAGCGCCCGACGACGATCGTTGCGACCGCCTCGCCCAGGGTGGCGAGCTCGGAGATGGTGGTGCCGCCAAGCGTGACCGGGACAAAGTCTTCCGCAATCAGGTGACCGTCAAGCGAGTCGGCAAGATCGGGCACCGCCAGCGGGCGCAGGCCGAAGAGTTCGACCCATTCCTTGATCGCTTCGACGTCGCCCGGGGTGAGGTGGGCGCCGAGCAGCAGGTTGACCTGTTTCTTGCGCTTGCCGACAAGGCCGCTGCCTGCCGTGTCGGGCACCGTGGCCTCGATGATGCCCTTCACCGCGCTCGCATAGCCGGTCTCGAGACAGCCTGCGAAGTCCGGCGTATTCACTGCTGCGACCGGGATGTGATCGAATTGGGGGTGCTTGGCCCGGAACTCATGCACGAGCCGCCGGATGTCGGTGCCCTGGGTTTCTGCCAGCGCGGTGGTGGCGAGGCCGACCAGGGCCGGCTTGCTCTTGCCGCATACCGTGGCAAGCGCCTGTACGACGTTGCCGTCGGCGTTCATCACCGTGGCGACCTGGTCCATGGCCGTGGTCTGCAGCGGCACGGGTTCGCGGAAGTGGCGCACGAAGAAGACCTTGGCGAAGGCCGTGCATCCTTGCGAGCCATGAAAGATCGGCATCGACCGGTTGATGCCGAGAAAGGCCAGCGCGGCGCCGGCCGGTGCCGACGACTTCAGCGGATTGACCGCGAGTGCCTTGGGGTGACGGATGATTTCGGCCATGGCGGGCGTCCTCAGGCAGCGGCGCCGGTGGGCGCGGCGTGGTCATGGTCGTGGGCGTGCGCGTCGGACTCGTCGCCACCGTCCGGGCTGTCCCCCATCTCGGGGCCGGCGATCACCATCGCTTTCTGCGACCACGGGGCGGGCTTGCGGACGGCGGCCCACACCGGCGATTCGAGGGTGAGCGCGAGCTGGCGCACCAGCTCTTTCATGCCGTCGTAGCCGGCGTAGCCGAATTCGCGCTCCTGGTTGATGTCGAGGAAGGGCAGGCGGGCCTTGAGCGCGGTGTAGAGGTTTCGTCCGCCGGCAATCAGGATGTCGGCCTTCAGTTCGTACACCGCATTGAGCAGATCGCGCGCGCCCTCGGTGTTGAGCATGATGGTGTTGTCACCCATCAGTTCGAGGATGCGGGCCTTGTCCTCCTCGGTCGATTTCTTGGTGCCGCTGGCGACGACGATCATGCCCAGATCCTGCAGCGCCGACACCACCGACCATGATTTGACACCGCCGGTGAAGAGCAGGACGCGCTTGCCTTCGAGGCGCGGGCGCCAGGCGTCGAGTTCGGCACGGACCCGCTTTTCCTCGCGTTCGATCAGCGCTTCTGTGCGCTGGACCAGATCGGGGTCGCCGATCAGGCGGGCGATCTCGCGCAGCGCGGCCGAGGTGTCGGTGATGCCGTAGAAGCTGCCCTCGAACCAGGGGATGCCGTAGCGCTCTTCCATCTTGCGTGCGACGTTGATCATGGCCTTGGCGCAGACCAGCATGCTGACTTCCGCGCGGTGCATTGTCTGGACTTCATGGAAGCGGGCATCGCCCGACAGGGTGCACAGGATGCGGATGCCGAGTTCGTCGAACAGCGGGGTCAGGTACCAGAGCTCGCCGGCGATGTTGTACTCGCCAATGAGGTTGATGCTGTGGATGGTGATGCCCGGTGGAATCCGTTCTGCCGCGACCGGTTCCGGTTCGCGGGTGCCGATCACGTGCTTCACCATGGCTTCGCCGGCGATCCGGTTGCCGAGGTTCTTCGTGCCGTAGAAGCCGGCGCAGTCGATCGGCACCACAGGCACGTTCCAGCGCTCGCTGGCGGCCTTGCAGACCGACTCGATGTCGTCCCCGATCAGTGCCGGCACGCAGGTGTTGTAGACGAAGACGGCCGCGGGGGCATGGGTGTCGATGGCCTGCTTGATGCCGTGGAACAGGCGCTTCTCGCCGCGACCCATGATCACGTCCTGTTCCGACAGATCGGTTGTCATGCCGATCTTGTACAGGGTGGGGCCGGACGAGGCGGTGCCGCGGTTGTCCCAGGAGTTGCCGCTGCAGGCGATCGGGCCATGAACCACGTGGGCCACGTCGGCAATCGGAAGCAAGGCGATCTGCGCGCCGTCAAAGGCGCAGCCACCGGCCGAGGCGCCGGGGGTGGGGCGCGAACAACCGGATTTCTCCTTCTTGTTGTGCGTGCAGGCAGGTTCGTTCAGCAGTTCGGCAATGTCGGCGGCTTTCACGGTCAGGCTCCGTGTCCATGAGTGTGCATTCTTCTGCAAGCTCCGTGCCGCACTGAATTCTGCTGACAAGTGACTGAAAGAAAAGGGAAGAGGGCTTTGTTCGTGTTGTCGCGAAACCGACAATGTGCAGGCCGTGACACGACAGCGCACGGCCTGCATGTGCGCTCAGAGGGCGTATGGGTCGTGCATCCAGGCGTGGATCAGACTGGCGTCGCGCTCGGGCAGGTATGCCATGTCGTCCTGCAGGTCATTGAACACTTCGCGGGTGACGCTGCGCGGTACCCGGTGCGCACTGACCATGTGGAAATACCATGCAAATCCGTAGCCGGCGTCGCGGTCGTAGTCGTGCAGTTGCTGTGCCAGGGCTGTGCCGCGCGCACCTGGGGCATGTGGCCACTGCGGGGCGTGTGCGGCAACCGGAATGGCAGAGGCGCGGGTCTGACGGTAGCGGTCGAGGTGCTCCGACAGCGCAAGGATCCAGTGATCGCTGAAATGCCCTTGTCGTCCCGAGCTGCTCTCCGACCACTCGCGCAGGAAGCGCAACACCGGAGCCGGTTTGCCTGTCTTTATCTCGATGCGGGTGACAAAGGCGCGGATGTCGGTGAGGCGGCGGAAGCGGTAGCGTGGCGCGCCCAGCACCTGCGGTGGCGGGCTTCCTGCAGGGCGGTCGAGCAGCGCTTCGACGGCATCCGCCGGGGTGTGGCGTGGCCCCACCTCGTGACTGATGACTTCCTGCAGTTCCTCGAGTTCAAGCTGGTGATAGTCCGAGGGTTCGCTGCCGCAAGGACAGACGAAGTAGTGGCTCACACCCTGATCCAGCGTGAGCCGCAAGCCGCTGTCGCCGAACTCGTCGGCAAATGCCGCGCCATCCTCGCCGCACGCTGCCCAGTGCTGCTCCAGCCAGGCGAGCGCATCCTCGGCGACAGTGTCGCCCTGAGCGTCGATGATGCGGCCGGGCCGGAACCAGCCTCCGCGCGAAAGGCGCAGGCTGAAGTCGGGCCCGCCGGTGTGACGCAGGGCGTCCAGCAAGGGGGCGTGTCCAGGCAAGGGGGTGAGGGTGGCGCACAGGTAGCGCAAGGTGTCGTCGAGGGCGAGGTCCGGCCTGGTCTTGGGCGGGGGCGCGAGCGGGACGTAGTTCATGTGGCTTCCTTGATGGGCTCTGGAGTGATCGGCGGTGTGGCGGTGTTACTGATCGGGTGCGGACTGCGGGGTTTTCGCTGCATCGGTCAGGCGATCGGCCACGAGCAGACGGATGGTTTCCTCCGGGTCGTCGGAGACGGCAGCCAGCGCCTCGAGCGGCGCCTGCTGAACGGCCGCGGCGCGCACCAGCCAGTGCGGGTCGGCGAGCATGGTGGCGGCATCGTTCGGCAGCATGCGTCCTGCCGCAAGGGCGCGGACTTCCGGGTCGGCGTCGCGGGCGAGGCGGCTGAGTGCGAAGGCTGGCAGGCGGCGGGCGATCTCCTTGCGCACGACAGGATCGGGATCGTCGGTCATCTGCGGCAGACTGCCGTGCGGCAGACGACGAGCCACCTGCAGGCGCACGGCATAGTCGGGGTCGCGCATCAGGCGCCCGAGTTCGGACGGAGGCAGGCGGGTGGCGACGGTCACCCGTACTTCACGATCCTCGTCGCGGGCAAGGTGAAGCAGGGCTTCGCCTTCGGCGCGGACCGCCACCGCGCGCCGGACGGTTTCGTCAGGGTCGTCGATCAGCCGGCCTGCGGCCTCGGCGGGCGCGTAGCGGACCGCGATTGCGCGGCGCTCCCAGAAATCGTCGCTGAGACAGCCTTCGGCAAAGGCCGGGTTGCGCGCCAGGAAGCGGTCGATCTGGCGTCCGCTGTGGACGAACAGACAGGCGTCGCCGGGCGCGCAGCGGCCTTCGGCGAGCAGGCTGTTGCGCAGCGCACATCGTGGGCAGGGGTTCTCCGGCGGCGTGTAGTCACCGGTCTCGGGTTTGTGCGGATGGTTCATGGCCTGAGTCGGACGGCGTGCGCGCGCCGACACCTCCTGAGCTGGGGCGATGGACTCCTTGCGCAAGCAGCGTGCCAGGCGTCCGGATACGGGAATTGGCCTGTCCGGCTGCGCGGGGGCCGGACAAGTGCGCCGATTGCGACATCCCGGCGCGTGCCGATTGTCGGAAACCCGACAGGGAACGGGACGGAGGCCGGGCTGGGGATGCGGCGCAGGCGCTGCGGTGATCCATGGAGTGTGACCTGGGGACGGTCACACTCCATGGCTTGCAAGCAGGCAGTGACCGCAGCCTAGTTGGTGAGGACGGGCTCCAGCCGCAACTCTTCGACCAGGCATCCGACCGGGGGGCCGAGCACATCGTCCTCGCCCTCGAAGCGCACCAGGATGATGTCGATGTCAGGGGCGGCCTCGACATGACCGGTCTTCACCACTACGCCACGGGTTCCGGCCGCAGCGAGCAGCGCGCCCGCGTCGATATCGGGAATGCTGCCGTCGTTGTGGATGGCGTCGAGTGCGAATACGACGTCGCCGGGTGAGCAGAATGCGGCGCTCATGGCGGTCACCACACGCTGGCCGGCGCCAGCAGGCGCTCGACCGGCTTGTCGCTGATGAGATGCTCGTCGATGATGCTGCCGACATCGGCAGCACTGACGCCTGAGTACATCACGCCTTCCGGATACACCAGCACGCTCGGGCCATTGGAGCAGGGACCGATGCAGCCGGTATTGGTCACGGCGTAGTCCGCCCACAGGTTACGGGCCTGAAAGGCTTCCATGAAGCCCTGATAGACCTCGTTGCAGCCCTTCTGCTGACAGGATCCGCGGGGGTGGCCGGCGGGGCGGCCCTGGACACAGACGAGAACGTGTTTCTTGGGTTTTGCCATGATCGGCTCCGTTACGATGGGGGTGTTCCGGGGTGCCCGCGCATGGTGCGGGCGTGGACAGGGGGCGGTCAGCCAGCGGCAGCCATCAGTGCCGGCGTGATCCCTGCCAGCCAGGCATCGACACGCTCGTCGGTGAGCGTGGGCTGGTTGTCCTGGTCGAGTGCGAGACCGACAAAACTGCCGTCGATCACGGCCTGGGAGCTCTTGAAGGTGTAGCCGTCGACCGGCCAGGTGCCGATCACGTTTGCACCGCAGGTGGTGACGCAGTCGTAGAGATCGGCCATCGCATCGCAGAATTCGTTGCCGTATTTCTCCTGGTCGCCGAGTCCAAAGATGGCAACGACCTTGCCGCTCATGTCGGCACCGTCGAGCTGAGGCAGGAATTCGGCCCAGCTTGCGGTCTGGGCGCCGCACTCGAGGCCGGGCAGTTCGCCGTCGCCCAGCGTCGGGGTGCCGATGATGAGGGCGTCGTAGGCGAGGAAATCGTCGGCCGTCGCCTTGTTGACGTTGAGCGGGTCGGCGGCTGCAGCGCCGAGTTTCTTCGCGATCGATTTGGCGATGCGTCGGGTGCGGCCGGTGTCGGTGCCGAAGAAGATGCCGATGTTTGCCATGCTGTGCTCCTGGTCTTGATCAGTGAGATTGGCTGGGGTTGCTGGCGCCTGGCCTGGGGCTGCTCAGGCGGCTTCCGGCAGCCCGAAATGGGTGCGCAGAACGCCGAGCAGGCGCGCCAGGCTGAGCTCCTCCCGCACCAGCGGCTCGGCGGGCGGCGGGCTGCCCGGGTCGGGGAATGAGAGTTCGACCCCATAGCGTCCGGGCGGCTGGCCGTAGGTGAACACGAAGGCTGCAAGCGCTGCGTCTCCCGGCAGCAGCAGACCGACGGCTTCCTCGTTGTCGCGCCAGCGTTCATCGAGTTCGATCAGGCCATCTTCGAGCGCGTGTTCCAGGGTGTTCAGCAAATGGGAGAGGGCGCGGTACTTGGGGGGCATCGAGCTGGTCATGGCGGCAGTCATCCGATCGTGTGGCGAAGAAGTTGGAGGCAGCTGCGGGTGGCGGCGAGGTCCACTGCGCGGGCGTCGTCGAAATTGAGCACCTGCGGGTCGGCGCCGCACTCGAGCAGGAGTGCGACCATCTCGGCCTTGCCGGCCGAGGCGGCGTACATCAGGCAGGTCGCACCCATGTCGTTGCGGTTGTCGATGTCGATGCCTGCCTGCACGAGCCTGCGCACGATCGCGGCATTACCCGATACGCAGGCCAGCCAGAGGGCGTTGTTGCCGTCCATGTTGCGGCGGGAGATGTCTGCACCGCAGGCGAGGAGGGCGTCGACCACGCCCTCATGCCCCGCGAGGGCCGCACGCATCAGCGCTGTCAGGCCGTGCTGGCGCGGCGCGTTGAGGTCGAAAGGGTCGAACCCGTGTGTCTGCAGGAACGCGAGGAGGTCGGCGCGGGCGTCCATGCCTGCGACCGGCGTGCCTTGCTGGCCGGCGCGGCGTGTAGCGAGTGCGTCGGAGAAGGCCGGGTAGCCGCCATCCACGCTATACACCTCGGGGACGCGGAAGTCCGCGAACCACTGCGCCCAGGTGCGACTGGCATTGCCGTGATAGCAGTAGATCAGAACCGGCGTGGCGCGGTTCAGCCCCCGGATCTGCTGCGGAAAAGTGGCCTCGGCGAGGCGGACCGCTGCGTCGATATGCGCCGCGTGATAGCTGTTTTCGTCGCGCACATCGAACACCGCAAGGGCGGGCAGCACGCCGTCCATGTGACGCAGGAGCATGTCGGCCGCATCCGCGGCGGAGATGCGGTGAGCCTGGCGGCTGCTTGGTTCGGAGGCGGTCAGGGTTTCGGTGTTCATCATGTTGGCGTCCGGTTGGCGGGCTGATGCAGGGCGCGGTCGGCGGGATAGGCCGGGGCGGATTCGATTCTTGCGTCGTCAATCGGCAGACCGATGGTGAAGTGGTACAGGGGCTGATGACTGCTGCCGGAGAGGCCCAGCGCTTCGTGGACCGGATCGTCGAAAAAGCATCCGATGCCAGTGCCGCGAAGTCCGAGGAGTTCGGCGAGAAGGTAGAGGGCCTGTCCCGTCTGTCCGGCCAGCCGGAACAGATCGCGGTAGGCCGCAGGGTTGGCAGCGATGACGCCAAAGGGCGCGATCAGGCCGAGCGCCAGACAGGCGGTGGACGCGATGTCCTGATGACAGTGCAGGCTGCGCGCGAGACGATGGAGCTCGACCTGCTCAAGCTTGCGATGCAGACGCAGTGTCAGGCCGTCCCCGATGGTTTCCACGTGCTCACCGGAGGTGGCGAAAGCGCCTGCATCATCACAGCCGTCGGCCGTCAGCAGGTACAGCCCGGGCGCGCAGGCGTCGACCCGGTGCACGAACAGCGCGGCCACCATTCCCGAGGCATGGGGCCAGAGGCTGCTTGGACGCATGCTGTCGCCAAGGACATGGAGCACGCTGTGAAAGGCTGCCCGGCTCATCCGGTGCGAGGCGTCGAAACGCTGCGCGCTGCGCCTGCTCAACATGGTCCGGGCCGCACTGCTGTCGAAGCCGGCCAGCTGCGCCGAGGGCTGCCAGGGGGGCGCAACCGCCGCAGTGGCGGGGGCTGTGCCCTCTGCCCGGTGCCGGGTTGCTGCGGCGACGTCGTCGATCAGGGGCCAGCGGTAGCGTGGCAGCGGGTCCAGCAGCGAAGCGCGTCCGAACCATCGCGTGTCGTCCGCCGGCGGCTGCAGGGCTTGTGTGGCGGAAGCCGGTCCGTGCCCGTCAAGTCCGACGGCGAGCAGGAGTTCGGCCTCTTCACGCTCGACCTGCGGGTGACGGCTGCCTGGAAAGTCTGCATCGCGGTCGAGACCGAGCCGATGCGCGAGGCATGCAGTGGGCACTGGCTGCTCGGCCAGCGACCAGCCCAGCAGTGCCGCAGCGTGCGCGAGGGCGCTGGCAGCGTGGCCGACGTCGAGCTGGCAGTAGCGGAATCCGCGCTCACCGTATTTCCACGCCTCGCGCCACATCGCGGTGCTGAGTGCGAGGCCGAGCCGCGGCGTGTCCGATCCGGCTGTCCTGTCCAGCGCACGGCACTCCAGTACGTGGTCTTCGGGCCGGTAGTGATACACCCCGTCGGCAAGCCCCGGAATGTCCCGTGCGATCAGCCAGGCTTCCACCGGATGCAGGTTGCCGCTGGAGGGGTTGGCGCGCACCGCCCAGCGGTCCGGTCCCATGACCTTCCATGCGGTGATGCCGAGCGACAGGTGCAAGAGCGTGCCGATGCTCTCCAGGCCCGGCCTCTGCGGCAAGTGCGGGGCACCTGCACAGGGAAAGGGCAGGTCCTGCACTGCCCGCAGCGGTGCGCTTGCGCCAGGCGCTCCGAGCAATGGCAGTGCCACGGTGGGGGCGCCATCATAGTGGCGGAAGGGGGCGGGCTGCGCATCCCAGTCGAGCATCGCCGGTCCGGCTGCATAGGCCTCGAAGCGGTGTTTGCTGCGGGCGTGATACAGCCGGACTACGTCGCTGTCCGATAGCGTCGGGGGGGAAGCCGGGATGGCGGAGTCGGTGCGCTTCATGCACCGCACCTTGCAAATCCGATACCAGTTCGGCCGCGCGCGCGCAGATCGCGTGAACGCTGGGCTCAGCGCTGATCAGCAGGGGTGGGGATGTGTGGAAACTGTCGTGTGAGCAGTTGGTTTGTCGGCTTTGCGACAGGGCGGCGCTGTGCGCACGGGGCTTGCAGCCTGGCGCCCAAATTGCTGGGGAACGCCGGTAACGCCATTTTCCGGAGCTGAAACGCATGAGTGCAGCGCAGATACGTACCGATATGCTTGTTCGGGTCGAGGAGGCCGCGACCGACATCCTGACCCTGGTCGAAGGCCTCAGTGCCGACGATTTTTCCCGTAGCCACCTGACGCGAGCAGCGACGCTGGCGTGTCTGCGTGAAATCACCGACGCCGCGTCGGCATTGCCTGCCGAAGGCCGCGCGGCGATGCCCGAGGTGGATTGGGCCGGCTGGCTGGACCTGGGGGACGCACTCGCAAACGGCGTTTCGTGTGCCGAGCGCGAATGGCAGGCCGCATCCGAAGGTGCCGCCGTGATCCTGCAATGGATGCGTGTCTACAGGCAGGCGGCCTGAGCCAGGCCTGCGCGGCAGACCTGGCTCAGGCCTTCGGGCTTTCTGGTTCCGCTTCCGGCGGCCCGGCTGCAGCGAGCTCCTGCTCCAGCAGCGCCACCAGTTCCATGTGCGCATCCTTGGTGGATTGAATCAGCTGGCTCTCGTCGTGGTACAGCGCCTGTTGCCGCTTGAGCAGTTCCTGGTCGTTGCGGGCGAACAGGTCGATGATCTGGCTGGCGACCTCGGGGGGCTTGCCGAGGGCTTCGAAGGTCATGCAGGCCAGGGCGAGGCTGGACTTGAAGGTTTCACGCATCTGCAGGGTGACGCCGAGGTCCATCAGGCGGTAGGCATGGAAGCGGTCGCGCGCGCGGGCGACGATCTGCACGTGGGGGAAATGCTTGCGCACGAGTTCGGCGCAGCGCAGCGAGGTTTCGATGTCGTCGATGGCCAGCACGAATACCTTGGCTTCGCCGACGCGGGCGGCGTCCAGCACTTCCAGGTGGGCCGCATTTCCGTAGTAGGCCTGGGCACCGAAGCGGCGCACGACGTCGACTTCGTCGCGGTCCTTGTCCAGGGCGGTGAAGGGCACGCCGCGCAGGCGCAGGATGCGGCCGATGATCTGGCCGACGCGACCGAAGCCGGCGATCACGACGGGGTTGGGTTCGTCGGGCATGTCGTCGGCAGGCTGTTCCGGCTGGTTCGCTGCTTCCCTGGCGTTGATGCGGTCGCCGATAATGAACAGCAGCGGGGCGATGGCCATTGACAGCGCGACCGACAGCGTCAGCTGTTCGACGACATCGACCGGCAGCAGCGAATTTGCCCGCGCGGCCCCGAACAGCACGAAGGCGAACTCGCCGCACTGCGCGAGCGCCAGGGCTTGCATGCGCGACACTTTGGCTGCACCGCCAACCATCCTGCGCAGGCCGTACAGGCCGAAGCCCTTGATTGCGAGCAGGCCGAAGGTGAAGGCGATGACGTTGATCGGGTGCTGCACGATCATGCCGAGGTTGATGCTCATCCCCACCGCGATGAAGAAGAAACCCATCAGCAGGCCCTGGAAGGGCGCGATCGAGCCTTCGAGTTCGTGGCGGAAGTCCGAGTCGGACAGCAGCACGCCGGCGACGAAGGCGCCGAGCGACATCGACAGGCCGCTGGCCTCCATCAGCAGGGCAAGACCGAGCGCGGTGGCGAGCGCCGCGGCGGTAAACATCTCGCGGCTGTCGATGCGGCTGACGTGGCGGAAGATGCGGTCGAGCACCGGTCGCCCGATGGCGATGACGATGCCCAGCACCACCAGTCCCACGACGGGCGACACGCCGCCTTCCGGCTTGTCGGCACCGAGCAGGGGCAGCAGCGCCAGCAAGGGGATGACCATCAGATCCTGGAACAGCAGGATGGCGAAGGTTTCGCGGCCGTAGCGGCTATGCAGCTCATTGCGTTCGGCCAGTGTCGGCAGCACGAATGCCGTCGACGACAGGGCCAGCGCCAGGCCGGCCAGAACGGACTCGGACCAGCTCAGCCCCAGCAGCCTGGCAACACCGATGAGCAGCGCGCCCACACCGAAGAACTGCAGCGCGCCGAGCCCGAACACCGGCTTGCGCAATGCCCACAGGCGGCTGGGCTGAAGCTCAAGGCCGATGATGAACAGCAGCAGCACGACGCCGAGCTCTGCGGTATGCAGCAGGTTCTCGGGGTCGTGCACCACGCTCGCACCCCAGGGGCCGATCAGCACCCCCGCGACGAGGTAGCCCAGCACTGTGCCGAGCCCCGCGCGCTTGAAGAAAGGAACGAGAAAAACAGCAACGGCGAGCAGTGCAGCGAAGGTGGCGACTGATTGCATTGAGATCGATTCGGGTGTGTATGGAGTCCGAAGTCTCCGGCCCTTTGCGGGGTGGCTGCCGAGCGCCGGTCGCTGCCGGCGATCAGGAACAGAGGGTTTCGATTATGCAGCGATTTTGGCGAGACGTTGCCATCAATAGGCCGCCACGACTGCCCGCCTGTGAAGGAGACTGAACTGCGGGCTCTACCTCACCATCGGCTCCAGGGTCTTCAGATGCCCGATGAGCGCGCTTGCCGGGGGGGCAACCCAGCTCGTCTTGGCGTGTCCTGCTGTGATGTGCAACGCCATGTTGTAGCGCCAAACGGGCATTGCAGCGGCTGGCTTGCCCGGAGTTGGCTGCACCGTAGCTGTAATGCGGCACAAAACAAAAAGGCCAATCCTTGTGGATTGGCCTAAGTGCTTGAATTCCTTGGTGGGGGCACTAGGATTCGAACCTAGGACCTACTGATTAAGAGTCAGCTGCTCTACCAACTGAGCTATACCCCCATTGCCGTTTTTACTGGCGTCGCCGGATGTTGTTCCGTCGAGAGGCGCGCATAATAGCCAATAGCCTTTGCATATGCAAGCTTTTCGGCGAAAAAATTGCTCAGGATGCCTGTATGCGGCCGCCGCGGCGACGTGTGCCGATACCGGCGATGGCACCCATGCCCTGGCTGCCGTGGGCATGACAGATGGCGCAGGCGAGGGCGTCGGCGGCGTCGGGGCTCGGCGATGCGTCCAGGGCGAGCAGACGCTGGACCATGTGCTGAACCTGCTCCTTCGCGGCCTTGCCGTGGCCCACGACTGATTGCTTGACCTGGAGTGCGGTGTATTCCGCCACCGGCAGATCGCATGACACCGCGCCGCAGATCACCGCACCGCGGGCCTGCCCGAGAAGCAGGGTGGACTGCGGATTGACGTTCACGAACACCTTTTCCACCGCGACCATGTCCGGCTCATAGGTGGCGATGACTTCGCGCACACCGTCGAGCAGCGTCTTGAGGCGCCCCGGCAGTTCGCCGTCACGGGTCTTGATGCAGCCGCTGGCGACATAGCGCAACTGGCTGCCGAGGACGTCGATGACGCCGAAGCCGGTGATGCGCAGCCCGGGGTCGAGGCCGAGGATTCGGGTGGCAACCGTGCGTGATGCCGTGCCGCCCGGGCTGAGCTGGCTCAAACCACCACCGCAGTGCCGCTGACGCACACCATCAGCATGCCGTTGTCCTGGCCGAGCACTTCGTAGTCGATGTCGATGCCGACGACGGCGTTGGCGCCGAGCTTGGCAGCCTGTTCTGCCATTTCTTCCATCGCCATTTCACGCGCATCGGCCAGTGAACGCTCGTACGCGCCCGCGCGGCCGCCGACGATGTTGCGGATGGAGGCGAACAAGTCCTTGAAGATGTTGGCGCCGATGATGGCTTCGCCCGCGACCACGCCGAGATAGCGCTGGATGGTGTGGCCTTCGAGGGTGGGGGTGGTTGACAGTTGCATGGCCGGTCTCCGTGGATGCATTCCCGCCGAATGCTATCAGGCCTTGCGGGCGAGCCATACTCCGGCGACGGCCACGATCATGCCGGCAAGCGCAAGTCCGCTGAGGGTTTCGCCGAACATCGCCCACGCAATCAGCGCGGTGGTGGGGGGCGTCAGGTAGAACAGGCTGGCAACGTTGACGGCGCTGCCGCTGCGGATGAGCAAGTTGAGCAGGCTGATGGCGCCCAGCGACAGCACCACGACCAGCCACAGCAGCGCAAACACGAACTCGCCGCTCCAGGTGATCTCCATGCTCTCGGTCTGGTTGGCAATCAGTGCGGTGAGGATCAGCGTGGGGACGAACTGCACGATGGAGCCGGTGCGCAGGTCGAAGCGCGGGCAGAAGCGTTTCTGGTACAGGGTCCCTACGGTGATGCCGATCAGCGCGAGCAGCGCCGGGGCGAGCATCGTGCCGAGTTCGTCCGGCGCCATGCCGTCGACCGCGATCTTGTTGCTGACGACCAGTGATACGCCGAAGAAACCGAGCGCGAGCCCGCCCCACTGGCGGATGCTGACGCGTTCGCCGAGCAGGAAGCCGGCGCCGAGTGCGGTGAGCAAGGGCTGCATGCCAACGACCAGCGCGGTGACGCCAGCCGGCAGTCCGCGATCGATGGCAACGAATACGCCACCCAGGTAGAGGGCCTGAACCAGAACGCCGGTGATGCCGATATGCATGGCTTCGCGTGGCGACTTCGGCCATGGGGCACGCATCGCCAGCGCCAGCACGACCATCAGCACGATGACGAGCACGTAGCGCGTGGACAGGAAGGTGAGCGGCCCCGCATAGGGCAGACCGAACTTGGCGCCAACGAAGCCAGTGCTCCAGAGCAGCACGAAGAGCAGCGGCATCACGCGTTGTGCAAGGGTGGGCGTGGTCATGATCGGGGCCGAGTCTGCAGAATAAAAAAGGCGACGCATCGCGCCGCCTCATGAGTGCCGCGAGTAGCCGGGCTTACTCGTCGAGTGCTGCCGAAGTGTAAACGTCCTGCACGTCGTCGAGTAGCCGGGCTTACTCGTCGAGTGCTGCCGAAGTGTAAACGTCCTGCACGTCGTCGAGTGCGTCGAGCGCATCCAGCAGCTTCTGCATGCGCACCGCATCGTCACCCGAAAGCTCGGTTTCGTTCTGCGGCTTCATCGTGACTTCGCCGAATTCGGCGGTAAAGCCGGCGGCTTCGAGCGCTTCCTTCACCGAGGTGAATTCCCACGGTCCGGTGATCACTTCGAGGGAGCCATCGTCGTTGGCGACCACGTCTTCCGCGCCGGCTTCGAGGGCGGCTTCCATCAGCGCGTCCTCGTCGGTGCCGGGGGCAAACATCAGCTGCCCACAATGGGTGAACTGGAACGCGACACAGCCGTCGGTGCCCATGTTGCCACCGTACTTGGAGAAGGCGTGGCGGACGTCGGCAACGGTACGGACCTTGTTGTCGGTGAGGCAGTCGACGATGACCGCTGCGCCGCCGATGCCGTAGCCTTCGTAGCGCGCTTCCTCGTAGGTCACGCCTTCAAGCTGGCCGGTGCCGCGCTTGATCGCGTTGTCGATGTTGTCCTTGGGCATCGATTCGCCCTTCGCCTTGTCGATGGCGAGGCGAAGACGCGGGTTTGAGCCGATATCGCCCCCGCCCATGCGGGCAGCGACGGTGATTTCCTTGATCAGCTTGGAGAAGACCTTGCCCCGCTTGGCGTCCTGACGACCCTTGCGGTGCTGAATATTGGCCCATTTTGAGTGACCAGCCATACGAACCTCTGGAGCAGCGTGTGCGGTTGAAAAGTCGCTGCATTATACAGATCCCCGGCCGCAGGCTGGTGCCCGGGCGGGATGCTCGGGTTAAGATTGAGCGTATTCGCCGTTCAGAACTAACTTGCCGGAGGGGCACATGGTCGAGCCGCTACTGATTGCCAGAACAAAAGACAAGGACATCGTCCTGCTGCCGCGCCTGGCCAATCGCCATGGGCTGATTACCGGCGCGACCGGGACGGGCAAGACGGTCACCCTGCAGAAAATGGCCGAGGCATTCTCCAGCGTCGGCGTACCGGTGTTCATGGCCGACGTCAAAGGGGATCTGTCCGGCATCGGCGCTGCCGGCACCGCCTCCGACAAGCTCATGCAGCGCCTGGCGGCGCTCGGCATTACCGAGTTCAACCCGCGTGCCAACACCACCGTGTTCTGGGATGTGTTCGGTGAACAGGGCCATCCGGTGCGGGCCACGATCTCCGACATGGGGCCGCTGCTGCTGTCGCGCCTGCTCAACCTCAACGATACTCAGTCGGGGGTGCTGCAGCTCGTGTTCAAGCTCGCCGACGACAACGGCATGCTCTTGCTCGATCTCAAGGATCTGCGCGCGATGGTGCAGTACGTGGGGGAGAACGCGAAGACCTTCACCACCGAATACGGAAACATCTCCACGGCGTCGATCGGTGCGATCCAGCGCAATCTGCTGGGGCTGGAAGAGCAGGGCGGCGACATCTTCTTCGGCGAGCCGATGCTGGACATCAACGACCTGATGCAGACCGATGGCGAGGGCCGTGGCGTGATCAACGTGCTGGCGGCCGACCGGCTGTACAACTCGCCCAAGCTGTACTCCACCTTCCTGCTGTGGATGCTGTCGGAGCTGTTCGAGCAGCTGCCCGAAGTCGGTGACCCCGAAAAGCCCAAGATGGTGTTCTTCTTCGATGAGGCTCACCTGCTGTTCAACGATGCGCCCAAGGCATTGATCGAGAAGATCGAGCAGGTCGTGCGCCTGATCCGCTCCAAGGGCGTTGGCGTGTATTTCGTGACCCAGAACCCGCTCGATGTCCCCGAGACGGTGCTCGGGCAGCTCGGCAACCGGGTTCAGCATGCCTTGCGTGCCTTCACCCCGCGCGACCAGAAGGCGGTCAAGACCGCAGCCGACACCATGCGTCCGAACCCGGCGTTCAACGCGGCTGACGCGATCACCGAGCTCGGGGTTGGCGAGGCGCTGATCTCCTTCCTCGACGAGAAGGGACGGCCGACCATCGTCGAGCGTGCGTTCGTCATTGCCCCTGACTCGCGCCTTGGGCCGATGGTCGATGCCGAGCGCAAGGCGGCGATCACCGGCTCGGTCATCTACGGTCACTACGAGAAGGCCGTGGATCGACAGTCCGCGTACGAAATGCTGCGTTCGCAGGCCGCGGCCCGCGAGGCGGAAGCCCCCGCCAAGGCAAGCACTGGCGGATCGGGTGGCGGGCTCAACGACATGCTTTTCGGCTCCACCGGGCCACGCGGAGGTCAGCGCGACGGGCTGCTGCAGATCGCCGCCAAGACCGTGACCCGCACCATCGGCAGCAGCATCGGACGCCAGATCGTGCGCGGTCTGCTGGGTTCCTTGCTCGGCAGCAAACGCTGAACCTGCGCTGAAAGGCCGGCGGCCGGTGCGCGGGACGGTCGCCGCCGTTCCGGCGTCAGTGCATCGGCATTGTGCGATCGTGTTTGAGGTGGCTTAATCCCGACTCGCCAAACGGGAGTGCGGGACATGGGGCAGACGTCGACCGGCGTCGGATTGTTGTTTGCGGTTGCAGGAGCGGTCGGTTTCTCGTTCAAGGCGATCCTGGTGAAGCTGGCCTATCGATACGGGGTCGATGCTGAAACCCTGCTCGCCTTGCGCATGGCCTTTTCGCTGCCTTTCTTCCTCCTGCTTGGGGTGCTGGGCAGTCGCAGAGCCGCGTCGCCGCTGTCGCGCGCCGACTGGGTGTGGATGGCCGGCCTGGGCGTTTTCGGCTATTACCTCGCAAGCTACCTGGATTTCCTCGGGCTCGCCTACATCACGGCGGCACTCGAACGCCTGATCCTGTTTCTGTATCCCACCATCGTGCTCGTGGTCTCCGCCCTGTTTCTGGGCAAGCCCATCACCCGGCGCATGGCTGGCGCGCTCGCATTGTGCTATCTCGGGATCGGGCTGGCGGTCGGGCACGACCTCACGCTCGCCGGCGAGGCTGGCGACGTGGTGCTGGGCTGCGTACTGGTGTTTGGCAGTGCGGTCAGCTATGCGCTCTACCTCATGGGGAACGGGCACGTGGTCGGGCGTCTGGGCTCGGCGCGGGTGACAGCCTACGCCTCGTCCTTTGCCTGTGTGTTCAGTCTGGCGCAGTTCGGTCTGATGCGTCCGATCGAGGCCTTGGCGCAGCCGTGGGAGGTCTATGGGCTGTCGCTGGCGATGGCCGCATTCAGCACGGTCGGGCCGGTCTGGCTCGTGTCCGAGGCGATTCGCCGGCTTGGCGCCGGGCCGGTATCGCTGACCGGCACCCTTGGTCCGGTGGTTACCCTGTTCTTCGGATGGCTGCTGCTTGGCGAGCGCATCGGGCTGGCGCAGATGGCGGGCATGACGATGGTGATAGCAGGCGTGGTGACGATGGCGCGCGCCCCGAAGCGCTGAATCGCTCAAGAATCGGTGCGAGCGGTCGATATGACGTGATATACAGTCCGTCGGACTTGCACATGATCGAACGAAGGGAGAGCAGCATGGGGTGGCTGGGAAAGAGTGCCGAGCTTGCAGCCTTGCGGGTTGAACTCGATGTCGCACGAAGTGCACTCGAGTTCGAGCGCGAGCGGTCTGCCACGCTTGAGGCCAGGATCGCCGAGCAGGAGCTGGCGTGTGCCGAAGCCAAACGCCGGGAGGCGCTGTTCGATGCGCTGTTCGGCCAGTTGCGCAACTACGGTCAGACCCTGGTTTCGGTACAGGGCACTTTTGGAGACCTTGCCCAACGCCTTGGCGCACAGGAAAGGGCCGCGACACGCTCGACCGTTGCGGCAGACGAAAGTGTCGCAGCCATCGGCAGTGTGTCGGGAAGCCTGGCGCAACTTGCGACCGATACCGGCGAGACCGCTGGCTCGGTCGCACAACTGGCCGAGCGTGCAGCCCAGATCGGCGGCATTGTCCGACTGATTCGGGAGATTGCCGACCAGACCAATCTGCTCGCACTGAACGCGGCGATCGAAGCGGCGCGTGCGGGCGAACAGGGGCGTGGTTTCGCGGTCGTGGCTGACGAGGTGCGCAAGCTGGCTGAACGTACGGCCGGGGCAACGAATGAAATCTCCGGGCTGGTGACCGCCATCCAGGGCGAGACGGGGCAGGTGCGGGGCGTGATCGGCTCTCTGTCGGACAAGGCGACCAGTGCGGCCGAGGATGGACGTCGGGCGCAGGGCAGCATGGACGAATTGAGCGATATCGCCCGCCAGCTCGCGGGCACCATGCAGGACGCGTCAGTGCGCAGTTTTGCCGAACTGGCGAAGCTCGATCATCTGATCTTCAAGCTCGACGTGTATCAGGCGGTTTCGGGGCACTCCGGGCGCACAGCCGCCGACTTCTCAAGTCACCACGAGTGCCGGCTCGGGAAATGGTATTTCGAGGGCGATGGAAAGCGTTTCGCCAATCTGCCCGCCTATCGCAATCTTGATGCGCCACATGCGCTGGTGCACGCCGCCGGCAAGCGGGCGCTCGAATCGTGCGGTGCCGGGCGTCTTGACGATGCGCTCTCGGGCATTCAGGACATGGAGCAGGCCAGCGTCCGCGTGCTTTCCGAGCTGCAGGCAATCTCGGATTCGTCGGTCCAGTCCAGACGCTGAACCCGAAACGGCGTACTGCAAGCCGTTTCGGGCGGTCGGCGCGTTCAGGCGAGCTTGAGGCGCTGGCAGATCTCGGTGGTGAGGGCTGACTGGTTCATGCTGTAGAAATGCAGGCCAGGCGCGCCGCTGGCGATCAGTTTTTCGCACATCGCGGTGACGACATCGAGGCCGAAGGCACGAATCGATTCCGAATCGTCGCCGAAGGCTTCGAACTTCTTGCGCATCCAGCGCGGGATCTCGGTGCCGCACGCGTCCGAGAAACGGGCCAGCTTGGAGAAGCTGGCGATGGGCATGATGCCGGGGATGATCGGGATGTCGACGCCCATGCCACGTACCGCATCGACGAAATGCAGATACGCGTCGATGTTGTAGAAGTACTGCGTGATCGCGGAGTCGGCGCCGGCTTCGGCCTTGCGCTTGAAGGCGAGCAGGTCGTCCTTTGGGCTGCGGGCTTGCGGATGCCATTCAGGGTAGGCCGCAATCTCGATGCGGAAACGCTGCCCCGTTTCGGCGCGAATGAACGCCACCAGCTCGTTGGCATAGCGAAATTCGCCTGCATCGCCAACGCCGGAGGGCAGGTCGCCACGCAGGGCGACGATACGCTTGATGCCGGCTTCGGCGTACTCCGCCAGGATGGCGCGGATGCTGTCGCGGGTCGAGCCGATGCACGACAGGTGGGGGGCTGCTTCGGAGCCGCTCGCTGCAATCTCCTTGACCGTGGCGAAAGTGCGCTCGCGGGTGGAGCCGCCTGCGCCATAGGTCACCGAGAAGAAGCTGGGCCGGAGCTCGGCCAGTCGGGCGCGCACGGCACGCAGCTTTTCCGCACCCTCTTCGGTTTGGGGCGGAAAGAATTCGATCGAAAGTTCAGTGTCGTTCATGTTGCATCCAGATGAAGAATTCGCGGTTGCCGTCGGTGCCGGTAATGGGGGAGTCGTACCAGCCCTTTACGCTCAGACCGCAACTGCGTGCACTATCCCGAAGTCGTGATTCGACGTCGGCATACAAGTTGGTATCGCGGACAATGCCGCCTTTGGACAAGCCCTTGGGGCCGACCTCGAACTGTGGCTTGACCAGCGCCAGGATGCTGCCCCCGGTTGCCAGCAGCGCAGGCCACTGCGGCATCAGCAGTGTCAGCGAAATGAAGCTTGCATCGCAGACGATCAGCCCGAAGCCGTCCGGAGGGAAGTGGGGACCCAGATCCGCAGCGAGCAGGTGACGCGCATTGATACCCTCCAGGGTGACGCAGCGCGCGTCCGCCGCCAGTTTCGTGTGGATCTGGCCGTGTCCGACCTCGACGCCGACAACCTGCTTCGCGCCCGCCTGCAGCAGGCAGTCGGTAAAGCCGCCGGTCGATTGCCCCACGTCGAGGCAAGTCAGGCCGGTGACGGACAGCTTGCTGGCTGCCAGCGCGCCTGCAAGCTTGAGCCCGCCGCGCGAGACGAAGCGGTCGTTCTCGTCCTGCCGGACTTCCAGTACAACCTCGCCCGACAGCGTCTGGGCCGATTTCGTCACCGGACCACCTTCCCAGCTGACCCGGCCGGCCTCGATCAGCACCTGCGCCGAAGTTCGGGAGGGCGCGAGCCCTTGAGCCACCAGCAGACTGTCAGCACGCATCAGGCCGCCACGCTCGGCGGGTGCCTGCACATGGGGCGTGGCAGGCGCGGTTGCCGGGCGCGCCGTGCGCCGATGAAATGATTTCAAGCGAGCAATCCCGAACGCTCAGGAAACCTTCACCACTTCGACCGGGTGCTCGTACACATCCTTACGCTTGTCGTAGAGGGGAATGGTGGTGCCGTGTGTGCGGCCGCTTTCGAGGTCCTTGAGGTCCACGTCGGCCACGACGATCTGTTCGATGTTCGGTGTGCCTTCGGCGGCAATGCCGTCGCGTGCGAAAGCGAAGTCCGACGGCGTGATGATGCTGGCCTGACCATAGTGCAGACCCAGGCCCTCGACCGGCAGGTTGCCCACGGTGCTGGTCATGGCGACAAACACCTGGTTTTCGATGGCCCGGGCGTGGCAGCAATAGCGCACGCGCAGGAAGCCCTGGCGGTCATCGGTACACGAGGGCACGAAAAGAATGTCGGCGCCGGCTTCGCACACCATGCGTGCGAGTTCCGGGAACTCGATGTCGTAGCAGATCAGGATCGCGATCTTGCCGAAGGGGGTCTCGAACAGGCGCAGCTGGTCACCGGCGTCGGTGTTCCATTTTTCGCGCTCCCAGCGCGTGCGGTGGATCTTGTCCTGCTCGTGGATTTCACCGCTCGGGGTGAAATAGTAGGCGGTGTTGAGCAAGCGCCCTTCTTCGGTGACCTGTGGGGTGGTGCCGCCGATGAGGTGCACGTCCCATTGCGCTGCAAGCTCCTGCATCAGGTCCTTGTAGCGCTTGGTGTAGTCGTTCATGTTGCGCACGGCAGCGCGCACGTCGCTGGTGTCCATGAAGGACAGCAGTTGTGTGGTGAAGATCTCGGGCAGCAGCACGAACTGGGGTTTGTAGTCCCCGGCGGCCTTCATGATGAAACGCACCTGATTCTCGAAACCCGACCAGTCGTGGATCGGGCGCAGCAGGTACTGCACGGCAGCAATTCGAACGATCATAGTGCGATGTCCTCAGGGATGGTGGTGGGTTTTGACGGATCGTAATCCGGGCTGAGCCATACGATCAGCGAGGCATAGCCGCGCGATTCGGTATCCTCGGGGATGTAGTTCTCGATGACGCCGCAATAGCTGAAGCCTTCCTTGATCTGGAAGCTCAGTACGGGGTCGATCAGATCGCCCCAGACCACCTTTTGCGCATAGAACTCTGCGCTCATTTCGTCAGCGTAGCGGTCGTAACCCGGCAGGCGTCCGCAGGCAATGATGCGCTTCAGGTTCATGGCCCGGCACAGCGATCGACGGCCTTCGTATAGCAGGTGTCCCACCCCTTTGCCCTGCAGCCTCGGGTCGACAAAGACCTCTGCGCCATAAAGCGTCTTGCCGTCCGGATTGTGATTGTCGAACGTGCCGGCCCCGGTGATCTCCTTCCAGCTGTGCGACTCCGCCCAATCGTCCCACAGCACGATGAGTGAGCTCGCACATCCGACCAGGCCATCTTCGGTCTCGGCCACGATCTGTCCCTGTGGAAAAACGTCGAGCTGCTCGGCGAGCTTGCGCTTGCTCCATGCAGGGATGTCCGGATAGACCTCGGATTGAAGGGCGATCAGTGCGGGAATGTCTTCCGGGCGAGTCTGACGCACGCTGACAGAGTTCATTCGGTGTCTCCAATTCCTATTGTTCGTAAGGGCCACCGCGCCCTGGAGGAGGCGGTGGCCCGTCCGCAGCCGGGCCGATCAGTAGCGGTAATGATCAGCCTTGTACGGGCCTTCAACCGGTACGCCAATGTAGGCGGCCTGGTCGGGGCGCAGCACGCTGAGCTGTGCATTGAGTTTCTTCAGTTGCAGGCGTGCGACCTTTTCGTCCAGATGCTTGGGCAGAGTGTACACGCCGACAGGGTAGTCACCCGTACGAGTATAAAGTTCGATCTGGGCGATGGTCTGGTTGGCGAAGCTGGACGACATCACATAGCTCGGGTGGCCCGTGCCGCAGCCGAGGTTAACCAGGCGACCCTTGGCGAGCAGGATGATGCGCTTGCCGTCGGGGAAGATCACGTGATCGACCTGGGGCTTGATCTCTTCCCATTCGTACTGCTCGAGCGAGGCAACATCGATTTCGTTGTCGAAGTGTCCGATGTTGCACACAATGGCCTGGTCCCTCATCGCAGCCATGTGTTCATGGGTGATGACGTTGAAGTTGCCCGTGGTCGTCACGAAGATGTCTGCCTTGTCCGCAGCGTACTCCATGGTGACGACGCGGTAGCCTTCCATCGCAGCCTGCAGGGCGCAGATCGGGTCGATTTCGGTGATCCACACCTGAGCCGACAGTGCGCGCAGCGCCTGTGCCGAGCCCTTGCCCACATCACCGTAGCCGGCCACCAGGGCAACCTTGCCCGCAATCATCACGTCGGTCGCACGCTTGATGCCATCCACCAGCGACTCGCGGCAGCCGTAAAGGTTGTCGAACTTGGACTTGGTGACCGAGTCATTGACGTTGATCGCCGGGAACTTGAGTTCGCCGCGCTGATGCATCTGATACAGGCGATGAACGCCGGTGGTGGTTTCTTCGGTGACGCCCTTGATCTGTGCAAGACGGGTGGAGTACCACGTCGGATCGGTGGCGAGCTTGGCCTTGATCGAAGCGAAGAGGATGGTTTCCTCTTCCGACGTCGGCTTGGCGATGACCGAAATGTCCTTCTCGGCACGTGCGCCCAGATGCAGCAGCAGGGTGGCATCGCCGCCATCGTCTAGGATCATGTTCGAGTAGCCGCCGTCGGCCCATTCGAAGATGCGGTGGGTGTAATCCCAGTAATCGCTCAGCGACTCGCCCTTGACCGCGAACACCGGAATGTTCTGTGCGGCGATGGCTGCAGCGGCGTGGTCCTGGGTCGAGAAGATGTTGCACGAGGCCCAGCGCACTTCGGCGCCGAGCGCGGTCAGGGTCTCGATCAGCACCGCGGTCTGGATGGTCATGTGCAGCGAACCGGTGATGCGTGCGCCCTTCAGGGGCTGGGCGGCAGCGTATTCGTCGCGGATCGCCATCAGACCGGGCATTTCGGTCTCGGCGATACGGATTTCCTTGCGGCCCCAGTCGGCCAGCGTCAGGTCGGCAATAACGTAATCGTTGAATTCAGCCACAGCGTTCATGTGAAGCTCCATGCTATGGCCGGGAGGGAAAGAGGACGGCGTTTAGCTCACCCATCATCCCGAACCCGGCAGGGTTTGAGAGAAAAGACCAGGGTGAGCGCCGTTTCACACGCCCGCCCGGGGAGGGCGGGTTCCGAGCCTGGGGCTGTCGCAATGAATGCGGACAGTGCCTTGCAGCGCTCCTCGGAATTCTTCGAATTATAGCGATCCCGCACAGTTTGCGGAATGCCTGCTACCGATCTGATGCAGCTTTCCCGTTGTGACGGACGATGCTGACGACCAGTGTGATCACCGTCAGCGGCATCACATAGCCAAGCATGACGCCGGAAAAGGCCTGCAATCCGGCGTGATGCTGTGCGGCGAGGATCAGCCACGCGGTATAGGCCGCGTAATAGCCGAGAAACAGGATGCCTTCCCAGCGCGCAATCTCCCGCCCGGTGATCAGGATCGGCAGGCACGCAAAGGCTACGGCGAGCATGACCCAAAGATCGAAATGACGGGCAGCCTCGGAAACGGGAAGCCCTGCGGGTGCCACGAGTCCGGTGACGCCCAGCACGGCACAGATGTTGAAAACGTTGCTGCCCACCACGTTGCCGACCGCAATGTCACGCTGGCCGCGCAGTGCAGCGACGATGGAAGTGGCGATCTCGGGCATCGAGGTGCCGACGGCAACCACGGTGAGGCCGATCACCAGATCGCTGACACCGAAGGCGCGTGCAAAGACGACCGCTGAGTCGACCAGCCAGCCGGCGCCGAGCACCAGCATGACAAGGCCGGCGACCACCAGCGCAGTCTGCACAGTCCAGTGGCTGTCCCATTGCGAGGTCGGAATGTCGTCGGCGAAATCCTCGCTCATCGCGGCCGACCCCTTGCGCGACTGCCGCACCAGAAACACCGTGTAGGCGATCACCAGACCGAACAGCGTCGCCGCTTCGATGCGGTTGATGGAGCCGTCGAGCGCCATGACCAGCAGAAGCACCGAGGCGCCGATCATGATCGGAATCTCCTGCCGGATGATCTGCTCAGCCACCAGCAGTGGCGCGATGACCGCGGCGATGCCGAGGATCAGCAGGACGTTCGCAATGTTGCTGCCCACCACGTTGCCGATGGCAATGTCAGGGTTGCCGTTGAGCGCCGAGCCGACCGAAACCGCCATCTCCGGCGCGCTGGTGCCGAAGGCGACAACGGTCAGGCCGACGACGAGCGGCGAGATGCCAAAGGAAACCGCCAGTCGCGACGCTCCGCGCACAAGGAGTTCGGCACCGATGACGAGGGTGATCAGACCAAGGAGGAACAGCAGGGCTTGCTCGAGCATTGAGGGCTTGATGAATGTTGAACTGTTTCAGAGTGCATCCGTTCGGCACGGTTCCCGCATCGTGCGGAACCCGTGCCGAACGCATCGCTGGCGCCAGCCTGTGACCGGCGCCGTGGTACATCAGAGGCCGGCGTCGGCGCGCAGCGCGGCGGCCTTGTCGGTCTGCTCCCAGGTGAACTCGGGTTCGTCGCGGCCAAAGTGACCGTAAGCCGCTGTCTTGGCGTAGATCGGACGCAGCAGGTCGAGAGTCTGGATGATGGCCTTCGGACGCAGGTCGAAGTGAGCACGGATCAGTTCAACGATCTTTGCATCGCTGATCTTGCCGGTGCCGAAGGTGTTGACCATGAGCGAAACCGGCTTGGCGACGCCGATGGCGTAGGCGACCTGAACTTCGCACTTGTCGGCGAGGCCGGCAGCGACGACGTTCTTGGCCACGTAACGACCTGCATAGGCGGCCGAGCGGTCGACCTTGGACGGGTCCTTGCCCGAAAACGCACCGCCACCGTGGTGAGCAGCGCCGCCGTAGGTGTCGACGATGATCTTGCGACCGGTCAGGCCGCAGTCGCCGTGCGGGCCGCCGATGACGAAACGGCCGGTCGGGTTGATGAGATAGCGCACTTCGCCCTGCAGCAACTCCTTGGGCAGCACCGGCTTGATGACTTCCTCGATGATGGCCTCGGAAATCTGAGCGTGCGACACCTCGGGGCTGTGCTGGGTCGATACCACGACGGTGTCGATGCCGACCGGCTTGCCGTCGACATACTTGACCGTGAGCTGGCTCTTGGCGTCGGGGCGCAGCCACGGCAGGCGGCCATCCTTACGCACTTCGGCCTGACGCTGCATGATACGGTGCGCGTAGTAGATCGGCAGCGGCATCAGGCTGGCGGTTTCGTTGCACGCATAGCCGAACATCAGGCCCTGGTCGCCCGCGCCCTGGTCGAGGTCGATTCCTTCGCCTTCATTCACGCCCTGCGCGATGTCGGAGGACTGGCGGTTGATGGCGGTGAGGATGGCGCACGACTTGTAGTCGAAACCGATGTCGGAGCTGTCGTAGCCGATGCGACGCACCACATCCTGTGCGATTTCGCGATAATTGGGATGGGCGGTGGTGGTGATTTCGCCCGAAATGACGACCAGGCCGGTGGAGACCAGCGTCTCGCAGGCAACGCGGGCGTGCGGGTCTTCGGTGAGGATGGCGTCGAGCACGCCATCCGAGATCTGATCCGCAACCTTGTCGGGATGACCTTCGGAAACCGATTCCGAGGTGAAGAGGAATTCTGCTGCCATGACTGCTCCTGAAAAACAAAAATCCCCGTTTCCTGGCGTTACGGCCAGCTCCGGGGATTTCATCGAGCAGCCGACGCTTTAGCAGAATTTTTGGGTCACGCGATTGTTGCGGTGACGGCCGCCCTGCAAGTTGTCGAGTTAACTCGGCGGCTGAGGCACAATTATAGACTGTGTTTGTCTCAGGTCAATCTGTCACCGGATCGGAACCGCGAAAACTACCGTGATTGTCAATCTCCTTTTTCGCGTGCTTGCGCGCTTCCCGCTGTCCCTGCTGCACCTCATCGGAGGTTGGGCGGGCTGGATTGCCTACGCCGCGTCGCCGTCCTATCGCCGCCGCCTGCGACGCCATCTGGCTCAGGCCGTCGGTGATGTCGATCCTGCGGTGCTGCATTCCGCGATCGCCGAGGCGGGCAGGCAGGCGTTCGAGCTGCCGTGGCTGTGGCTGCGTCCGGCCGAGGAAGTGGTGGCCAAGGTGAAGCGGGTGGAGGGCTGGGAGCTCGTTGATGCGGCCCACCGCGAGGGCGCGGGCATCGTGTTCATGACGCCGCATCTGGGCTGTTTCGAAGTCACCGCGCAGTACATCGCCTCGCTGACGCCAATTACCGTGCTTTACCGCCCGCCGCGCAATGCTGCGCTCGAGCCCCTGATGCAGGCCGGACGCGTACGCGGTCAGATGAAGACAGCCCCGGCAGATCTGTCGGGGGTGCGCCGGCTGGTGAAAACCCTGCGCAGTCACGAAGCGATCGGCATGCTGCCAGACCAGGTGCCGGGAGCCGGCGAAGGTGCGTGGGCGGATTTCTTTGGCCGACCCGCGTGGACGATGACGCTGGCGGCGCGCCTGGCAGAGGTCAAGGGCGTGCATGTGATCTATTGCTGGGCCGAGCGTTTGCCGCACGGCGAGGGCTATGTGTTCAGGCTGTCGGCGCCTGTCGAGCCACTCGAAGGGGATCTGCCCGCACGTGTGGCAACCATGAACCGGGAGATCGAACGCGTCATCCTGAAGTGCCCCGGCCAGTACATGTGGGGCTACAACCGCTACAAGAAGCCGCGTGCAGCGCGTGAAGCGGCAGCAGGGTCCGAGGCGTGATGAGCCGTCTCGGCGTGGCGGTATTCTGGCTGCTGCACTGGCTGCCGCTTGCGGTGCTGGCGCGACTGGGCGAGGCGCTGGGGTTGCTGCTTCATGTGTTTGCCTTGCCGCGCCGGCATGTGGTGGATACCAATCTGAAATTGTGCTTTCCCGAACTCGATGCGCGGCAGCGGCGTCAGCTCGCGCGTCGTCATTTTCGTACTGTGGGGCGCAGCCTGCTCGAGCGCGGCCTGTTGTGGTGGGGAAGTCGCGAGCGTCTCGAGCGCCTCGTCAGAATCGAGGGCGGCGACCGTGTGCGGGCACTGCAGGCCGCGGGGACGCCGGTCATCCTGCTTGCCCCCCATTTCGTCGGACTCGACATGGGCGGGACGCGGGTGACGATGGACTTCGATATCGTCAGTGTCTATGCGCGGCAGAAGAAGAATCCGGTGCTCGATCGCTGGCTTTATCATGGCCGCAGCCGGTTTGGCGATCAGCTGCTGCTCGCGCGGCAGGACGGCGTGCGCAGTTCGGTGAAGGCGATGAAGGCCGGGCGCCCGTTCTACTACCTGCCGGACATGGATTACGGTCGGCGCGATGCGATCTTCGTCCCCTTTTTTGGCGTGCCGGCGGCTACCATCACCGGACTGCCGCGGCTTGCCCGCGTGGCCGGCGCAGCGGTGCTGCCCTGTGTCACGAAGATGTTGCCTGGCGGCGCCGGCTACGTCGTCGAGATCGGTGAGGCATGGTCCGACTTTCCGAGCGCGGATGTCGAGGCCGACACGCTGCGCATGAACGAGTGGATCGAGTCGGTCGTGCGCACGATGCCGGAGCAGTACTACTGGGTGCACAGGCGTTTCAAGACGCGCCCCGTGGGCGAGGCCAAGCTCTACTGATCTGCTGCGGGCGCGTCGGCGTCCGCGAGATGGCGCAGGACCACGGGAAAGGCGGCGCTGCCGAGCAGGGCAATCGCAGAGACGATGAGCGCAATTGCGGTGCCGCTTTCGGCAAGCACCGGATGCACATCGCTGAAGTCTCCCGCCAGCAGCACCAGGCCGGCAAGCAGGCAGGCAAGGCCGGGAAGGCCGAGCAACCATGCGGAAATCGGGAGGGCTGAGCGGCGCGGCGCTGGCGTATTGGTCATGTCCCGAATTCTCTCACGATGACGCGTGCTGGACGATACCCGGGTGCAGGAGGAGAATCCGGGCACGCTTTCCGCATTGACCAGAACTCCCATGAAACTGCGCTTTACCAAGATGCATGGCCTCGGCAACGACTTTGTCGTGATCGACGCAACCCGTGAACCGGTTGAACTCACTCCCGAGCGCGTCCGGGCGATCGCCGATCGCCATTTCGGCGTCGGTTGCGACCAGCTGCTGGTGGTCGAGCCGCCGAGCCGGCCGGCTGTCGATTTCCGCTATCGCATTTTCAATGCTGACGGCGGCGAAGTCGAGCAGTGCGGCAATGGCGCACGCTGCTTCGTGCGCTTCGTGTACGACAAGAAGCTGACCGACAGGGCCGACATCAGCGTCGAGACCCGCTCCGGCATCATTTCGCCGCGTTTGCGCGAGGATGGGCTGGTCACGGTCGATATGGGTGTGCCCGTCCTCTCTGCTGCCGAGGTCCCCTTCGTCTCCGACTCCGACGCGATCGTGCAGCCACTCGAGGTGGGCGGCGACATGCTTGCGATCACGGCCGTATCGATGGGAAACCCGCACGCCGTTCAGGTCGTGGCCAACGTCGATGCCGCCCCGGTCGAAACCCAGGGGCCGCTGATCGAGCACCACCCGCGTTTTCCCGCGCGGGTGAATGCAGGCTTCGTGCAGGTGGTCGACGCGCACCGTATCCGCTTGCGCGTGTTCGAGCGCGGATCCGGGGAAACCCTGGCCTGTGGCACCGGGGCATGTGCCGCGGTGGTGGCGTCGATACTGCGCGAACTGGTTGTTTCGCCGGTACGGGTGGAAACCCGTGGTGGTGAGCTTGAGATCGCCTGGGCAGGTCCGGGCACGCCGGTGCTGATGACTGGCCCGGCAGTAACGGTTTTCGAGGGCGAGATGAATCTCGTCTGATGTCTGGAGACATGCAACAGGGCGTGATGCCCGACAGGAGCTATTGCCGATGAATGCCGATGAAGTCGCACGCTATCTGCGCGACAACCCTGATTTTCTGTCCGACCATGGCGAACTGTTCACCGAACTGACCGTGCCGCACCCGCAGCACGAAGGCCAGGCGATCTCGCTTGCGGAACGGCAGCTTCACGCCCTGCGCGACAAGATCCGCCTGCTGGAGGTCAAGCTTGCCGAGCTGATTCGCTTTGGCGAGGAAAACGACGAGATCAGCGAAAAAGTGCATCGGCTGACCCTGTTGCTGCTCGAGGCGCACGGCTACGAAGGCGTCCGCCACGAACTTTTTTCCAGCATGCAGCAGGACTTCGCCATTCCTCATGTCGCGCTGCGAATCTGGAACAGCGTGCTGGCACGCAGCGACGAGGACTTTGCGCCCGTTGGCGAAGGCGTGCGCCTGTTTGCGGGCGACCTCCGTCACCCGTATTGCGGTGCGCCGAGCAACATCGAAGTGCTGAGCTGGTTTGGCGAGTCGGCTCCGCATGTGCGTTCTGTCGCCCTCATGCCGCTGCGTCGGCAGACTCAGGTGGTCGGTCTTCTGGCCCTGGGCAGTGAAGAGCCCGAGCGTTTCTACCCCGAGATGGGCACCCTGTATCTCGGCCGGATTGGTGAGCTTGCCGCCGCCGCGCTGCTCGGGGAGATCGGCTGAACGCATGCCTGAGCCACTTGCCGCAGCGCTTGCGCCGGTCTGGGTCGAGGGCTATCTGGGGTGGCTTGCGACCCAGCGTCGTGCCGCCGCGCTGACGCTGGAGAACTACCGTCGGGATCTGCTGCGCTTGCACCGCCTTGCACAGGGGCGCGACCCCGGTGCCCTGAGCGCGGCCGAGATCCTCCGCTTCGTGGGGCGCATGCATGCAGAAGGCCTGGGCGGGCGCTCGATTGCGCGCTGTCTGTCGGCCTGGCGCGGCCTGTATCGGTGGCTGATCCGCCACCATGGGCTGAACCACAACCCGGTGGACGGTATTCGGGCACCAAAATCCCCGGCGACCCTGCCGCGCGTGCTGTCTCCCGATCAGGCAAAGGCCTTGCTCGACGCTCCGGCCGACAGCCTGCTCGAGATTCGCGATCTGGCGATGTTCGAGCTGTTCTACTCGTCAGGGTTGCGCCTGTCCGAGCTCGCCGGGCTTGGGCTCGATGATGCCAGCGATCTTGAGGGCGGCATGGTGACGGTGCGCGGCAAGCGCGGCAAGACGCGCAGCGTGCCTGTCGGCAACCAGGCGGTCGAGGCAGTGAAGCAGTGGCTTGAGGTGCGCGGGCAGGTGCCGGTCGGCAGTCCGACCCTGTTCGTGACGCGCACCGGCGGACGAATGAGCCCGGGGGCGATTCGCAGCAGGCTCACCCTGAGAGCCGGTACGGTGGGCCTGGGCGTGCATGTCCATCCGCACATGCTGCGCCACAGTTTCGCCAGCCACGTACTGCAGTCGAGCGGGGACCTGCGTGCGGTTCAGGAACTGCTCGGCCACGCCAGCATCCGGACCACCCAGGTCTATACACACCTTGATTTTCAGCACCTCGCCAGGATCTATGATGCCGCTCATCCGCGGGCACGGAAGACGAAGGAGTAGGTTGCAGTGCTCCCCATTTTGGGTATCGACAAATGCTGATACTCATTCGCGATCGGCTATGCTGTCGTGCATCAATCAACAATAAATAATAAGCGGCGATGTGCGCACATGGCGCTGAGCCGCAAGCTAGGATGCATATGACATCTGAATCCTTTGCCCCCGATGAGGCTTCCATGGATGCTGGAATCGAAGCTCCGCCCGCAGAGAAAATAAAAAAGCAGCGCATGCTCAGGGATGTTGCCCTGCTGCTTGCAAAGCATGAAGTCCGGAACATGAAGCGCTGGTTCGAAGAGTTCGATCGCGACATCATGCTGCCCATCCTGCTCGGCGAAATTGCATTGCACAATATCGGCACGCCGAGTGCAGGCGCCGTCGGCGGTGACGGCTTGCCGGAGTGCACGCTCAAACCCTGTAATGCCTATTCGATTGCGGCGGCCACCGGCCTCCCGCGTGAGACCGTTCGCCGCAAGGTGGCACGGCTTGTCGAGCTGGGCTGGGTGTCCCGGCGCAAGAATGGCCACCTCTATGTGTCCTCGGGCGCTTTGCATCACTTTGGTCATCTGATGAGCTCACGCGAGCTTCCGGATCTGATCGATACCGCGGATCGCGCCCGGCGCCTGCTCGGCGACTGACCGTGGGTGCTGGCAGGGCGGTGGCACAAGGTGGCCGGTAAAGGCTAAACTTGGCGCCCTTTTGCTGGATCATCATCCATGGCTCGCCTTCATCTACGTCCCGGCAGGGAACGCACCGTCCTTCGTCGTCATCCCTGGATTTTCGCCGGCTCTGTCGATCATCTCGAAGGCCGCGCCCGTCCGGGCGACACGGTCGATGTGGTCGCTGCCGACGGCAAGGTGGTGGCGCGTGCAGCATGGTCGCCCGAGTCACAGATCCGTGCCCGGGTGTGGTCACTGGATGCCGAAGTGGCAATCGATCACGCCTTTTTCAAGCGCAGGGTCGCTGAATCCGTCGCCCGGCGCGAGACGCATCCCATGTTGCGCGGGCAGGATGGTCAGCGGCTGATCCACGGCGAGTCCGATGGATTGCCGGGCGTGATCGCGGATCGCTACGGTTCCGTGGTTGTGCTGCAGCTGACCAGTGCCGGCTCCGACAAGTGGCGCGATGCCATCGTGGCCGGTCTGGTACAGGCGACGGGCTGCGCCGCCGTCTATGAACGCTCGGATTCCGACGTGCGCAGGCTGGAAGGCCTGGAGCCGCGCGCCGGAATTGCCTTCGGCGAACTGCCTGCCGGAGGGCTGCAGATCGTCGAGAATGGCGTGCGTATGGAAGTCGATGTGGTCGGTGGCCACAAGACCGGGTTTTATCTGGATCAGCGCGACAACCGCAAGCTCACCGGCGATCTTGCCCATGGGCGGCGGGTGCTGAACTGCTTTTGCTACACCGGCGGCTTCTCCCTGCAGGCGCTGGCGGGTGGGGCGAGCAGCGTGCTGTCGATCGATTCGTCCGGCCCCGCACTTGCCACCGCCGCACGCAATCTGGCGCTCAACCCGCAACTCGATGCCACGCGTGCTGAATGGAGCGAGGATGACGTGTTCGAGGCACTGCGCGGTTTGCGTGCCGAAGAGCGCAGTTTTGACCTGATCATCCTCGATCCGCCCAAGTTTGCACCTTCCGCGGCTCACGCCGAACGTGCCTCGCGCGCATACAAGGACATCAACCTGTTCGGCTTCCGCCTGCTGGCGCCGGGGGGCATCCTGATGACCTATTCCTGCTCCGGCGGCATCGGGCTCGAGATGTTCCAGAAGATCGTCGCCAGTGCGGCAAGTGATGCCGGCGTCGACGCACGCATCCTGCATCGACTGGCCGCTGCACCCGACCATCCGGTCGGTCTGGCGGTACCCGAAGGCGAGTACCTCAAGGGACTTGCGATTCAGATCGGCTGATTGCCCACACGGGCGGGGGCCGCGGAGGCGCGCTTCCGCTCAGCGCTGGATGCTGGCCGACGGGGCGCGATCAGGGTTCGGCACCAGGTCGGCGAGGTTGAAAGCCAGCGTGATCAGGCCGAGTGCCATGAGCACGAGGCCGAAGTAGATCTTCTGCATGGTGGCGCCGGGCAGGCGTCGCACCTCGGCGTAGAAATGGTGGCGCAGGAAGATCAGCGCCATCGCCGCCATCGCCAGCAGACCGCCGCCCAGCACTCTCGAGGCGGTGGCGTCGAACTGGCGACCGAAGGCCGGGTCCCATCTGTCGGGCAGAAAGAACACCGGTGCCTGCAGCAGCAGGTGCAGGCCGCCAACCAGACAGAGCGTGAGCATCAGTACCTGGAAGGTCCGCATCAGTCGCCTCCGTCGCAGCCATCACTGCTGCAGGCACTGTCCGTGTCCCGCGCCGCATGCGCAGAAGCGCTGTTCGCAGCCTTTTCAGTCAGACGGCTCCCGCGAGCATGTTTCCTGCGGTCCTTCGGTTTGCGTGATGGGCGAGCCATAAGAAGCAGGATCCCGATCGCGGATACGATTACAAGCAGGCCCGCTGCCATTTCGGCGCTTATTGTCCGAACAGGTCGCTGCCCGGCAGGCGCGGGGCGTTGAGGCCGAAATGCTGCCAGATCGAATGCGTCGCCATGCGACCGCGCGGGGTACGCTGCAGGTAGCCCTGCTGGATCAGGTAGGGCTCGATGACGTCTTCGATGGTGTCCGAGGATTCGCCGATCGCCGCGGCGATGTTGTCGAGGCCGACCGGGCCGCCACCGAACTTTTCCAGCATTGCCAGCAGCAACTTGCGGTCCATCAGATCGAGTCCGAGCACGTCGACGTCGAGCATCACCAGCGCCGCGTCTGCGACCGCACTGGTGATGTCGCCGCCGGACTTCACCTCGGCATAGTCGCGCACCCGGCGCAGCAGGCGGTTGGCGATGCGGGGCGTGCCGCGCGCGCGCCGGGCGATCTCGAGCGCACCGGCGTCGTCGATGCTGACGTTGAGCAGCCGTGCGGAGCGACTGACGATGTAGGCAAGTTCGTCCGGCGTATAGAACTCGAGCCTGGAGACGATGCCGAAGCGGTCGCGCAGGGGGTTGGTGAGCATGCCCGCGCGGGTGGTTGCGCCCACCAGCGTGAACGGCGGCAGGTCGAGCTTGACCGAGCGTGCGGCCGGGCCTTCGCCGATCATGATGTCGATCTGGAAATCTTCCAGCGCGGGATAGAGGATTTCCTCGACCACTGGCGACAGGCGGTGAATCTCGTCGATGAAGAGGACGTCGTGCGGCTCGAGGTTGGTGAGCAGGGCGGCGAGGTCACCCGCGCGCTCCAGCACGGGCCCGGAGGTCTGCCGCATATTGACGCCCATCTCGGCAGCGACGATGTGGGCCAGTGTGGTCTTGCCCAGACCCGGCGGGCCAAACAGCAGGACGTGGTCGAGCGCCTCCTTGCGGTTGCGCGCAGCTTCGATGAAGATCTCCAGCTGCTCGCGGATCTTCGCCTGTCCGACGTAATCGGCCAGTCGCTTGGGGCGCAGGGCACGCTCGATGGCGTCTTCCTTGCGGTCGGTGGGCTCCGCGGAGATCAGCCTTTCGGGTGCGGCCGAGCGCAGCTTGTCAGTTTCGATCATGGCGAGAGTTTAGCGACTTGGCGACAGGCTGTGCGGGGCAATGCTCATGCCTTCGACAGCAGCTTGAGTGCGGCACGGATGCCGTCCGACACGCCGGTGTCCTCGCCGAGCCCCTTCATGGCGCCAAGGGCCTCGCGTTCGTTGTAGCCCAGTGCCAGCAGCGCGTTGAGAATATCGCTCTTCGCGTCCGGTGCGGCGTCGACGCCCGCGGCGAGGCGAATGCCGCCCGCGTTGGGCAGGGCCTTGCCGAGCTTGTCGCGCAACTCGAGCAGCAGGCGTTCGGCGGTCTTCTTGCCGATGCCGGGAATCTTCACCAGGCGGCCTGCTTCCTGCAGCGCGATCGCCTGGGCGAGATCGCTGACCGACAGACCGGACAGCACCGCCAGCGCCATGCGTGCGCCAATGCCGGAGATCTTCAGCAGCTGGCGGAAGGCGGTGCGCTCTTCGTCGGTGGCAAAGCCGTACAGGAAGTGACCGTCCTCGCGCACCGCGAGGTGGGTGTGCAGGCTGACCCGCTCGCCGGTCGCCGGCAGGTTGTAGAAGGTGCTCATGGGTACGTCGACTTCATAGCCGACGCCGTTGGCATCAACCAGAATCTGGGGTGGGTTCTTTTCCAGCAGCGTGCCGGTGATGCGTCCGATCATCAGTAGGGCTCCGGGTGCCGCTGCCTGTCTGTTGAACGGCTGCGGCGGGTTTCGGGTGGGTCAGTCGGCCAGACGGCGGGCGACTTCGTGGAGGTCGTTCATCACCGTGATGCCACGCGCCAGCACATCCTCTGCGGGGGACAGAAGGTCGGGCACCATCACCACCTGGGCGCCTGAAGCCAGCCCGCCGCGCACGCCGGTGTTTGAGTCCTCGAGGACCAGGCAGTGCGCTATCGGCGTCTCAAGCAGGGCCGCCGCGGCGAGATAGATGTCGGGTGCCGGTTTGCCGTTACGCACTTCATCGCCGCCGATCACGCCCTTCAGCCGGTGCAGGATGCCGACGCCTTCGAGCTTGGGCAGTGCGCGGCTGCGCCGGGTGGACGTGGCGACCGCGCCCGGCAGTCCGCGCAGCGCGAGCTGGTCTAGGAGTTCGGGGACGCCCGGCTTGAGCGGGAAGCGGCCGTCGACGATGGCTTGCTCGTAACGGCGGCCAAACTCGGCCTGGTGCGCGTCGATCGGGAAGCTCGGGCCGAAGGCGTCCTGCAGCAGGCGGTAGCCGTCGCGCGAATTCATGCCGATCATGCGCATCGCAACTTCATGATCCCAGGGCAATCCGAGGTGCTCGCTTGCTTCACGGCCGATTGCGTAGGCGATGCGCTCGGAGTCGAGCAGGAGTCCGTCCATGTCGAAGATGATGGCGCGGACGGCGCAGGGGGCGAAGGCGGTCATGCGGAAATTCCGGATTGGGCGAAGGCGAGCGTGGCAGCAAGCAGCAGGCCATGCACGTTGGTCGCAAGGATGGTGCGCTTGATCGGGGCGGCAAGCTCGTCGGGCGCGCTCGCATCGGCAATGAGCTCGCGTGCTGCGGTGAATGAGAGGATCAGCGTCATCGCTGCGGCAGCCGCGTATTGCGGCAGCGCATGAATCGTCACCATTGCCACCAGCCAGGTGTAGGAAAGGATTGCGATCAGCAGGTAGCCCCACTTGGCGATCTGCGGGCCGAGGCGGACGACGAGGGTAAGTTTGCCCGCGGCGGCATCGCCGTCGTGATCGGGGAACTGGTTGATGAACAGGAGGTTTGCCACCAGCAGGGCATAGGACACGCCCGCTGCAAACGGGAGCACGCTGAAGCTGCCGCGCTGCACGTAATCGGTGCCGACCACCACCGCGAGCCAGCCCAGCGCGATCGCCAGTTCGCCCAGGCCCCGACTCATCAGTTTCAGTGGCGGCGCGGAGTAGGCCCAGCCGACGAAGAGCCCCGCGATGCCGATGACGATCAGCCCCGCGCCGGCTTGCCAGGCCAGCCACAGGCCGGCTGGCACGACTGCAGCCAGCAGGGCATAGCCGAAGAGGCCGGTTTCGGCCGCGCTCAGCACGCCGTTCTGGATGAAGCGGCTGCCGCCGGTGAAGGGAAACAGCCGCTTGGTGTTCGCCGCGTCTGCACCACTCTCGGCATCGTGATAATCGTTGATGACATTGACCCCCGCATGCGCGACGAGGGCGAAGAGCAGGGTGAAGACTGCGGTCGTCCAGTCGATGGAAGCGCCGCTCCGGTGCGCGCAGGCCAGCCCGATCAGGCATGCGACCAGGGTGACCGACAGAAACGCCGGGCGGGTGGCAAGAAAGAGCAGCACCGCGCGGTTCGGAAACGCGCCCGGTGCGGGTTCGGCGGGGTGGCTCACAGCAGCACGATGTCGAATTGTTCCTGGGTGTAGCTCGCCTCGGGGTGGAGCGAGACCTTCTTGCCGATGAAGTCGGACAGCATCGCCAGCGACTGGCTCTCTTCGTCGAGGAACAGGTCGATCACATTGGGTGCGGCAAGGACGCGGAATTCCTTCGCGTTGAACTGGCGTGCCTCGCGCAGCAGTTCGCGCAGGATCTCGTAGCAGGCCGTGCGCGCGGTCTTCACTTCACCGCGGCCGCCACAGGTCGGGCAGGACTCGCACAGCAGGTGTGCGAGTGACTCGCGGGTGCGCTTGCGCGTCATCTCGACCAGACCGAGCGCGGTAAAGCCGTTGATGCTCATCTTGGTGTGGTCGCGGGCGAGCGCCTTGCGGAACTCGTCGAGCACCATCTCGCGGTGTTCGACGTTCTCCATGTCGATGAAGTCGATGATGATGATGCCGCCGAGGTTGCGCAGCCTGAGCTGGCGCGCAATGGTCTGCGTGGCTTCAAGGTTGGTCTTGAAGATGGTGTCGTCGAAGTTGCGCGCACCGACGAAGCCGCCGGTGTTCACGTCGACCGTGGTCATCGCCTCGGTCTGGTCGATGATGAGGTAGCCGCCCGACTTGAGGTCGACCCGGCGCGCAAGCGCCTTCTGGATTTCCTCTTCGACATTGAAGATGTCGAACAGCGGTCGCTCGCCGGTGTAGTGCTCAAGCAGCGGCAGCACCTTGGGCGAATACTCTGCGGCAAAGGCGGTGAGCTTCTGGAAGTTCTCCCGCGAGTCGACACGGATACGCGTGGTCTCTTCGTTGACCAGGTCGCGCAGCACCCGCTGTCCGAGGCCGAGGTCTTCATGCAGCAGTCGCGGCGGGAAGGCGCCGACGGTCGTGTTGCGGATCTCGCTCCACAGCTTGCGCAGGTAAGCGATGTCGGCGGCAAGCTCTTCGTCGCTGGCGGATTCCGCCATGGTGCGCACGATGAAACCGCCGGGCTCGTCGTCGGGGACGAGGCGGGTCAGGCGTTCACGCAACTGTTCGCGCTCGGATTCGTCCTCGATCCGCTGCGAGATGCCGATATGCTTTTCCTGCGGCAGATACACGAGCAGGCGCCCGGCCAGGCTCACCTGAGTCGAAAGGCGTGCGCCCTTGGTGCCGATCGGATCTTTCAGGACCTGGACCAGCAGGCTCTGACCCTCGTTCAGGATCTTCTCGATCGGCTTGGCCGCTTCGCCATGCTGGCGCTCGCTCCAGATGTCGGCAACGTGGAGGAAGGCGGTGCGCTCGAGGCCGATCTCGATGAAGGCGGACTGCATGCCCGGCAGCACGCGTACCACCTTGCCCAGGTAGACGTTACCGACGATGCCGCGGCTGGCCGTACGCTCGACGTGTAACTCCTGGACCACGCCCTGCTCGACGATTGCGACCCGCGTCTCCTGAGGGGTGAAGTTGATCAGGAATTCGATGCTCATGATGGATTGAACCCAATGGGAAATACGCAATGGCAGTCGGGCTGTCTGCCATTGCGCATGGCTCATCGGATCACGCCGGGTCCCGCCTGCGGCCGGGCAGGCCGGCTGACAGGGGGCCTGCAGCAAGCGGGAAAGCTTACAGAGGGTAACCGAAGACTTCCAGCAGCTCGGCAGTTTCGAACAGCGGCAGCCCCATGATGCCGGAGTAGCTGCCGTGGATCTCGCGGATGAACATCGCTGCCCGGCCCTGGATGCCGTATGCGCCGGCCTTGTCCATGGGCTCCCCGCTCGCCACGTAATGACGGATGTCGGCTTCGGAGAGTTCCCGGAAGCTCACCTCGCTGCTGGAGATGCGGCTGCGTGTGCGCACGCCGTCGGTGACGGCAATCGCGGTGAGCACGCGGTGGGTGCGCCCGGACAGGCGCTGGAGGATGGCGCGGGCGTCTTCCGCGCTCTCCGGCTTGCCGATGATCTCGCCGTCGAGTTCAAGCGTGGTGTCGGCGGCGAGCACCGGATGTCGCGTCATCTTGCGCCACATCACCCGACGCATGCCGGCCTCTGCCTTGGTCAGCGCCAGGCGTTCGACGTAGCGTTCGACATCTTCGTCAGGGAGCGGTGTCTCGTCGACGTCGGCGTCCTCGCCGCGCTCGCCACCGCGAAAGGTCATGACGTCGAACTGCACGCCGATCTGTCGCAACAGTTCGCGACGGCGCGGACTTTTCGACGCGAGGTAGATGCGGGGCGGGATGGCGGACATGGGACGGTTCCTGGTGGTTCGCTCATTCGCGATGATAAGGATGATTCCGGGTGATGCTCCAGGCCCGGTAAAGGGCTTCAGCCAGAAGGGGGCGCACCAGCGCGTGGGGCAGGGTGAGACTGGACAGGCGCACGGATTCGGCTGCGGTCGCCTTGAAGGCCGGAGACAGGCCGTCCGGCCCGCCCACAATCAGCGCCACGTCCTGGCCTTCGCCCTGCCAGTCTTCCAGCCGACGGGCCAGCGCCAGGCTGCTGAGGTCTGCACCGCGTTCGTCGAGGATGACCCTGCGGCAGCGCGCGGGCAGTGCGGCCTCAAGCCGTGTCGCTTCGGCGGCCATCATGGCCTCGACCGTCTTGCCCGACGTGCGCGGTTCTGCCTTGATTTCGACCAGTTGCAGCGGCAGTTCGCGCGGCATGCGGCGCGCGAACTCGTCGAAACCGGCCTCCACCCAAGAGGGCATGCGGTGGCCGACGGCAACGACGAGCAACTTCATTTATTCCCCGCTGCGTGCGGCCTCGGCGGCCTTGCGTCTTGCAGCGGGCGTGGTGGCCCACAGTTCTTCGATGTTGTAGTGGCTGCGAATGGCGGGCTGCATGATGTGGACGACAACGTCGCCCAGATCGACCAGCACCCATTCGCCAGTTTCCTCGCCCTCGACGCCGATGACTTCGCCGCCCGCTTCCTTGACCTTGTTCTGCACGTTGCGTGCGAGCGCGCGCGTCTGGCGGTTTGATTCGCCGCTGGCCACGACGATGCGTTCGAACTGGGCAGTGAGCTTGGCGGTATTGATGACTTCGATGTTCTGCGCCTTGATGTCTTCGAGCGCGGCAACGACGAGCTTTTCCAGCTGGGATGTGTTCATTCGTGATTATCGTAAAGGTGATGCAGCCCAATATAGTCGAGAACGGAATCGGGCAGCAAATAGCGCGGACTGGTACCGGTACGGACCAGGTCGCGGATGAGTGAAGCAGAAATGGCCAGGGGCGTCATGTCGAACGGGATCACGTAACCGCAACTGCGCTCGCGCAGGCGCGCGGGATCGGTGATCTGGCGCTGCCGGCAGGCCTCGTCGAGTTCGGGTGACAGGGCGCCCGGCCAGCGTCGGCCGTGGGGTGCGTAGCCCGGGCGGTTGGCAACGGCGATGTGGGTGAGCTCGAACAGCTCAGTCCAGCGGTGCCATGTCGGAAGGCCCTGGAAGGCATCGGCGCCAAGTATCAGCACCAGCGGCTGCTCGGGGCCCACTTCTGCACGCAAGCGTTCCAGGGTGAGCACCGTGTAGCTTTTTCGAGGCGAACGGACCTCGCCGTCGTCGACCTCCAGGCGGGGGTTTCCGCTCACCGCAAGGCGTGCCATGTGCAGGCGGTCGTCGGGTGTCGAGCCCGGTTCGCCGCGGTGCGGTGGCTGACCTGCGGGGATCAGCCTGACCTTGTCCAGTGCGAGCGCTTCGCACGCCTCTTCGGCGAGCCGAAGGTGGGCCAGATGGATGGGGTCGAAAGTCCCTCCCAGCAGACCGAGCGGGCCAGGTCGGGCGCTACTACTTGGCAATGATGACCTCGTCAGGCAGGCCAAACACATCGCGCGCCGAGGTGAAGAAGCTGGCAAAAACGACTGGAATCAGAATCAGCGGCAAGGGCACGGTGAGGATGGTTGCGAGCGTCGGAGACAGCAGCCCGATCACCCCGATCACGATGCCGGGTATGAACGCGCCGAAGATCATCAGGCCGATGGCATAGGCGAGAAACGGGCGCCAGTTGCGCAGGCAGGCATGGAAGCTGAAGAACATCGCCTTGGGCGCGGTGATGTTCCACCAGCCTGCCAGCACAGGCGCAAACCAGTAGGCCATGACCACCGGTGTGGACAGGGCGACGGCAAGCAGCATGGCGAGCGGCAGTGATGAGTCGGTGATGGCTGCGTCATCCACGTTTCCCCCTGTCATCACGGCGAACAGGCCGCCGCCATCGGCCAGCGCAGTCAGCGCCAGCACCAGTACGCTGGCGATGAGATAGATGCCGCCGATGGTGACCAGGCTCTGCACGTTGCTCTTGAAGCCTGAGAACAGGACGTCCGGGCCGACCTTGCGCCCGGCCGCGACGGCGCGGTACCCGTTGAGCACGCCGAGTGACAGGATCGGCATCAGCAGCGAAGCGGCGGGCTGGCCGATGAGCGGAAAAATGCTGATCACCAGCAGCACCAGCAGATAGCCGAATGCGAGAAAGCTCAGCAGGGCAGGGCTGCGAAGCCAGAGCGTCAGGCCGTCGCGCAGCCAGCCCCAGCCGCGCTGCATGGGAAGTTGATTCGCTTGCATGATTTCTATTCTGTGAGATGCGCTGCGGGTGGCAGCGCCTTCGGGGGCGAGAAGGTATCACGCCAGGCGGCCTGGAGTGCTCCGGCCAGCACCGGGATGAGAACGAAGACGCCAAGTCCTGCAGGCAACATGGCGATCCAGCCGAGGATATACAGCATGACGGCGAGGACGACGAAGGTGAGCAGATTCTGGAAGCAGGCCTGTGCGGAGAGCTTCATGGCGTCGAGTGGTGCAACGTCGTGCAGCATGACCAGTGCGGGGGCAAACCACAAGGCCATCATCAACAGCCCCCACAGCACGGAAAACACCAGCACGCCCAGCATCATGCCGCCCGCGGCCACGCCCATGCCGCCAAACGCGCCCATCATCGAGCCGGTGAACATTGCGCTCCCGCCGATCGCGGCAGCAATCAGGGCTGCGATGAGTGCGCCGAGCAGATGAAAGCCGCCCACCAGCAGCAGATTGCCTGCGTGAAGGCGCAGGCCGTCGAACAGATGGTCGACCCGCAGCGCTTCCCCTCTGGCGAGCGCATCCGCTCCGGCGACGAGTCCGGCCACCAGCACCGGAAGTGCGACGGGTGCCGCAGCCCAGCCGATGAGTGGCACGAAGCCCAGCGCGGCAATGACGAGAATGAAGATCAGTGTTTGCACCATCCATACGCCGGGCTTGCGCAGGAACAGGCGCCAGCCGGTAGCCACCCACTGCAGGGCGTGGGCTGGCGTAACCGTGCCGGGCTGCGGCAAGGGATGGTAGTGGCGCGAAGGCGGCGTTGCAGGCATTCAGTGGGTCCGGAAGTCGCTGCGGTGCAGCGACGCGTGGTCGATGCTAGCCGATTGGGTGGGTGAGTTCAAACCGCGGGCAAGGCGGGTGACCAGGCGATGCGTTGCCGCAGAATGTCGCGGTATTCGTCCGGATCCTTTACCAGCACCATTTCGCCCTCGCGCGGCAGGTGGAAATCCTCCGCCCGCGATAGCCAGAAACGCAGAGCAGCGGCCCGCAGCATGGCCGGCCAGGCGGCGCGCTCGGCGTCGGAGAATGGGCGCTCGGCGTGATAGGCGTGCAGAAACGCATCACTGCGAACCGGGTCCAGGCTGCCGTCGTCAAGCGAGCACCAGTCGTTCAGCGTGACTGCGACGTCGAACAGCAGGGTGTCATTGCCGGCGAAGTAAAAGTCGATGACACCACCGATGACTTCGCCGTCCCACAGGATATTGTCACGAAACAGGTCGGCGTGAATGGCTCCTGCCGGGAGTGCATCGGTATCGATGGTGGCCTGGAACGCAATTTCGCGGTCGAGCAGCGCCTGCTCGGCCTCGGGAAGGTAGGCGTGCACCCGCGCTGCGGTCTGGGTGCGCCAGGCCGGGCCGCGGGGATTCGGCTGGCGCCGGCCGTAGGACATGCCGGCCAGATGCAGGCCGGCGAGCATGGCACCGACGCGCGTGCAGTGGTGCTCGTCCGGCGCCATCACCGAGGCGCCGGACAGTCGCATGACCAGCGCCGCGGGCTTGTCCTTGATGGTGCCAAGGTACTCGTTGTCCCGATTGGCAATCGGCGCCGGCACCGGCAACCCGTGACGGGCGAGGTGGGCCATCAGGTGCAGGTAGTACGGCAGTTCTGCCCGGCCAATACCCTCGAACAGCGTCAGTACATAACGGCCAAGCGTGGTGGTGACAAAGAAGTTGCTGTTCTGCACGCCGGCTGAGATGCCCTTGAGCTCGGTAAGACGGCCGATGGCGTAGTTCTTCAGCCACTGTGAAAGCACGGCTTCGGGCACGGGGGTGAAAACAGACATGAAAACTCCGGGATGCGGAAAGCCGCTCAGGCCGCGTGGGCAGCGGTGAGCGTGGCGTTGCGTACAGCCTGCCAGGCGGCAAGCTTGTCACTGAAATTGAGTGCTGCGTGCGCAGGACTGGTCGATGGCAGCCGCAGCACGTGAATGCTGCGCTCCCCGTGCGGAAGATGCACGTGACGGCGAAAGGCCGTTTCAGCTGCGCTGCCGTTGAAGAACACGTGATTCAGTCGCGGGCAGGCGGAGAACAGCCCCGCGAGGTCGTTGGGCTCGATGCTGTCTGCCGCGATGGCGCTGTCGAGACTGCCGCTGCGTCTGCACCGCCCGATCACATCCCACAGCGCGATGCCCGCATCGAGCAGGCGTTCGAGGCGCACGGGGTAGGGCTGCTCCGGTGCGGCTCCGAACAGTGCGCCCATGATTGGCCAGAAGGCGTTGCGGGGGTGGGCGTAATACTCTCCGGCAGCGAGCGAGGCCTCGCCCGGCATGCTGCCGAGGATCAGCACTCGCGCATCGCAGCGACAGACCGGAGCAAAGCTGCAGACCGCCAGGCCGGGGGTGGTGCTCACCAGGACTTGATGACCCACATCGGTACGGACAGCGCAGGTTCGCTGGCGCGAACCATATCGCCATTGCCTTCGCGGTCGACCAGGTAATAGGGCACGCCGTGGGGCGGGGTGACCTTGACCATGTAGAGCTTGCCGCGAATGCGGTACTCGGAGACGGTGTCCTCGCCGCGCTTGACGATGGTGACCTGGGGCTCTTCGATATCGGTCATGCCCGGCGGCGGCGGAGGCGGTTCGGGGAGCGGTTCGAGCTTTGGGGGCTGCTGTGCCAGCACTGGCATGGAAACGGCCAGCAGCAGGGCAATAAGGGTACGGCGCATGGTGTTCTCCTTGAGATGTGCCGATTCTACCATTCGGGCCGGGTGCCGAACGGAGGTGCGGTGACGGCGCGTGCGCAGTTTCGGTTAAAGGTTGAGCATCAGTTCGTGCTCTTCGGGCAGCGGCATGAAACCGCGTGTTTCGTAGTGCTTGAAGATGGCCTCGACGACCTCCTCTGGACTGTCGATGATCTGGATCAGGTCGAGGTCTTCCGCCTTGATCATGCCCTCACTGACCAAGCGGTCGCGGAACCAGTCGATCAGGCCTTTCCAGAAGGCGCCGTGGACCAGGATGATCGGAATGCCCCGGCTCTTGCGCGTCTGGATCAGGGTCATGGCTTCGAGCAGTTCATCGAGCGTGCCGAAGCCACCCGGCAGGACGACGTAGGCGCTGGCAAACTTCACGAACATGAACTTGCGTGCGAAGAAGTGCTGGAAGGTCTGTGAGATGTCCTGATACGGGTTGGCCTTCTGCTCCATCGGCAACTGGATGTTGAGGCCGACCGAAGGGCTCTTGCCAAAATAGGCCCCCTTGTTGGCCGCTTCCATGATGCCCGGGCCGCCGCCCGAGATCACGGCAAAGCCGGCGTCCGACAGCAGGCGGGAAATGCGCTCGGTGAGAACGTAATAGCTGTGATCGGGCGGAATGCGGGCGCTGCCGAAGATCGATACCGCCGGACGAATGGCATTCAGACGCTCGGTGGCTTCGACGAACTCTGCCATAATTCCGAAGATTCGCCAGGACTCGCGCGCATTGAAGCGCGGCGCGGCACTGTCCGGCGCACTGCGGGAGAGTTTCTCTTTTGCGGTCATGATGTCCCTTCTCTTCTTTTTCGTTGGTTCGGTGCGCGCATGCTGGTTTGAGCGTGGCGCAATGCCGATGTTTCCCGCAAGGATGTTCCAGGATGCCCACCCTGCTGCTTGTCGACGGTTCCAGCTATCTTTACCGCGCTTTTCATGCGCTGCCCGATCTGCGCAATTCGAGCGGGGAGCCGACCGGGGCCATCCGGGGGGTGTTGTCGATGCTACGTCGGCTCGAAGGCGACTACAAGGCGGAGTACCGCGCGTGTGTGTTCGATGCCAAGGGCAAGACCTTCCGGGACGAGTGGTATCCCGAGTACAAGTCGCATCGCCCGCCGATGCCTGACGACCTGCGCGCCCAGATCGAACCGCTGCATGAGGCCGTCAAGGCCGAAGGCTGGCCGCTGCTGTCGGTTGAAGGCGTGGAGGCCGACGATGTGATCGGCACGCTGACGCGGATGGCGGTCGAGCGCGGCTGGGAGGTGGTGATCTCGACCGGCGACAAGGATCTGACGCAACTCGTGCAACCTGGCGTGCGCTGGGTGAACACCATGAGCGAGGAGGTGCTGGACGAAGCCGGCGTGACGGCCAAGTTCGGCGTCGCGCCCGAACGCATCATCGATTATCTGGCGCTGGTCGGCGACACCGTGGACAACGTGCCGGGCGTCGAGAAGTGTGGCCCGAAGACGGCGGTAAAGTGGCTGACCGAATACGGCACCCTCGACAACCTGATCAGCAACGCCGACAAGGTGGGCGGCAAGGTCGGCGAGAACCTGCGCAGGCATCTCGACTTTCTGCCGCTGGGCAAGCGCCTGGTGACGGTCGCGACCGATGTCGAGCTGCCGCTGCAGCTCGAGGACCTGCCGGCACGCGCCGACGACAAGGTCGCGCTGAAAGCACTGTACGAGCGCTTCGAGTTCCGCGGATGGCTGAAGGACCTGGGCGAAGGCAATCAAAGCGAGAATCAGATTCAAAGGGGTCAGAGTCGTTTGATCCCCGAATCAAACGACTCTGACCCCTTTGAATCTTCGGCGGAGCCGGACGCGCATCGTGCGGGCTATGTCGGCATCCTCGACTGGGACGCCTTCGACGCGTTGCTGGTCAGACTGAATGCGGCTGAGCTGACGGCCTTCGACACCGAAACCACCAGCCTCGATCCGATGGCGGCGCGCCTGGTTGGGATGTCGTTTTCCACCGAGAAGGGCGAGGGCGCCTACCTGCCGCTTGCCCATCGTGGTGCGGATGCACCCGATCAGCTGGCAATGGACGAGGTGCTGAAGAAGCTCAAGCCCTGGCTGGAGTCGAACGCGCACGCAAAGGTGGGGCAGAATCTGAAGTACGACGCGCATGTGCTGCTCAACCACGACATTCGCCTTGGCGGCATTACCCACGACACCCTGCTCGAATCCTATGTGCTCGAGAGTGACCGCACGCACGACATGGATTCGCTGGCCAAGCGTCATCTCGGACTGACCACGATTCCGTACACCGACGTATGCGGCAAGGGGGCGAAGCAGATCGGATTCGATGAGGTCGCGGTCGATCGTGCCATCGAATACGCTGCCGAGGATGCCGACATCACCATGCGCCTGCACCGCAAGCTGTGGCCGCAGGTCGAGGCTGCGCCATCACTGGCTGCACTGTATCGGGAGATCGAGCTGCCCACGCTTGAGGTGCTGCTCGACATGGAGCGTACAGGCGTTCTCATCGACCCCTTCCTGCTCGCACAGCATGGCGAGGAACTCGGCCGCAGGCTGATGGTGCTCGAAGGCGAAGCGCACGCGCTCGCCGGTCAGCCCTTCAATCTGGGCTCGCCCAAGCAACTGGGTGAAATCCTGTTCGGCAAGCTCGGTTTGCCTGTGGTCAAGAAGACGGCCACCGGCCAGCCCTCGACCGACGAGGATGTGCTCACCCAGCTCGCTGAAGACTACCCGCTGCCCAAGCTGCTTCTCGAGCATCGCAGTCTGGCCAAGCTCAAGAGCACCTACGCCGACAAGCTGCCGCGGATGGTCAATCCGAAAACCGGCCGCGTTCATACCAGCTTCTCGCAGGCGACTGCCGTCACCGGCCGCCTTGCCAGCTCGGAACCGAACCTGCAGAACATTCCGATCCGCAGCGCCGAGGGGCGCCGCATCCGCGCGGCTTTCATCGCGCCGCGCGATCACCTGATTGTCTCGGCCGACTACTCGCAGATCGAGCTGCGCATCATGGCCCACCTGTCGTCCGACGCCCGTCTGCTCGAAGCCTTTGCCCAAGGTGAAGACGTCCACCGCGCCACGGCGGCCGAGGTCTTTGGTGTGACGCCCGACGAGGTCAGCAGCGAGCAGCGCCGCTACGCCAAGGTGATCAACTTTGGACTGATCTACGGCATGAGCGCCCACGGACTGGCAAAGAACCTCGGCATCGAACGCGCGGCCGCGCAAACCTGGATCGACCGCTACTTTGCCCGCTACCCGGGCGTTGCGGATTACATGGAGCGCATCAAGGCCGAGGCCAAGGACAAAGGCTACGTCGAGACCGTCTTCGGCCGTCGGCTCTATCTTCCCGATATCCGCGCCAGTCAGGCCGGGCGCCGGCAGGCCGCCGAGCGCGCTGCGATCAACGCGCCGATGCAGGGCACGGCGGCAGACCTGATCAAGAAGTCAATGATCGCGGTGCACGCCTGGCTGGCCGGCTCGACCCTCAAGTCACGCCTGGTGCTGCAAGTGCATGACGAACTGGTGCTGGAAGTGCCCGCAGATGAGCTGGATATCATCCGTGCCGAACTGCCGAAGCTGATGGGCGGCGTGGCCGATCTCGCCGTGCCGCTGCTGGTGGAGGTGGGGGCGGGGGATAACTGGGATGAGGCGCATTGATTTGCTCCGGCTTTCGGAGTGCGTCCGGCAGTCGCTCCTATTGAGATGCTGGCTGTGGACGGCTGATACAATTCGCCGCAACTCGTGACCGCGCCTGACTTTCTTGCAACTTGACGACCCGGGCGGTGTGTGAGGCGCGCTTTGTGGAATGCAGAGGGGCTCGCGTCGCGTCCCTATGAACAGGTGAACTGATTTGAAGACAATACTTGTTACCGGTGCCGATGGCTTTATCGGTTCGCACCTCACTGAGACCCTTGTGCGTCGGGGGTTCAATGTGCGGCCATTCGTTCTTTATAACTCGTTCAACTCGTGGGGCTGGCTCGACCATGCAGCGCCCGAGATTCGGGACGAGCTTGATGTTTTTGCTGGCGACATTCGCGATCCAAACGGTGTTCGCACTGCCATGAAAGGATGTGATGCGGTCCTGCATCTTGCAGCGCTCATTGCCATTCCGTACTCGTATCACTCCCCAGATACCTATGTCGACACCAATATCAAGGGTACCTTGAACGTACTCCAGGCTGCCCGCGAACTGGAGCTTTCACGTGTGGTGCACACCTCGACCAGCGAGGTCTATGGGACTGCGCGTTTCGTTCCGATTACTGAAGAGCATCCGCTACAAGGGCAGTCGCCATACTCCGCGTCCAAGATTGGAGCGGATCAGCTGGCCTATTCCTTCCATGCGTCGTTTGGCTTGCCCGTGGTGATCGCGAGACCCTTCAATACCTATGGTCCAAGACAGTCTGCGCGGGCTGTTATCCCAACTGTGATCGCCCAGATTGCAAGCGGCATGCGACGTTTGAAGCTGGGTGCTGTGCACCCCACTCGCGATTTCAACTATGTGGCAGACACAGTCAATGCGTTCATTGCAGCGCTTCAGAGTGATAAGGGTGTAGGCGAGGTTGTGAATTTCGGTTCGAACTATGAGATATCCATAGGTGATACGGTCAAGCTGATTGCCGATGTGATGGGTGTCGAGGTTGAAATCGAGACTGATGATGTCCGTCTGCGTCCGGCAAAGAGCGAAGTGGAGCGACTTTGGGCGGATAACGCCAAGGCGCAGAGTCTCTTCGGTTGGTCTCCGGCGTACGGCGGCATTGAGGGTTTGCGTCGCGGTCTTGCGGAAACTGCCGAGTGGTTCTCTGATCCATCGAATCTTTCCGGCTATAAACCCGGCACTTACAACATCTGACGCGCAGGGTGATGATGAGCGTGACATCTCCCGTGAAAGATTTCGTCGAACGTGTGACCGCAGTGCTCGGGGTCACGGAGGCGCCGCTGGCGCTGCATGAACCCGCTTTTTCCGGGAATGAACTGGCCTACGTCAGGGAATGTCTGGACACAGGCTGGGTGTCGACCGCCGGGAAGTTCGTCGATGAGTTCGAATCAAGGCTTGCAGAGCTGAGCGGAGCGAGACATGCGATTGCCGTGGTGAATGGCACCGCTGGATTGCATGCTGCGTTACACGTTTCGGGCGTGCTCGCCGGCGATGAGGTGCTGGTGCCGACGGTGAGTTTCGTTGCGACGGCAAATGCCGTTTCTCAATGTGGAGCAGTTCCGCATTTCGTGGATTGTGCTCCCGACACCTACGGAATGAGTCCTGCGGCCCTGGCGGAGCATCTGCGACAGGTTGCAGAACCAGCTGGTGGCGGTTTCCGCAACAGGCATACCGGGCGCAGGCTCGCAGCAATCGTGCCGATGCACGTGTTCGGTCATCCGGTGGACATCGAGCCTCTTCTCGACCTCGCTGCCCGCTACCGGATGCCCGTTGTGGAAGACGCGGCCGAAGCGCTTGGCGCCAGGATCGGAGATCGAAGTGCGGGGACGTTTGGTGTAGCCGGGGTGCTCAGCTTCAATGGCAACAAGATCATCACGACCGGCGGTGGAGGTGCGGTGTTGACAAACGATGCCGATGTCGCGCGTCGTCTCAAGCATCTGACGACCACTGCAAAGGCGGCGCATCGATGGGATTTCGTACACGATGAGGTTGCTTTCAACTACCGGATGCCGAATCTGAACGCGGCCTTGGGCTGCGCGCAGCTTGAGCGTCTGCCCGAGATTCTGCGCAGAAAGAAGGGACTGGCAGATGCTTACGCCCATGCGTTTGCGGACGCACCGGATTTCCGGTTCGTCGACGAAGTGCGAGGCCGCTCCAGCAACAACTGGCTCAATGCGATTGAGCTGTCGGCCTCGATGAGCGGTCGGCGTGACGAGTTTCTGGAGGCTGCTCGCGAAGCCGGCTATCAGTGTCGTCCGGTCTGGAGGCTGCTGCACCGGTTGAAGCCCTACGCAGCTTGTCCACGAATGGGTCTGTCGGTAGCCGAGTCCCTTGAGCAACGCATCATCAATCTGCCGAGCAGTCCGCAACTGTTTCGCGAGGTGGCGTAGAGATGTCCTCGCTGGAAGCGATTCTGCTCCTGGGGGCGGGCGGCCACGCAAGGGCATGTATTGACGTGATCGAACAAGAGGGCCGTTTCCAGGTTGCTGGCCTGGTTGGTTTGCCCGAGGAGGTTGGCAGGGAGGTTCTTGGCTATCCCGTGCTTGGTTCGGATGATGATCTACCGGCGTTGCTCGGTCAGTATTCAGCGGGCATCGTGGTGATCGGTCAGATCAAGACGCCAGTGCCGAGAATGGTGCAATTCGCGCATCTCAGGGCTCGTGGGCTGTGCGTGCCTGTCATGGTCTCGCCGCGTGCATATGTTTCCCGCCACGCGCGCGTGGGAGATGGCTCCTTCGTCTTGCATGGTGCGGTGATTAACGCGTCGGCGTCAGTGGGCGAGAACTGCATTGTGAACAGCCTCTCGCTGATCGAACATGACGTTCTGGTTGATGACCACTGCCACATCGCAACTGGAGCCAGAATAAACAGCGGTGTCCGGATTGGCGAAGGAAGCTTCATTGGCAGCGGTAGCCTGATCAGGCAGGGCGTAGTCATCGGGCGCAATTGCATCATTGGCATGGGACAGGTCGTGTTGAAAGACTGCCCCGACGGCACTCAGTTGCCTCAGAGGAGGATAAGTTGAAAACCCTGATCATTGCCGAGGCCGGCGTGAACCATAACGGTGATCTGAACATGGCACGGGCGCTTGTCGATGCAGCCGCCGAAGCGGGTGCAGACCTGGTGAAGTTCCAGACCTTCAGCGCAGATCGTCTTGTGACGACTTCGGCGCGTAAGGCCGACTACCAGATCAAGGCGACGGAGGCCGATGAGTCGCAGTACGAAATGATCCGGCGGCTCGAACTGTCACCGGCAATGCATGCGGATCTGATCGGACACTGCCAGCAGCGAGGGATCGAGTTCTTCTCCACCGCCTTTGATCTTGACAGTCTCGATTACCTGAACGGCCTTGGCATGCCCCGCATCAAGGTGCCGTCCGGCGAAATTACCAATCTGCCCTACCTGCGAAAGGTCGGCGCTTTTGGCAAGCACGTCATTCTGTCGACCGGCATGTCGACGCTGGGAGAGATCGAGGCTGCGGTGGATGTGCTTGAGCGGGCCGGAACATCCCGCGACCGTATTACGGTATTGCATTGCAACACCGAGTATCCGGTGCCGATGGCAGAGGTAAATCTGCGAGCGATGATCTCGATTCGCGAGGCGTTTGGGGTTAAGGTCGGCTTCTCTGACCATACCGAAGGAATCGAGGTTGCGGTCGCTGCCGTTGCGCTCGGTGCGTGCGTCATCGAAAAACACTTCACGCTCGATCGAAACCTGCCAGGCCCTGATCACCGGGCAAGCATCGAGCCTCAGGAGCTTGCGCACCTGATTCGTTCGATTCGGAACATTGAACTCGCAATGGGCGACGGGGTGAAACGCCCCGGTTTGAGGGAGAGTCAGAATATCCCGGTAGTCCGGAAGTCGCTGGTGGCAGTCAAGCAAATTCACGCGGGCGAGCTATTCTCGGCTGAGAATGTCGGCGTCAAACGGCCCGGCACGGGCCTCAATCCCATGCGATGGGATGAGGTCATCGGTCGCCGCTCCGTACGAGACTTTTCCGTCAATGAGTTGATTGAACTATGAGGCGGAAGGTTTGCGTCGTCACTGGTACGCGCGCGGAATATGGACTGCTTCACTGGTTGATGAGGGCCATCAAGGCGGAGCCGTCTCTTCAGTTACAGATCATCGCCACAGGCATGCATTTGTCGCCGGAGTTCGGGCTGACGTTTCGCGAGATTGAGCAGGATGGCTTTGAAATAGATCGAAAAGTCGAGATGCTGACAAGCTCGGACTCCTCCGTCGGCATCGCCAAGTCGATGGGTTTGGGGATGATCGGGTTTGCGGATGCCTTGAGCGAGTTGCGTCCGGATCTGATGGTCGTTCTGGGCGATCGATACGAGATTTTCTCAGCCGTTGCGGCTGCAATGGTTGCACGAATACCCGTGGCGCACCTGCATGGGGGGGAGGCGACGGAGGGTCTTGTCGACGAGGCGATCAGGCACTCGATTACAAAGATGTCTCACTTGCACTTTGTTGCCGCGCAAGAGTACCGGGATCGAGTGATTCAACTCGGTGAGCAGCCGGATTCCGTCCATCTTGTCGGCGGACTGGGCGTCGAGAACATTCGGCGGCTGGAATTGATGTCGCGTGACGAACTGGAGTCGTCCCTGGGCTTGAGATTCGGGCAGCGCAACCTGCTTGTCACCTTTCACCCCGTTACCCTGGAGGAATCGACGGCCGAGGCTCAAATGACGGCACTTCTTCAGGCTTTGGAGACGCTCGACGACACCCGGCTCATTTTTACGCTGCCGAATGCCGATTCGGGCGGGAGAGTCTTGATCGAGATGATCAATGACTATGTGGAGCATCACCCCGAGGCGTATGCCTTCACCTCACTCGGTTATCGCAGATATTTGTCATGTCTGGCCTATGTGGATGGTGTCGTCGGTAATTCGTCGAGTGGACTGACGGAGGTTCCGAGCTTCCGAAAAGCAACAATCAATATCGGTGATCGACAGCGGGGGCGTTTGCAGTCTGCGAGCGTGATTAATTGTGTCCCCGTGAGGATCGAGATCGAACAGGCCATCCGGAGGCTCTATTCCGACGAGTTCGCACAGGTCTTGAAGGGGGCCGTCAACCCCTATGGCGATGGCTGGGTAAGCGACAAGGTAGTCGAGGTTCTGAAGTCGGTCCCTCTTGACGGGCTCTTGAAGAAAAAGTTCTTTGATGTGTGCGTGCCATGAGAATCGTATTCATCGGGACCGTTAACTTTTCGCTGCGCGCACTTGAGCGGCTTTTGGACATTGGCGCAGATGTGGTCGGTGTCTGCACGTCCGTCGATACCGGCGAGAATTCGGATTATGCGGATCTGAGCGAAATCAGCCGTGTCAATCAGGTTCCTTGTCTCCATGTCAGCAATGTGAACTCAGCCGAGACGCTGGAGTGGATTCGCGCGAAGCGGCCGGACGTAATCTTCTGCCTCGGATGGTCCCGGTTGCTGAAACGCGAGTTGCTTGAGTTGGCGCCAATGGGAGTTGTTGGATTTCATCCGGCCTTGCTGCCGGCAAACCGCGGCCGTCACCCGATTATCTGGGCGCTGGTCCTGGGGCTTGAGGAGACTGGATCGTCTTTCTTCTTCATGAATGAAGGCGCTGACAGCGGACCACTGATATCCCGTCGAAGTGTCCCGATTCATTATGAGGATGATGCGGGAAGTCTGTACGAACGAATCACGGCATGCGCATTGAATCAGCTGGAAGAATTCGTCCCGTGTCTGGCAGACCCCGACTTCCCCTTGATGTCTCAAGATGATGCTCTGTCGAACACCTGGCGGAAGCGTGGCGCTGCGGACGGCAGGATCGATTGGCGCATGCCTGCCGAGGGCATCTACAATCTGATAAGGGGGCTGACCAGGCCGTATGTCGGCGCCCATTTCGATATTGATGGCCGGCAGGTGAAAGTCTGGAAGTCAGAGGTTGTGCGTGGCATGCCGAAGAATATTGAGCCTGGAAAAATCGTAGTCAATCCAGCGGCGCCGGGCGTGGTCGTTAAATGCGGCGTGGATGCGATTAGAATAATCGAGATGGAGAGCGGTGTGGACCTGGCCGCGGGGCGCTATCTATGAGAACGCTCGTGGTCGCTCCCCATCCTGACGACGAGATCCTGGGGTGTGGTGGAACCTTGCTGCGGAGAAAGGCCGAGGGCGGCACGCTGGGCTGGCTGATCGTGACGGGAATGACTGCCGAGGCCGGTTGGCCCATCGACCGCATTCAGCAGCGCAACGACGAGATCAAGACCGTCGCTGGGATGATCGGGTTCGACGAGGTGTTCAATCTCGGCCTTCCTCCCGCCGGTCTGGACGCGCTCCCGCTTGGAGATCTGGTGTCTTCCTTCTCGGAGGTATTCAAGTCGTTTGCGCCGGAGGAGGTCTTCGTTCCGCATCATGGAGACGTTCATTCGGATCATCGCGTCACGTTTGATGTCGTGGCGGCGTGCGCGAAATGGTTTCGCTACCCTTCGGTGCGCCGGGTTCTTGCTTATGAAACGGTATCGGAGACTGAGTTCGGGCTGTGCAGAGAAGACGCTTTTCATCCCAATTACTTTGTGGATATTGAGCCCTATCACGAACGCAAGCTGGAGATCATGGGTGTTTACCGCTCGGAGCTTGGCGTATTTCCCTTTCCACGTAGCGTCCGGGCGATGCGGGCCCTGGCGGAATGGCGCGGAGCCTCCGCGGGGTACATGGCCGCTGAGGCCTTTCAACTCCTGAGAGAGCGCCAGTGATGAGAGCCATCAGAGTATCTGAAGGCTGACAACGATGACCAGATCAAATCCTTCTGAACAACCATGGCGCAAGGCCTTGCTGGCAAGCGATGCGAGCTTGCAGCAGGCGATCAGTTGCCTGAATGAGTCGACGTCGCAGATCGTACTGGTCGTGTCGGCCGACGAGCGGCTGATTGGCACCCTCACCGATGGTGATATCCGTCGCGGACTGCTTCGCGGTCTGGGGTTGGACAGCCCGGTCGACTCGCTGATCAATCATGACCCGCTGGTCGTACCGCCGGAATTGGGGCGTGACGCCGTGCTGCAACTGATGCGGGCAAATCGCGTTCATCAGTTGCCGGTGGTCGATACTGACCGGCATGTCGTGGGCTTGCACCTGCTTGATGAGTTGATGGCTCCAAGAAGGCGGCGCAACCTGATGGTCATCATGGCGGGAGGGCAGGGCACTCGGCTGCGTCCGCACACCGAGAATTGCCCGAAGCCGCTCTTGCCCGTGGGCGGCAAGCCGATGCTGGAGCACATCATAGAGCGGGCCAAGAGCGACGGGTTCGGCCATTTTGTGCTGTCAATTCACTACCTTGGCCACATGATCGAAGAGTACTTCGGGGATGGGAGTCGCTGGGGTGTCAGTATCGAGTATCTCCGGGAGGACTCGCCTCTGGGAACGGCTGGTGCGATCAGTTTGCTGAATCCCCGTCCCGAGTTGCCGTTTGTCGTATCCAATGGCGATGTGCTGACCGACATTCATTATGGTGAGTTGCTCGACTTTCATTGTCGTCACGCGGCGAGTGCGACAATGGCCGTAAGGCTTCATGAATGGCAGCATCCGTTCGGCGTCGTGCGCACCGATGGCGTGGATATCGTCGGTTTTGAAGAGAAGCCTATTTCCCGAAGTCATATCAATGCTGGTGTCTATGTCCTTGAGCCTGCAGCGCTTGGATTGCTGAAGCGGGCGGAGCACTGTGACATGCCAACGCTTTTTGCTCGACTCAAGGAAGAGGCTGCGCGAACGATCGTTTATCCGATGCATGAACCCTGGCTTGACGTCGGGCGCGACGATGACCTCAAGCGCGCTCGTGCCGCGCATCCGAGAGCGGAGGGTCAGTGAGAGCGCTCGTCATCGGCTATGGTTCCATCGGGCAGCGACATACCAGGCTGCTCCGCGGACTCTGCTGCGACGTAGCCGTCCTCAGTCGGCGGGAGCTGGATTTTCCGTCCTGCTATACAGACCTGCTGCGGGCGTTGGCAGAGCATCGCCCCGAATATGTTGTGGTGGCGAATCCGACGAGTCTGCATCACGAAACCATCGAGGCACTGGCCGCTGCGGGATTTGCAGGGAAGGTGCTGGTCGAGAAACCCCTGTTCGATCACAGTCGTGCATTGATCGACGCCCCTTTCAGTCATCTCGCCGTCGCCTACAATTTGAGATTCCATCCGGTCATTCAGCGTCTTCGCGGATTGGTCCTCGGGGAGACAGTCATCTCCGTGCAGGCCTACATGGGACAGTACCTGCCGGATTGGCGGCCAGCATCCGACTATCGGCAGTCATATTCGGCGAGTGCCGCGCAGGGTGGCGGCGCACTTCGAGACCTGAGTCATGAACTTGACTATCTGGCCTGGATCTTTGGAGACTGGCAGTCAGTGACGGCGCTGGGCGGTCATCTTAGCGCCCTTGAGATTGACAGTGATGACCTGTTTGTACTGTTGATGCAGATGAGCAGGTGTCCGGTCGTTTCCGTTCAGGTGAGTTATCTCGATAGAACCGCACGCCGATGTATCGTCGTCAATACGGAGCGTCTGACAATAGAGGCTGACTTGATCGCAGGAACGATTTCCTGCGGCAATGAGCTCGAAACCCTGTTGGTAGGGCGCGACTTCACCTACGAGGCGATGCATCGGGCCATGCTTGGCGATGAGAACGCAACACTATGCTCGCTCGACGAAGGTCTGGCGACGCTGCAACTGATTGATGCTGCCGAGCAGGCCAACAGAAACAGGGAGTGGGTCATTCGATGAAGCGACTGTGTACGATTTGTGCCCGGGGAGGCTCAAAGGGCGTCAAGGGGAAGAACCTCAAGGTTCTTCTTGGAAAACCTCTTATTGCCCATAGCATTGATCAGGCACGAGCGTCGGGTCTGTTTGATCTGATTGCGGTAAGCAGCGATTCGGACGAGATTCTCGCAGTTGCTCAGGATTGTGGCGCAGACCTTCTTGTCAAGCGCCCGGACGAGCTCGCGACAGACCAGGCCGCGAAGTTGCCGGTCATCCGCCATTGCGTCGCTGAGGTTGAGCGGCTTACCGGCGATTCGTTCGAAACCCTGGTCGATCTGGACGCAACCTCACCATTGCGAACACCTGAGGATATTCGTGATGCGGTCGAATTGCTTGAGCGAAGTGGTGCGGGAAATGTCATCACGGCAATGCCGGCGCGCCGATCCCCATACTTCAACCTCGTCGAACTCGATCAGGACGGAATTGTTCATCTGTCAAAGTCACCCCGTAACGCAATCGTCAGGCGTCAGGATGCGCCCAAGTGTTATGACATGAACGCCTCGATCTACGTTTGGCGGAGGGCGGCGTTGTTCGGCAATGAGTCCCTGTTCAATCCAGATACCCGACTGCATGTAATGCCTGAAGAGAGGTCGATCGATATCGATTCGGAACTTGATTTTCGTTTCGTCGAGTTCCTGATGGCATCTGGAGTGAATGTAGTCGAGCGTTGAAAAAATGACGATTCAGTGGAGCGCAATGAGCAATAGCTGACCCGTCCCCAGGTTAATAGTATCTCAAGCATCTTGACATCAAGTCAGTGCCGGTCATCGATTCAATCTCCATCGGCCTTGGGTGCAGGCTGCCTGGAATATGTGTAAGGAGGTTGTCAATGCCTGCAGAAATATACAATGTGTTCTATGCAACTGATGAACTGAGTGAGTTGCTTTGCAAACAAATTCGGAACAACTTCTTTTTAAGTGAAAAAGATATAGTTGATGTTTCGTATGCTGTCAAATTGGCCTTGTTGCGGACGAAAAGGTGCTTTATAGAGAATAATAATAAATATTATTGGAGCGATTCTGGTGAGGTTGTATTTAATCCGTTTCATTCAGGACAGTACTCAATATTTCTGTACTTTGCATCGCAAGAGGCGGTGAAGTGCAATAATAGGTCTCTCGCGGATAGAATATATTATCTCAATAAAATGTTAAATGGGTGTGATATTTACTATGAGGTAATGTTGCCGGATGTTTTTTTTCTTGAGCATCCTGTTGCATCCGTTATGGGCAGAGCATCCTATGGAAACTACTTTGTTTTTCAGCAAGGCTGTACCGTCGGTGGTAATCATGGTTATTACCCGAGATTTGGTGAGTTTGTTTGGCTGTTTGCGAATGCGACTGTAATCGGTAATACGAGTATAGGTAGCAACGTATTTGTTTCTGCTGGAGCATTGGTCAAGGATGAGGTTGTTCCGGATAATACGATTGTATTTGGACAGTCGCCAAATCTTATTCTAAAGACGAAGCCTTCTGAGTATTTCTATAAATCAAGTCCTTTTAAAGCCCATAATGAAATTCTTGCTCGGCAATCCTGACCCAGGGTGGTTGCACTCGAAAATCATAACAGATGAATTCTGGGTATTCTGATTAAAATTTATTATGAAAAAGTTCGTAATACGAGCTTCAACCTGCACGGTGAGCCCATCGTCGTCACCATTGACGATGCGGATCGCACGTTCGAGCGCTCGGAGATTGATCATCTTCTCATCGGTGACCACATTCTCCTTTCCAAACGTAAAGGCTGAGTCATGACCGGAGAAGAAGTGCTCGGCGAGCGGCATGAAAGCAAAGTCGTAGTCGTAACGGGCGGTGCGGGGGTAATAGGGTCGAGATTCGTGCGCGCGATTGCCGATAGCGGGGACATTCCCGTTGTCGCCGATATCGATATGATGGCCGCCACGCAGCTAGTGGACTCATTGGCGCCGGAACAAGCTGCACGCGCTTGCGCGGCGCATCTCGATATCACGAGCAAGGATTCGATTACCGCTCTGATTTCGGAGGTGACTGGTCGCTATGGCCGTGTCGATGCAGTCGTCAACAATGCGTATCCAAGGAACCGGAACTACGGGCGCAAACTCGAGGACGTGACCTATACTGATTTCTGTGAGAACGTCGACTCACATCTTGGGGGCTACTTTCTTGTAGCCCAGCAATTCTGTCTGGCATTCCGGGCGCAAGGTGGTGGGAATGTGGTCAATATGTCTTCGATCTATGGGGTGATGGCGCCACGGTTCGAGGTCTATGCCGGGACTGAGATGACCATGCCCGTAGAGTATGCAGCGATCAAGTCTGGTGTTATTCATTTAACCCGCTATTTTGCTCAATACTTCAAGGGGGCGGGAATTCGAGTAAATTGCCTGAGTCCCGGGGGTATTCTCGCGGGGCAGCCTTCAGGCTTTCTTGATGCTTACAAAGAGCGATGTGCGTCGAAAGGAATGATCGACCCGGGTGACGTCGTCGGCGCGTTACTCTTTCTTTTGTCTGATGCATCACGCTACATCACCGGACAGAATCTCGTAGTTGACGACGGTTTTTCACTTTGAGCGTGGTTGAGCGGGGGGCGACCGTCCTGTCGGTCAAGCGTCGGCTTCTATTCTCGGTCGGCGCCAATATGGCGCGCGCTGCAATAAGTCTAATCGCGGGGCTGCTGGTTGCGCGCGGGCTTGGGCCATCGGACTACGGTAATCTTGCGTATCTCCTCGGGAGTTTCTGGGCTATTCGCGCCTTGCTCGACATGGGGTCGGGCAGCGCTTTTTATACCTTTATCGCGCAGCGCCATCGGGGGCGTCTCTACTACCTCGTGTACTTTGGGTGGCTGGGATTTCAGTTCGTTTTTTCAACTGCCCTCGTTATCCAATTGCTCCCGCAGTCGCTCGTCGACCGGTTCTGGCTTGGGCAGTCACGTGACCTTGTCGTGCTCGCCCTGTTGGCCACTTTTCTTCAGAATCAGGTCTGGCAAACGGTTGTGCAGATTCACGAAGCGGCCCGAATGACTGTCCGGATTCAGGTGTCGGGGCTCTTGATCATTTCAACGCATGTCATTTTGGTTTCGGCCATGCTGCTGGGCGACTGGTTGTCAGTCCGCTCGGTCTTGTCGGCCATCATCGTTGAGTATCTGGTTGCTGCCGCGTGGCTTTCCGGCGCACTACGAAGGGGAGTGGTGCGCAATGCTGACGACGGTGGCGCTGCGTCAGTGGGTGGAGTCGTTTCGGAGTATCTTGCGTACTGCAGGCCGATGATGATCATCGCAGTGTTTACGTTCTGTTATGAGATCACAGACCGATGGTTATTGCAGCGTTTCGGCGGATCCAGTCAGCAGGGTTTCTATCAGGTCGCAGCTCAGCTTTCCACCATAAGCCTGCTGGCGACCAGTTCGGTACTCAATATTCTTTGGAAGGAGGTTGCCGAGGCGTGCGCGCGCGGAGACAACGCGCGCGTGATCGTTCTGCATCAGAAGGCGACGCGATTTCTGATGCTATTGGCGTCAGGCGTATCCTGCTTCCTTGCCCCTTGGGCTGAAAACCTTGTCGTTGCCCTGCTTGGTGACGCCTATCATGCTGGATGGCCGGTGTTGTTTCTGATGCTCTTCTACCCGGTTCATCAGACAATGGGACAGATAAACGGGACATTGTTCATGGCAACCGGAAGGACCCATAGTTACATGAAGGTGACTGTTTCCGGTTTGGTTGTGAGCGTTCCAGTTTCGTACCTGCTGATTGGGCCGACCGATGGGGTGTGGGTTTCGGGTATGGGACTAGGAGCTTTGGGGCTTGCGCTCAAAATGGTCTGTCTGAATATTCTGTTCGTCAATATTCAGTCGTGGATGATTTGCCGGCAGTATCTGGCGGCTTTCCGTTGGTACTATCAGTTGCTGCCCATCGTGACCCTTCTGAGTGTGGGCTACGGCTCGATGTTCACCGTTCGGGTTCTTGCTCCTGGTCTGGCTGCTGGCATGGACAAGTCGGAGTTGTTTTTCGGAATGCTGGGAAGCGGATTCTTGTACGCTTTCATATTTGTTACGTTATTGATTTACGCGCCCTCCGTCGTTGGCTTGCGCAAGGATGAGATGGCGCCGGTCATAGAGAAAGTGAAGCATGGTGTGCGTGATATCTTGAGAAAATTGAAATGAACGAGAACTGGATTGTTAAGCAAACTCTGTCTGGTGTATCGCAATTCGATCAGTCAATGGTTAATTCGTACCCTGACTCGAACGAATATTTGCAGAACGCCAGGGCGTATCTGAATACAGTCGGTGAGGTCTGCAACTATGTCGACGCGTCGAAAAAGCTAGATTGGGCGGCCCTGCTGCCGCAGGGGGCCGAAGTGCTCGATCTTGGCTGCGGTGGTGGGTGGTTGACCGCCATGCTGTCGCGCGTTGACTCAGTGAAGACCGTCTATGCCCTCGATTCGAGTCAGCATTTCCTCCATAAATTGCTGCCTGAAGTCATGACTTTAATGGAGGGTAATGCTGAGAAGGTCGTTACGCTTGAGGCCTTGTTTCAACCGCTTCTCTTTGAGGAGTCGTATCTCGATGCAGTTGTGGCGTCTTCTGCGCTGCATCACGCTGATAACCTTGAGTCCGTGCTCAAGGGGATTCGCCGCGCACTGAAGCCGGGCGGCCTGCTTGTCATCCTTAACGAAACGCCACGTACGGGTTTGAGATTTCTCGTATCTGTGTTTGTGGCAAGTCTTCGAATCCTTCGTAACCTGGCTACTCGGCGCTATATGCCGGTTTCTCCCTCGATTTCATCTTCGGGCTATCTTTACGACCCAGATCTCGGTGACCGGGATTATCCGAGTTGGTATTGGCTTGAGGCTTTGAAGCGTGCAGGGTTTGCAGTTGAGGCGGTGATGGACACGGGTATGTCAACTGTGAAGGGGAGCAAGGGGCGACCATTGATTCATTTTGTGTGCAGGGCTGTCTGAGGTGTCATCCTTGGACAGGAGGCAGGAGTTCGAATTGGGCTGTGATGGAAACGTAATCGTTCCTGGATCATCATTCCGGAACGTGTTCATCGTCGACTCCAGAGCCGGCTGGTCGTCGGTAGTGCCCAACTTCGAGCCAGCGCTTGACTTGATCCTGACCTATGACTTTGGCCTGCTGCGGGATGTTCTGGCGCTTGGTGGTGTCGCGTACTACGTGGATCACCTGTGCTCCCAGTCTGTCATGCAGGAAAACAATTTCCTCATGTACAGGTTTTTCCATGACTGGCACCTGGATGAGGAGGGTAAAGACATATTTCGGTACAATGGGGTTGATTTCGGGTTCAGTTTTCGAATTCTGATCTGGAATGACTTTACGTTCTACGTGCGCAGTCGCATGTGTCTTGAGCAGTTGAGAGGCTTTTCCTATCAGAAGCTTTTTGTATGTTCGAATAACGACGTTATTGAGTCTGTCTTGCAGGACATGGCGCTGACTTGGTCGCGTCTTGCAACTGGTGGACGTTCGTCGCTGGATGGATATTTCTTTCCAATTCACCGATGGATGAACGAGCGTGTGCATGTCAGGCGTATCCGGCACCGCGTCCGGGATGCCGTGATTACCGTGCAGGGCATTTTGATGAGTGCCTGGGATAGCGTCGCGGGATGTTTCAGGCAGAGGGACAGGGTATTTGTTCAGGAGTACCATCCGACGCGCAAGTTGATGCAATGCCTGAGCAAGATGCCGGGCGTGCAGGTCCTCCAGGGACATTTTTCGGCCTCGAAAGGGGCTATGAAGTTTCTGCGTGAGCGGCCGATCCCAGTGTACGGGAATGTGGGCCGTTATCGTGGGGCAGCTTCGTCGCTGATATGCTCCTACCGCAAGAAACGTACGGCCCGTCTTGTACTCACGAATGGTGTTGATGTGACTGATGCGGTCAACCGGGCGATTGAAACGCGGATTTCGTCGAGCTTGCCCGAAACATTGCGTGCGCTTGACTGCGTGATTCGCTATCTCGATCGCCACCCCATCCGACTTGAGGTATTGATCGCAAACCTTGGACAGGTTGCAATGCTGGTTGACTGCGTGGCCAAGGCTCGAGGAGTCCCCAGTTATCTGATCATTAACGGGCTTCTGTGCAGCGCGTTTCTCGATGAAGGAAAGTATGCGGATGTGATCAATTCGTATTCTGAGAGTGTTCGGGATCACTATTTCCGTGGAATGAAGAACGTGATTTGTCTGGGCGATCCCCGAATGGACGATTACGCCATGGTGCCGCGGCGGAGTATCAACCGCGAGAATCCTGTCATCACGATTGGCGCATCCGGCTTCAGTAATACAGATCTTAATTCATACCTCGCGGTAGAGTTCGAGTTCCTCAACGACGTGCTTGAAGCGATCTGCAGGCTCAGGTCACGGGGAACGGGTGTCCGTGTGGTGCTGAAGGTGCGCGCCAATGGGTACAAGGAACTGTATCGCCGGTTCTGCGATGAGTATTTCGAAGGGTTGGTCGATAGCATCCTTGATCAGGTCCCGATGCGGGCTGTGTTGGATGAGACCGATTTCTATGTTTCGATCTACTCGCAGACCTTGTTCGAGGCGTCCTGTCTGGGTATCCCCTGCGTCTACCACAAGAACGACAGGCAGATTCTCGACGCGCCGTTCGATGGCAGATCCGAGTTGGTCACGACCCATTCTGCAGACGAACTTGAGGCGGCGATTTCGGACTTCATGCGAGGCGATGACCGGTATGACGCGTTTCTTGATAGAGGAACGATGGAAAGGTACATCGGACCGCTGGATGGTGAGAACCTGAAGCGCAATCTGAAGTTTATCGAAGGGCTGTTGAACGGAGATCGTAAGGAGCCATCCGCATGAGCCGCATCTCGACGTCACTTCGTCGCACTCTTTACGAATTTCGGCTTCGCCGCAGATTTTCCCGCAGTGTCATCCACGGCGGTGCGACGGTCGATGGGGAAAGTAGCCTGGGTGATTACGCGGTCCTTTTCCGGAACGCGAGATTGATCTGTTCCACGCTTGGCTCCTACAGCTATGTGCAGGAGAACACCCTGCTGCTTGGGGCTGAAGTGGGGCCTTTCTGTTCGATTGCTGCGAATGTGACGATTGGGCTTGTTAATCATCCTACGTCGCTCGTGAGTACAAGTCCCGTGTTCTATGACCGGTCGCAGCCGCTCCCCAGATTTTTCGCGAGCCAGAATGCAGCTCACGAGTCGATCCCGCGGACGGTCGTGGGCGCGGATGTCTGGATAGGAGAGCGGGCGATGATTCGGGCGGGGGTCAGTATTGGCGTGGGCGCGGTAATCGGTGCAGGCGCGATGGTGACCCGGGATGTGCCTCCCTATACAATCGCGGCCGGTGTTCCCTGCCGCCCGTTGCGGCAACGTTTTGACGCAACGCTGTGCGCGGGGCTGGCAGACTCTGAGTGGTGGACATTGAGCGAACAGAGGCTCTCAGAGCTTGCACCGTATTTTGCGAGTCCTGAGGTGTTCTTGACGATGCTTCGGAAGCAAGAGTGATGATTGGTCTTGTGCAGCGAATCCTGGCGAAACTGCGTAGTCTCTGGTTCGCATGTGTTCATGCTCCCCGCTTCGGCCGTTGTGGAAGGAATGTGTTGTTGTACGCGCCATTTCGTGTCAATGGGGGAGAACACATTGGCCTTGGTGATCGCACGGTCATGCAGCGTGGCGCCTGGTTGTACTGTGAGCCTTCAGAGGGTCAGTCGGGGCGTCTGCACGTCGGGTCCGGGTGCGTCTTCGGTTACAACAACCACATTACTGCCGTGCGTGACGTCGTCATCGAGGACCATGTGCTTACGGCGAACAACGTTTACATCTCCGATAACCTTCATTCCTATGAGGACGTTGGGGTGCCGATAATGCATCAACCCGTTCGGTTCAAGAACGCCGTGGTGATCGGAGAAGGAAGCTGGATCGGCGAGAATGTGTGCATCATTGGTGCGAGCGTCGGCAAGAACTGCGTTGTCGGCGCGAATTCGGTAGTGACGCATGACATTCCGGACTTTTCTGTAGCGGTCGGAAGCCCTGCGGTGGTCATTCGGTACTACGATCGATCTGCGGGCCGTTGGGAGAGCAAGGGCGTTTTGAGACAGGGCAAGGGATGAGCGGAAGAAAGATACTTGTAACGGGCGGGGCCGGGTTTATCGGATCGGCACTCGTACTTGCGCTGAGCGAGCGCGGGCACGAGGTGACGGTTCTCGACAATCTCGCACCTCAGATCCACGGCGCGGATCCCGAGCAGTCACCGCTTTTCAAGCGACTTGAAGGCAAGGCTCGCTTTGTTCGTGGTGATGTAACGGTCCGGACTGACTTGATGAAAGTTCTTCCGGGGGTGGATACGGTTGTACACCTGGCAGCTGAGACTGGCACAGGGCAGTCCATGTATGCGATCCAGCATTATTCCGAAGTGAATGTTGGGGGTACGGCACTGCTGCTGGACGTGATTGCGAATGATGGCTTCCCGGTAAAGCGACTGGTTGTGGCCTCTTCACGTGCCGTCTACGGCGAAGGTTGTTATCGCTGCGCCGTGCATGGCACCCTCCATCCCGAGGCTCGAAGCGCCGAGGAGATGGTCAAGGGGCAGTTCGAGCATCTCTGTCCCGTTTGTTCCTTGCCGTTGGAGGTGGTGCCGACAGATGAAGGTGCTGCTTTGCATCCCTCTTCCGTCTATGGGGTAACGAAGCTTACACAGGAACAGTTGGTGCTGACGGTGGGGAGGGCCCTGGGGATTTCGGCCCTCGCGTTTCGCTATCAGAATGTTTATGGACCGGGGCAGTCGCTGTCGAATCCCTATACGGGCATCCTCTCGATCTTCTCCACCCGCATTCGGAACGGTAGCCCCATCAATATATTCGAAGATGGTCGCGAGAGCCGCGATTTTGTCTTTATCGGCGATGTGGTTGATGCGACCGTCAAGGGGATCGAGCACCCGGAACCTCTGGTCGACGTCTTCAACGTCGGCTCTGGTGCAGCTACGGATGTGATGACGATTGCGCAAACCCTGCTCCGGCATCTGGGTGGGTGTTCGTCAATCAGCGTATCCGGCCAGTTCAGGATTGGCGACATTCGGCATAACGTTGCGAATCTTGAGAAAGTGAAACGTACCCTGGGATTTGAGCCAAAAGTTGGAATCGACGACGGTTTGAGCGCATTTGTTAACTGGGTGAAGGGCGAACAGATCAGTGGTGACCGCTATGAGGAGAGCCTGAACGAACTGCGTGCAAAAGGCCTGTTCAAATGACGCAGGAATCGGGCGTAGGGGTGGTTAGTGTCGTCGTTGCCAGTTATAACCATGCGGGATTCCTCCCCCGCAGAATGGATAGTCTTCTCGGGCAGACCTACCCGAACACAGAGATTCTGGTGATCGACGACTGTTCTCCGGACAATAGCGTCGACGTTCTCCGCTCGTATGAAGGGCGACCGGGCGTCCGCCTTCTCGTTCGCGATAAAAATGGCGGGTGGGTGGCGGTAAGCAACCAAGGCGTCGAGTTGACGACGGGCGAGTTTGTGCTGTTCGCAAACTGCGACGATGATTGTGATGCGCGCATGATTGAGCGCCTTGTCGATGCGATGAGGCAGCATCCATCTGCTGGCATTGCATTCTGTCGCAGCCTGATGGTTGATGAGGACGGAGCTGTGCTGGGTGACGACTTTTCGATTCGTGAAGATGCGTTCAGGGCCCGGTGTTCCGGCGACGTGTTGCTCCCCGGTTCCGAGGCGTCTCGCTTTCTGATGCACTCATGCGTTATTCCAAACCTTAGCGCTGCGCTTATTCGAAGAGATTGCTTTGACACCGTTGGCTATTTGTCTTCGGAGTACAAGGTTTGTTGCGACTGGGATCTCTTCTTCAGGATTGCCGCTCGCTACGATGTCGCATACGTTGCAGAGCCCCTGAACTATTTTCGTCAGCATCGCAGCACAATTCGAAGCGTCACAAAGGACCGGGTCGTCTTTGAAGAGTATTTCAGGTTGTTGCTGGGGCAGGTACGGACGCTTGAGCTGACTTCCTTTGAGAGAATGCGGTATCGAACCCATGTGATGTACCTGTGGGCTGTGCACGTGCTTTCTCCCTCTGCGAACGGCGTGTCTAATATCCCATACCACCTGAAGCGGATCATCCAGCTGGATCCTCCGGCCCTGGTTTTTGCGATCCCTGGAGGTGTCCTCAGGCTCGCTGAGTTGATGTTCAAGGCCCCCCGAAAACTGATTGGCTTACTTGGGACACGATAAGAACGATGACTAAAAAGATATTGGTGACTGGCGGGGCCGGCTTTCTTGGCTCTCACTTGTGTGAACGCCTTCTCGAAGCGGGACGCGATGTACTCTGCGTGGATAATTTCTTCACCGGTAGCAAGGATAATATTGCCCATCTGATGGGCAATCCCTACTTCGAGGTCATGCGGCATGACGTGACTTTTCCGCTCTACGTCGAAGTAGACCAGATCTACAATCTGGCTTGCCCAGCGTCTCCCGTTCACTATCAGCACGATCCGGTTCAGACGACGAAGACGAGTGTCCATGGTGCGATCAACATGCTTGGATTGGCAAAGCGAGTACAGGCGCGAATCCTGCAGGCGTCGACAAGCGAGGTTTACGGAGACCCCGAGGTGCACCCGCAGGTCGAGTCGTACTGGGGCAAGGTCAATCCTATTGGTATCCGGAGTTGTTACGACGAAGGAAAGCGTTGCGCTGAAACGCTCTTTTTCGATTACTGGCGCCAGCATCAACTGCAGATCAAGGTCGTACGTATTTTCAATACCTATGGTCCGCGCATGCACCCCAACGACGGTAGAGTGGTCAGTAATTTCATCGTTCAGGCGCTGAAGGGTGAGGACATCACGATCTACGGGGATGGCCAGCAGACCAGAAGCTTCTGTTATGTCGACGACCTGGTAGAAGTCATGATTCGCATGATGGACTCGGCTCAGGATTTTGTCGGACCTGTGAATATTGGGAATCCCTGTGAGTTCACGATGCTGGAACTGGCTGAGCAGGTTGTTCGGCTGACGGGTTCGAAGAGTCGGCTGATCTTCAAACCGCTGCCAGCCGATGATCCGAAGCAACGGCAGCCGGATATTTCCTTGGCGAAGCAGGTGCTTGACTGGGAGCCGAAAGTCGATCTGGCAGATGGACTGAAGGAAACGATCACCTATTTTTCGACGCGTCTGAAGGTCGCGTGAGTGGTGAGTAAGGTATTGGCAAATCCGCGGGTGACCGTCGTCATCCCCACATACAACCGCGCGGATGACCTCAGGCGGTGCCTCGACTCGCTGGCGCTGCAGACTCTGGACAACTTCGAGGTACTGGTCTGTGACGACGGGTCAACGGATCATAGTGCAAGCGTTGCGGACGAGTTTTCGGGGCGACTGAGTCTCCGCTTCGATACCGCGGACAACTTTGGCGGGCCGGCGCGGCCGCGCAATCGTGGTGTTTCCGGGGCCAGGGCTCCATATATTGCCTTTCTTGACTCTGACGACTGGTGGACGCCTGCCAAGCTGGAGAAGAGTGTGGCCGCACTCGACGCAGGTGCAGATCTCGTTTACCACGATCTGTTTATCGTTCGCGATACCGCTCAAACGGTTTTCAGCGAACGGATCGTATCGACGGAGCCCAAGCACCCCATGTTCAAGGCCTTGCTCTGCACCGGCATGTCTGTGCCCAATTCCAGTGTTGTCGTGCGCAGAGCGCTTATCGAACAGTTGGGCGGAATCACGGAAAACCGGGAACTCATTTCCGTGGAAGATTACGATACGTGGGTTCGGATTTCGAGACTGACTGAGCGCTTTGTCCGACTGCCCGAATGCCTCGGTTATTACTGGCTTGGTGGTGGGAACATATCGGCTGCTTCACCAAAGCAGATATCGCGCATTCGCACCTTGTATGCGCAGTATATTGATGAATTGCCGTTGGCTGACCGCCGCCGCGCAGAGGGATTTCTGGCCTACCGGAGCGGGCGGATTGCTCAGATGCATGGTGATGTCACGGGAGCACGTCGCAGTCTCCTGCGCGCACTTGTCCAACCACTCGACCTGAGCTATCGACTCAAGGCCGCCTATTTTCTGGCGCGCAGCATCTTGCCATGAGTCCAGTTCCACACCGAGTCAGCGTAGTCATCCCCTGTTACCGGGATGCTGCAACCTTGGGCCTCGCTCTTGCTTCGCTTCATGGGCAGACACGCCAGGTCGAAGAGATCATCGTGGTCAATGACTGCTCGCCCGAGACAGACCGTATTGAAGCCGTTCTGCAACGCTATCCTCAGGTTGTTTACATCAGGAATGAGCGCAATCTTGGGCTGGCCGCGTCGCGAAATGTTGGCCTGAACGCTGCCACGGGAGATGTGATTTCGTTTCTTGACGCCGATGACGAACTGCATCCGCAGAAAATCGAGTTTCAGCTTCGGGTTTTTCGACCGAAAATTGCCGTGACGTGTCAGGTCAGGCGCATAGGTGACAGCTGTGAGCTTGCCGAGACCGCCCACTGTGATAACGAATTCAAGGTGCGTGAGGTAGCGGAAAGCGACTCAATAGTCATGCGTAACAGTCTCACTGGCGCAGCGCTCATGATCTCCAGAGAGCTGTTGACAGAGTTTGGCGGCTATGACGAAAGTCTGCGTTCTTGCGAGGACTTTGATCTGTGGCTTCGGCTCCTCGATGGGGGGGTTAGTGTTGTCGACATCCAATTGCCACTGTATCTATATCGCCACAACGAATCCGGATTGTCGCGCAACAACCTCAATGTGTCGCGCTGGGAACTCCAGGTGCTCAGAAAGTACTTCGAGCGGCATGGGCAGCCTTTTCTTGGTACGCGTGCGGATGCACATATTTGGGCATTCTGGTTGCTCAAGCATCTTCTTCGATATGAGCGCTGCAGGGAAAGCGCGCTGAGGATGGAGGTTAGGCGCAATATCCAGCTGCTGTCGAAATACCCCGTTCTCGCTGCCCTGCTTGCATGCACTGAGCGCTTTCGCCTGCTACGGCCTGTTGTCGCAGTTGCTGACTTGCGCAGAGTGCTTTCGCGCGGATTTGCCTTCAATCGCCACCCGGTTTGAGATCATGAGCTCTAGATCGGATATGAAGTCTGAACTCGTTGAGCCACGCCTTCGCCGCGGGCTTTCATCAACGCGAATCCTCTTTGGGCTTCCGCATGAGCACTGCTGATAACCGAAAGAAGGTGGCGCTGGTCGCGGCGTCGGATATGACCGTGATTGCTTTTCTCCGTGCGCATATCGTGGCGCTTGCCGCAGACCACGACGTGACCGTGATTACCAATACGGCTGATCCTGAACGTATTTCTGCGGATGTTCGCGGCGTGCGGGTGATCTCAATCCCGTTTGCACGCCCAATCGCGCCGATGTTGGATCTTCAATGCCTGGCCCGCCTGACGCGTGTTTTCCATCGTGAGCGATTTGATCTTGTCTTTTCCGTAACCCCCAAAGGGGGGCTAATGGCGATGGTGTCGGGTTGCCTCGCGCGCGTGCCGTCTCGGATACATATGTTCACCGGGCAGGTATGGGCCACCCGGACCGGACTTGGGCGCACGTTGCTGAAAATGGCTGACCGGCTTATTGCAAGGTGTGCAACGCATGTTCTCGCTGACAGTGCGTCCCAGCGACAATTTCTGATTGATCAGGGCATTACGAACGATAAGCGCTCGGCGGTTTTGGCGAGTGGGTCGATCTCGGGAGTTGATGCCGTCCGTTTCAGGCCTTCGGTGGAAGCAAGGCAGGCGGTGCGCCGCTCTTTGGGCGTTGCAGAGGATGCGGTGGTTCTGCTGTTTGTTGGCCGCTTGAACCGCGACAAGGGCGTGCTCGATCTGGCCGCTGCGTTTTCTGCGCTGTCTGCGTCAATACCGGGTTGTGTGCTGTTGGTCGTGGGGCCCGACGAGGCCGGATTGCGGCACGAGGTCGAAGTGCTTGTTGGCGCCGCGGCTACGCTCCATTTTGTGGATTTTACCGACCATCCCGAGCACTTCATGGCCGCGGCTGATGTGTTTTGCCTGCCCAGCTATCGCGAGGGTTTTGGCACCGTCATCATCGAAGCAGGCGCCTGTGGTCTGCCGGTTGTGGCATCCCGGATCTACGGATTGACGGACGCCGTCGTGGAGGGGGAGACCGGCTTGATGCATGAGGCAGGAGATGTAGGCGGGCTGGTTGATGTGCTTGCACAATTGGTTCGTGACGCAGACCTTCGTGCACGTATGGGCAGGGCAGGGAGGGGGCGTGCGACAAACGAGTTCTCGGCAATGGTTGTAACGGGGGCGCTAACAGCTTTTATTGGAAGCCTGTTGCGCTCGGGTGCGGAGGGTCAGCATGAAACGCGCGTTTGATCTGACCATGGCCCTTCTCGCTATCATGCTGCTTTGGCCAGTGATGCTGCTGCTTGCGCTGATTATCTGGCGCTGTCTCGGAGCGCCGGTTCTTTTTCGACAGCTCAGACCAGGTTTGCATGGGCGGCCTTTCACTTTGTACAAGTTCCGGTCGATGTCGGATAAACGTGATGCCTCCGGCCGCTTGCTGCCCGACGAGGCGCGGCTGGGGGCCGTTGGACGGACGATTCGCAAGCTCAGCCTGGACGAGCTTCCTCAGTTGTTCAATGTCCTCAGGGGCGACATGAGTCTGGTCGGACCGCGCCCGCTATTGATGGAGTACATGTCACTTTATTCCCCGGAACAGGGGAGGCGGCATGAAGTTCGGCCCGGGATTACCGGTTGGGCCCAGGTTAACGGGCGAAATGCGCTATCGTGGGACGAGCGCTTTCGCCTCGATGTCTGGTACGTGGATCACCGTTCATTTGCGCTTGACTTGAGAATTCTGTTGATGACGATTGGGAGGGTGCTTGGCCGTCATGGCGTCAGCGAACCCGGGCGGGAAACAATGACTCCGTTTACCGGTAGCCAGCAGAAGGGGCGCAACGGTGAGTAGGAGGCTTGTCATTTTCGGGGCTGGAGGTCACGCAAAAGTCGTGGTGGACGCGATCGTGCAGCAGGGCGATTCCGTCGCGGGTGTTTTTGATGGTGATGCTGGGCGCCACGGTCAGGAATGGTTTGGATATACCGTACTCGGCGGTCTGGATGCGATGATTGATTTTGCTGCAAGTGAAGGCGTTGATGCGGTTGTCGTCGCGATTGGCGACAATCGAATCCGGTCAATGATGGGCGCTCGTATTGCCGAACGTGGTCTCCGCTTCGATTCTGTCGTGCACCCACGCGCCGTCGTATCTCCTTCGGCCCGGATCGGTGCAGGCTGCGTGGTGATGGCGGGGGCCGTTATCAACGCTGATGCGGTGATCGGAGAGCACGCGATCATCAATACCTGCGCCTCGGTTGACCATGACTGCTGGGTGGCAGAGGGTGCCCATATCGGACCAGGAGCAAGGCTATGCGGCGGCGTCAAGGTCGGACGGCGAGTGTTGTTCGGTGCTGGCGCGGTTGCGATTCCAGGGTTTTCAGTCGGCGATGATGCGATTGTTCCGGCCGGGGGCGTCGTGAGGGGAGATGTCCCCGCGCGAACCCGTCACCCCGACAAGATCAGGTCGTCGCAAAGCAATGAAGGTGAGTGAGTCAATGAGACGGTGTTCCGAGAAGGCCGGAGAGGCTGATGGTGTCATCGAGTTCGCCCCGTGGCCGCATTTTTCCGAGGACGAGATCGCTGCGGTCGGCAAGGTTTTGCGCTCCGGGCAGGTGAACTACTGGACTGGAAACGAGGGGCGCCAGTTCGAGGACGAGTTCGCCCGATGGGCTGAGTGTCAGTATGCGGTTGCGCTTGCTAACGGTACTGTCGCTCTTGATCTTGCACTCAAGGCGCTGGGTGTCGGGCCGGGTGATGAGGTCGTCGTGACCGCTCGTACTTTTCTGGCTTCGGTTTCCTGCATCATCACAGCAGGTGCGACGCCGGTTTTTGCGGATGTTGACCGTGACAGCCAGAACCTTACCGCCGATACGGTGCGAAGGGTGCTCACCGCTCGCACTCGAGCAGTGATCTGCGTGCATCTGGCAGGTTGGCCGTGTGACATGGATCCGATCATGGCCCTGGCTCGTGAGCATGACCTTGCCGTGATCGAAGACTGTGCCCAGGCTCACGGTGCCCGCTACAAGGGGCATCCCGTTGGGAGCATCGGCCACGTCGGTGCGTGGTCTTTCTGCCAGGACAAGATCATGACGACTGGTGGAGAAGGTGGCATGGTTACGACCAACGACCATGAGTTGTGGTCCCGGATGTGGTCTTACAAGGACCATGGAAAGTCCTGGGCCGCAGTCTACGAACGCGAACATGAACCCGGGTTTCGTTGGCTTCACGAGCAGTTCGGTACCAATTGGCGTATGACCGAAATGCAGGCGACAATCGGGCGCATTCAGTTGCGCAGGATGGCAGAGTGGTCGCGGCTGCGAAATCGTCACGCGCAAACGATATGGGATTGCGCGAAGACCGTTGATGGCCTCAGAGTCCCGGTGCTCCCGGAAGACTGTCGCCATGCTGCATACAAGTGCTATGTTTTTGTTGATCCTGCCCGCCTTGCTGCTGGATGGGGCCGCGACAGGGTTCTTGCGGAGATCAATGCGCTTGGAGTGCCCTGTCTTGTCGGGTCCTGTCCCGAGGTCTATCTTGAGCGGGCGTTTGATGCTACCGGATGGCGGCCATCCGTCCGTTTGCCTGTTGCAAAAGAGTTGGGTGAAACGAGTCTGATGTTTCTTGTGCATCCGACGCTTGATGAGGCCTCCGTCGAACAGACCTGCAACGCGCTCCGATCCGTGATGCAGGCCGCCACCCGCGAGGGCTGAAACGGCCGACGCTGTTAAGCGGCGTATTCCTTTCCTGCCCTGAACAGAATGTGTTTTTGCCGTTGCCGGAGGATGCTTGCCAATCTCAGGCCGGTTCGTTCATAAAAATATGATCCGATTCTTGCGCTCTGCGCTCGTATTTCTCTTCGACCTGTTTGCTGTCGCCATTGCGTGGTGCGGCGGCCTGCTGCTGCGGTTCAATTTCGACCTCCCCTCCGAGTATGTCAGATTGGCCTTCCTTGGGTTGGGTGGCTTGCTCGTCGTCCACGCCGTGGCTTGCCGCTGGGCTGGGCTTTATCGTGGCATGTGGGTATTTGCCAGCCTTCCCGACTTGAAACGGGTGCTAAAAGCGGTCGCTGTCTCTGGCGTGGCACTTTTGGTGTGGGTGGCGCTGGACAGGGGGGGCACAGCGATTCCGCGCTCAATGATCGTTCTTTACCCGGTGTTGCTGCTGCTTGTGATGGGTGGGGGGCGTGCGGCATGGCGGATGTGGAAGGAGCATCGGCTGTATGGTGGGTTGATAGCGCAAGGCAAGCCTGTTGTCATTGTCGGCGCAGGTCGGGGTGGCGCCATGCTGATGCGTGAACTCGAGCGAAGCCCGGACTGGCGTGTGGTTGCTCTGGTCGATGACGATTTGGGTAAATGGGGTATGGAGTTGTTCGGTATTCCCATCGTGGGCGGGCTGGGTGCCTTGCCCGAGGTATTGCGCGAATTCAAGGCCAGTCATGTGATTCTTGCCATGCCCTCGGCTGCGACCGAAACGTTGCGACGGGCAACGGATATCGGTGTGCGTGCCGGTGCGCATGTATTCACCGTTCCGGGGCTCGAAGAGTTGATGAATGGCCGGGTTTCGATCAGCGCCATGCGGCCGGTCGAGATCGAGGACCTGCTCGGTCGCGAACCGGTCAGCATCGATACCGAGAATGTCCAGGCGATGCTTGCAGGCCGGACCGTGCTTGTCACCGGGGCTGGTGGCTCTATAGGCAGCGAATTGTGCAGACAGCTTTCCCGGTTTGAGCCTGGCATCTTGATCCTGCTCGAGTCGAGCGAATTTGCTCTCTACTCGGTGGAGCAATGGTTCGCCAGAAACCGCCCGGATGTGCGGGTTGTGCCCCTGGCCGGCGACGTGAAGGACGGCGTGCGGCTGGAGGAGGTATTTTCGGCCTGGGCGCCACAGATCGTGTTCCATGCGGCGGCCTACAAGCATGTTCCGCTGATGGAGGTGGGTAACGCGTGGCAGGCGGTGCGAAACAATGTCCTGGGGACCCTTCAGGTAGCTACTCATGCGGAGCGCTATGGCGCTGAGCGTTTCGTCTTTATTTCCACGGACAAGGCCGTCAACCCGACCAACGTCATGGGAGCAACGAAGAGGCTGGCCGAGATGGTCTGTGAGGCGCTGCACAGCTTTGGCACGAAAGCGACGCAATTCGAGGTCGTCCGCTTTGGGAATGTCTTGGGTAGCACCGGCAGCGTGATTCCGAAGTTTGCCGAGCAGATTGCACACGGTGGTCCCGTGACTGTGACGCATCCTGAGATCAATCGCTACTTCATGTCCATCCCGGAGGCTGCCCAGTTGGTGTTGCAGGCTTCCGCAATGGGCCATGGGGGCGAGGTGTTCGTGCTCGATATGGGCGAGCCAGTCAAGATAGTGGACCTTGCGCGGAACATGATTCGATTGTCCGGCTACTCTGACGACGAGATCCGGATCGAGTTTACTGGTCTCAGGCCTGGTGAGAAACTGTACGAAGAGTTGCTCGCTGATGCAGAAGCGACGATGGAGACGCCTCACCCGAAACTGAGAATTGCGCGGTCAAGATCGGTTCCGGAAGCATTTCTGGACGAAGTTCGGGAATGGCTGAGTCAGCCGGCCCCCGTCTCTGACGACGATGTCCGGTCCGGGCTGAAACGCTGGGTGCCAGAGTATGTGCCGGCAAACCATGGTGTGAAGAGCGTCGAGTCGGGGCAGGCCCAGGTTCGCGAGCAGGTATAATCGTGCGCTTCTGATTGGCCCGTCGCTTCGAGGCCTTTCTCCGTATTCGAGGTTCTATACGTGGCGCTTACCATTCTCGGCCTTTCCGGCTCCCTGACGCACGACCCTTCCGCTGCGCTCTACATCGACGGCAAGCTCATCGCTGCCGCAGAAGAAGAGCGCTTCGTCCGCGACAAACATGCCAAGAACCGCATGCCCTACGAGGCTGCGAAGTTCTGTCTCGAATTTGCCGGGCTCAAGCCGGCGGACGTGCAGGTGGTGGCGATTCCGTTTGCGCCGATCAGCATCACCGAGAAGGCGCGGTGGCATTATGCCAAGCGTTACTGGTATGCGCCTGATCGCGGTCTTGATGCGATCCTGATGGGCAACCGCCGCTACTACCGTTACAAGCGGCGCATCGAATGGACCTTGCTGCAGCTTGGCTTCGATCTGAAAAAGGTCGAGATCGTGCCGGTGGAGCACCACCTTTCGCATGCGTCGAGTGCCTATCACTGCTCGGGCTTCAGCGAAAAGACGGCGATCATGGGGATCGACGGCAAGGGCGAGTACGCCACGACCTTCTTCGGTTACGGTGAGAACGGCAGGATCCACAAGATCAAGGAATTCTACGATCCCGATTCGCTCGGTGGTCTGTACGGTGCGATCACCGAATACCTCGGTTTCGAGATGCTCGATGGCGAATACAAGGTCATGGGCATGGCGCCCTATGGCGACCCGGACAAGTACGATTTTTCGCGGCTGGCGAAGTTCGAGAACGGCGAACTGGTCATCAATACCGACTACGCGAACGTGATCGGCTTCCGGCGCTACAAGGAAAAGGGCAAGGGCTATTACTTCTCACCCAAGCTGATCGACTGGCTTGGCCCGATGCGTGCGGGCGATGTGGCGGACGAGCCCTACATCCATTACGCGGCGAGCATGCAGAAGCTGTTCGAGGATCTGTCGCTGCAGATGATGGACTACTACCTGGGCGACATCCTGCGCGACACCGGAAAGCTGGCGTTTGCCGGCGGCGGCGCGCTCAACGTCAAGCTCAACCAGAAGATCATCGCGCGCCCCGAGGTGAAGGAACTCTTCGTGCAGCCGGCGTCAGGCGATTCGGGAACGGCCGTGGGTGCGGCGTCCTACGTGTCCGCTGCGCGCGGCGTGCCGGTCGAGAAGATGGAGCATGTCTATCTAGGACCGTCCTACTCCAATCAAGATGTGATCGCGGCCTGCGCCCGCCACCCTTCCAAACCGGAGTGGGTGCAGATCGATGACGTGCCGCAGCGCATCGCCCAGATACTTGTCGACGGCAATCCGGTGGCCTGGTTTCAGGGGCGCATGGAGTTCGGGCCGCGGGCGCTTGGCGGGCGTTCCATTCTGGGGTGCCCGAGTGCCGAGGGTGTGGCGGATCGCATCAACGAGCAGATCAAGTTCCGCGAGCGCTGGCGCCCGTTCTGCCCGAGCATGATCGACACGGTCGGGCCGCAGATGCTGCAGACAGACCACCCTGCGCCGTTCATGACCTTTACCTTCGAAGTTTCCGAGGAATGGAAGTCGCGCGTGCCCGAGGTCGTGCACGAAGACGGCACCTCGCGTGCACAGGTGCTCAGGCGCGAGTTCAATCCGCGTTATTACGATCTGATGCTCGAACTCGAGAAACTCACCGGGAACGGTGTGGCACTGAACACGTCACTCAACCGTCGCGGCGAGCCAATGATCTGCTCGCCGACCGATGCGTTGAACATGTTCTACGGTTCGGATCTCGAGTATCTGATCATGGAAGACGTGCTGGTGGTGAAGAAGGCCGGCTGAGCCGGTACGTGTTCAGACGCCCCAGACGACAGGCACTTTTTCCTTCTGTGCCTGTTGCAGCATGTCGAGCAGCGGCCATGCGCGCTGGGCGAGGCTGACGGGCGCGGCCATGCCGGTGCGGCCTTCCTCGCGGTCGGCTGCTTCTTCTGCTTCGGTGCGTTCGGTCTGACGGGCGCGATCTTCTTCGATCGCAGCCTGCAGGCTGGTGATGGCTGCGGGCAGCTGCTCCACGGTGACGATGCCCTTGGCGTCCGCTGGGTCCTTGCCCATCGCCGCGATGACCTGCTTGCCGGCGTCGCCAAGCATGATGACATCGGCGCTGGCGTCGGATTTGAAGATGATCAGCATGGTGTCGCTCCTCAGAGTCCCTTCACGGCGTAGATGCCCGGGGCATTGCGCCAGTATCCCTTGTAATCCATTCCGCACCCGAACAGGAAGCGGTCGGCGATGTCGAGGCCGCTGAAGTCGGCGCGCATGCCGGGATAGGCCTTGCGGTCGTGTTCCTTGTGCACCAGCACGGCCGACAGCACCTCGCTTGCGCCTTCGGCCTTGAGGTACTCGATGATGGCGTTGAGCGTATGGCCTTCGTCGAGGATGTCGTCGAGGACGAGTACCGTCCGGTTGCGCAGGTCCTGCGTCGGGCGCACGCGCCAGTCGAGCAGGGTGCCCTGGGTGGCATGTCCGTAGCGGGTCGCGTGAAGGTAGGCCACTTCAAGCGGGAAGGGCAGGCGCGTCAGGATGCGCCCGGCCAGAATCAGGCCGCCATTCATGACGGTGTACACCAGCGGGTTGCGGTCGGCGAGCCTTGCCGTGATCTCGGATGCCATGCGATCGAGTGCGCCTTCGACCGCCTCCTCATTGGCCAGACAGTCGGCTTCCTCACGGGCGCGTCGGATTTCATCCATGTTCATGGCGGTCTGCTTCTCTCTTGTTTGTGATGGCCGCGGGCGGCAATAGCAGGGGATTTTATCGCACTGGGGCCGCATCGCCCGACTGATGGACAAACTTGAAGGTAAACTGTCGCCTACTCCCTTCGTCTCAGGATTCTTCATGCCCGTCCACCAGATCAATCACCCCCTGGTCCGCCACAAGATCGGACTGATGCGGGAAGGCGACATCAGTACCAAGAAGTTTCGTGAACTCACAGCCGAACTGGCCCGTTTGCTTGCCTACGAGGCGTGCAAGGACTTTCCGCTCGAATCGGTGACCATCAATGGCTGGGCGGGGCCGGTAGAGGTTGAGCAGATCAAGGGCAAGAAGGTGACGGTCGTGCCCATCCTGCGTGCAGGGCTGGGGATGCTCGATGGGGTGCTGGACATGATCCCCAGCGCAAAGGTCAGCGTCGTAGGGATCGCACGTAATGAGGAAACCCTGCAGCCGGCGCCGTACTTCGAGAAATTCGTCGGACATCTCGGCGAACGCATGTCCCTGATCATCGATCCGATGCTCGCCACCGGTGGGTCGCTTGCGGCGACCGTGGACATGCTCAAGCGCAACGGTTGTGGCCAGGTGCGTGCTTTGGTGCTGGTTGCCGCGCCCGAGGGCATTGCGCTGATGCAGGAGCGTCATCCAGACGTCGAGATCTACACCGCGAGCATCGACAGTCACCTCAACGAGCACGGATACATCATTCCGGGGCTTGGTGACGCGGGCGACAAGATCTTCGGTACCAAGCACAACTGATCAGGCGCATTGTCCGCAGCCATGCCGGCGTCAGACCGGCGCTGTGTGACGATGCCGCGGCAAGTACTAAGGTAGTGACCGCAGCCGGTCTGCATGGCCGGCGCGCAAGGAGAATGGTAATGCGTGAAGTTCCCATCGAGTCTGCCGACCCATTGTGGCGGCAGGCGGTTTCTGGTGCCCAGATTCTTTTCGTGGCGTTTGGCGCGCTGGTGCTGGTGCCGCTGCTGACCGGCCTCAACCCCAGCATGGCCCTGCTTGGCGCGGGTGTCGGGACGCTCCTGTTTCAGCTCGTCACCGGGCGGCAGGTGCCTATTTTCCTTGGCTCCAGCTTCGCCTTCATCGCGCCGATCATCTACAGCATGCAGACCTGGGGTCTGCCTGCCACCATGGGTGCGCTGGCCTGCGTGTCGCTGGTGTATTTCGTTTTCTCCGGGCTGGTGTGGCGGCACGGTGCAGAGATTGTGCATCGATTCATGCCGCCGGTGGTGATCGGTCCGATCATCATGATCATCGGCCTGTCGCTTGCTGCTGTCGCGGTGAACATGGCGATGGGGCGGACGGGAGACGGCAAGGTCGAGCTCGTGCCGTATGGCACGGCGATGATCGTGGCCACGGTCTCCTTCGGGGCGACGGTGGTCGCTGCCGTTTTCGGGCGGGGCCTCGTGCGCCTGGTACCGATTCTGGTCGGTGTTGGCACGGGCTATGTGCTCGCTGCCGTGCTGGGGCTGGTCGATTTCGGCAAGATCGCCGCTGCGCCGTGGGTGGCGATGCCCGATTTCGTTGCGCCGACCTTCGAATGGGCTGCAATCCTGTTCATGATCCCGGTTGCGCTGGCACCGGCCATCGAGCACGTCGGTGACGTGGTTGCAATCGGGGGGGTGACGGGCAAGGACTATACCGACAAGCCGGGTCTGCATCGCACCCTCGCCGGCGACGGACTGGGCGTGCTGTTTGCCGGTCTGATCGGCGGGCCGCCGGTGACGACCTATTCTGAGGTGACGGGCGCTGTCACGCTGACCAGGAGCTTCAACCCCAAGGTGATGACCTGGGCTGCGGTGTTCGCGATCGTGATGGCCTTCTTCGGGAAGTTCAACGCCTTGCTGCAGTCGATCCCGGTCCCGGTGATGGGCGGCATCATGATGCTGCTCTTCGGCTCGGTTGCCAGTATAGGCCTCAAGACCCTGATCGCCGACCGCACCAACCTCGACGAGCCACGCAATCTCGTGATCGTTTCAGCGGTGCTGGTGTTCGGTATCGGCGGACTGGCGCTCAATCTTGACGGATTCAGCCTGCAAGGTGTGAGTCTGTGCGGCGTCGCTGCGATCCTGCTCAACCTGCTTTTGCCCAAAACCCGCGCGCAGTCCTGATACTCCAGCTTCGTCGGTGGCCGTGTCAGGCGCGGCTGCCGGCGAAGCTGCGCAACATGCGTTCGAGCAGGCGGCGTGCAAGCGGAAGTGCAAGCAGGCTGACCCGCGCGCCGGATCCGCCCTGCATGCGCCGGTACATCAGCCAGGCGATTCCAACCCGCTTGGCCAGCCGCCATGCCTGGCGTGGTCTGGTCGCAATCAGCAGCAACGCAGCGCCGGACAGGATCGGTGCCTGCTTGCGCGCCCAGCCTACGCCGTCGCGAACTTCGTCGACGGTATCGAGAATCGATTCGACGCCTTCGAGATGTCGCACCATATTGTCGCGCTGGCGCTCCGCATTGATCTGCAGGCGTTGCTTGCGCAGCGCAAATTCGATCAGCCGCGGGTTCATTCGTCGTCGCGGCGCAAGGCCGCGCGGTCGCGGGCCAGTTCGGCCAGACTCGATGCAAAAAGCCGTGAGCCGCGCCTGATCTCGCGTGCGGCATTGCTCGCCGTCAGCAGCGCAGCACCGATGCAGACGGCGGTGGCAATGCCCAGCGCGAGCAAGCGGTGCTCCTCCCAGAACAGCACGGTGAGAAACACCAGCAGGAAAACGATTCCAAAGGCCAGCAGCAGCGCAGAAACCACGATATTGAGCAACAGACCGCTGAGGCGAAGCTTTTCCTCCTGCACCTCAAGCGCGAGCAGCTCGAGTCGCGTCTGCGCCGTCTCCAGCCCGTGATCCAGAAAGCCGCGCAGGCTGTCCGCCAGGCGCGGTCTTCGTTTCTCGCTCACTGCGCCGGCTTACCTGCGGCCAGCCAGCAGGCCGAGCAGGAAGGCGACGCCCGCCGCGACGCCAACGGATTCCCATGGGTGGGCATGCACGTAGTCATCGGTCGCGTGTGCAGCCTTCTTCGTCTTGTCGAGAATGGCGGCTTCTGCATCGGCGATTCTGCCCTTGGCGTCGGACAGACGGTCAGTGAGGCGACTGCGCACATCGCCAATCTTGTCACCCGCCTGGCCCGCCGTTAGCTTCAGCAACTCCTCGGCGTCGGATACCACCAGCTTCAGGTCGGAAACGAGTTTGTCTCGTGAGGGATGCGTCGTGTCGGTCATTCTTTGCCTCCTTGCGAACTATGACGAATGCGCGGTTGCGCGGTGATGAGTCCACGCTATTCCGTTTCCGGCGAGATGGCAAATCGATTGGAAACGGGGAGTGTGCGGGGCGTCACACGACATGCTGTCCAGCGCTCGCCCGAAGCCTGATCGCTGTTTGTCGCCGCTTCGCCAGGCGGGGCTCTTCGTTGAGCCGCCTGGCATGACCGGCGTCAGAGGATCCAGTCGTAGTCGACGGTGAGCGGTGCGTGATCGCTGAAGCGCGCCTCCTTGTATACCGCGGCAGATCTGGCCTTTTCCGCAATGCCGGTGGTCGCGATCTGATAGTCGAGTCGCCAGCCCACGTTCTTGGCCCAGGCCTGTCCGCGGTTCGACCACCACGTGTAGCAGGTCTCTCCGGCGTCCGGATACAGGTTGCGATAGACATCGACCCAGCCCTGTTCGTCGAACAGCCGGCTCAGCCAGGCGCGTTCTTCCGGGAGAAAGCCGGAATTCTTCTGGTTACTCTTCCAGTTCTTCAGATCGATCTCCCTGTGAGCGATGTTCCAGTCGCCGCAGATCACGACTTCGCGACCGCTTGCGCGCAGGGCGGCGAGGTGGGGCAGGAAGCGCTCCATGAACGAGAACTTGATCTGGAGGCGGTCTTCCGAACTGGAACCCGATGGGAGGTACAGGGAGATGACCGAAAGGGCGCCGAAGTCGAGTTGCAGGTAGCGGCCTTCGGCATCAATGTCGGCAATGCCGAGGCCCTCCACGACGCGGTCCGGTGCGTGGCGGCTGTAGATGCCGACCCCGCTGTAACCTTTCTTTTCAGCGTAGTGAAACCATCCACTGAGTGGGGCTGGATTCCGCATCTGATCGCTCAGGTCTGGCTCCTGGGCCTTCAGTTCCTGCAGACAGACGATGTCTGCGTCCTGTTTTGCGAGCCAGTCGAGAAAACCTTTGCTGGTTGCAGAGCGGATGCCGTTGAGGTTGGCAGAGATGATGCGTAACATGGGCAGACTTCCAGTCATGTTGCAATGCAGGATTCGAATCGTGGATTTTAGCCGGGAATTCATTGCCCTCGCCTGTGAAAAGGGCGTGTTGCGTTTTGGGTCATTCGTGACCAAGGCGGGGCGTAACTCGCCCTATTTTTTCAATGCCGGCCTGTTTGACGATGGCGTGTCGTTTCGTGCCCTGTGCGGATACTACGCACATGCGATTCGTGACGCCGGCGTCGCGTGCGACATGTTGTTCGGTCCCGCGTACAAGGGTATCCCGCTGGTGGCGGGTACGGCGATCCGGCTCGCGGAAGATGGCGTCGGGCTGCCGTTCGCATTCAATCGCAAGGAGGCCAAGGATCACGGTGAGGGGGGAACGCTCATTGGCGCGCCGCTGGCCGGCCGCGTGCTGATCCTCGACGATGTGATCTCGGCGGGTACGTCGGTGCGTGAATCGGTCGAGATCATTCGTGCGGCCGGCGCCACGCCGGCTGGGGTCGTGATTGCGCTTGACCGCATGGAACGCGGCAAGGGCGTGCTGTCTGCAGTGCAGGAAGTGCAGGAGACCTTCTGCATCCCCGTGATTGCGGTAGCGACGCTCGATGACCTTATCGGCTATCTGGCCGACAGCCCCGACCTCGCTGCCAATCTTGATGCGGTCAAGGCCTACCGGGAAGCGTATGGCGTCGGCTCGACTCGTTGAACTCGTGCTTCTGACCGCGCTTGCCGCGCCTTTGGCCGCGGCGGCGCAGGGACGGACCATCTACTGCTGCGATGTGGGCGGTAGCCCTGTGTGCGGGGATATCCTCCCGGCTGCATGTTACGGACGAGGCTATCGTGAGCTCAGCACGAGCGGCACGCTGCGGCGTTACGTACCTCCGCCGCTGACGTCAGAGGAGATCGCCGAGCGCGACGAGGACGCGCGTCGTCGCAAGGAGGCCGAGGCCGCTGCGCTCAAGCAGCGACGGCTGGATCAGGCATTGCTGGAGACCTACCCCAGCGTCAAGGCGATCGCCGATCGTCGCGATCGCGCGCTGGCCGACATGGATCGCACGATTGCAGACTTGCGCGTGCGTGAGAAGGCGCTGATCGCGCGCAAGGCGCGCTTTGCGCAGGAGGCCGAGTCCTATCGCGGCCAGAACGTGCCGCCAGACCTCGCGGAAGATCAGCGCAACGTCGATGGAGAGATCGCTGCCCAGCGCTCGATCATCGACGCCAAGTTGCGCGAACGCGAGTCTCTCCGCCTGCGCTTCGAGGAAGATCGCCGTCGCTACCTTGAACTGACGGCCCCTGCATCCCGCCCGCGCTGACATCGCGCGGATTGCGCCCACGGAGGTCCAGATGAGCGCCATCGATTCCAAGGTGGTGAAAGCCGCCTGTCCACATGATTGCCCGGATACCTGTGCGATGGAGATCACCGTCGAACAGGGCAGGGCTGTGCGCGTTCGTGGTGCTGAGAAGATGCCGTTCACCAATGGCTCGCTGTGCACCAAGGTGTCGCACTATCTGGAACGTGTGTATTCCGACCAGCGTCTGCTGTATCCGATGAAACGTATCGGGCGCAAGGGTGAGGGGCGTTTTGAGCGCATCACCTGGGACGAAGCCCTGAACACCATTGCGGCGAAGTTCCGCGAGATCGCCGCCGACGATCCGCGCGCGATCCTGCCCTACAGTTACGCCGGCACCATGGGGCTGGTGCAGGGCGAGAGCATGGACCGTCGCTTCTTCCACCGTCTTGGCGCCTCGCTGCTCGATCGCACCATCTGCGCCTCGGCCGGCGCCGCTGGCTGGAAGGCGACGGTCGGTGCGGCCGTAGGGGCTGATCCCGAAGCACTGGTCGATGCCAGGCTGATCCTGATCTGGGGGGGCAACCCGGTGGTGTCGAACGTCCATGGCTGGCGTTACATGCAGGAGGCCAAGCGGCGTGGTGCGCGTTTGATCTGCATCGACCCCCGGCGCACCGATACCGCGAAAAAGTGTCATCAGCATGTCGCGCCCCTGCCCGGGACGGACGGCGCACTGGCGCTGGCAATGATGCAGGTGCTGATCGCCGAGAACCTGCTCGACCATGACTACATTGCGCAGCACACGATCGGCTTCGATGCGCTGGCCGAACGTGTTCGTGAACATACGCCCGAATGGGCGGCGTCAGTCACCGGTCTGGATGCAGAGGTAATCCGCAGCCTTGCGCGCGAATATGGGCGCGCGCAGCCGTCAATGATTCGTCTCAACTATGGCCTGAACCGCTGCGCGGGGGCTGGAATGGCGGTGCGCAACATCGCCTGTCTTCCCGCCCTGACCGGCGCCTGGCGACATGCTGCGGGCGGGGCGCTGCTCTCCGTTTCCGGAAACTTTCCCAAGGATGTGCGCGCCCTGGCGCGGCCTGACCTGTATCCGGATGCAGAGCGCTTTCCGCCGCGCACGATCAACATGTCGAATATTGGCGAGGCCCTGCTCAAAGCCGGCGAGCCGCCGCTGCGGGCCATCTACGTCTACAACTCGAACCCGGTGGCGGTTGCGCCCAACAGCAATGAAGTACGGGCAGGTTTCGCGCGTGAGGACTTGTTCTGTGTGGTGCACGAGCTGTTCCAGACCGACACCGCCGACTACGCGGATATCCTGCTGCCCGCCACCAGCCAGCTCGAACACCGCGATGTGCATGGCAGCTACGGACACGCCTACGCAGTGTCCAACGAGCCTGCGATTGCGCCGCTGGGTGAGGCGAAGCCGAACACCGAGGTGTTCCGCCTGCTGGCGGCGCGGATGGGGTTCTCCGAAGCGCTGTTTTCCGAAACCGACGACGAGCTTGCGTCCCAGGCCTTCAATCGCGACGATCCGCGCGCATTCGGGGTGACGCCGGAAGCGCTGAAAGCACAAGGCTGGGTCAGGCTGAATCTGCCCCGCCCCAGTGTGCCGTATGCCCAGGGCGCCTTCAGGACGCCATCGGGCAAGTGCGAGTTTTACGCCGAGACGCTCGCTGCGCAGGGGCATGACCCGCTGCCGGCCTGGACGCCGCCGGCCGAGTCCGTGTCGAGCAATCCTGCGCTCGCCCAACGCTACCCGCTGGCATTGATCACGCCGCCGGCCCGCAATTTCCTGAATACCAGTTTTGCCAATCTGCCCCGCTTCGTACAGCAGGAAGGCTCGCCGAAGCTCGAGATTCATCCGCAGGATGCCGCGAAGCGCGCTATCAGCGATGGGGACCGGGTGCGCATCAGCAATGATCGTGGTGCCTTTCACGCCCGCGCAGTGGTCACCGAGGACATCCGGGCTGGTGTCGTCGTGAGTCCGTCCGTGTGGTGGCAGAAGCTCTCTGGCGATGGAGAGAACGCAAATGCGGTGACCTCGTCGGCACTGACGGACATGGGGGGCGGGCCGATTTTTTACGATTGTCTGGTTGAGGTCTTGCCTGTATGACGGTTTCGTCAAGCACGAACGCTGATATTGATGCGGTTGCAGCGCTGCTGAAGCACGCTGAGCGCGTGTTGTTCATTACTGGGGCAGGCATTTCCGCCGACTCCGGACTCCCCACTTATCGTGGCATTGGCGGCCTGTATCATGAGCGCCTGACGGCCGAAGGGCTGACGATAGAAGAGGCGCTTTCGGGCGAGATGATGGCGCAACGGCCCGACATCTCGTGGCGTTACATCGGGGAGATCGAATCCAATTGCAGGGGAGCGAAGCCGAGTGCGGCGCACTTGCGCATTGCCGACCTCGAGGCGGAAAAGCCGGGGGTCTGGGTGCTGACGCAGAACGTCGACGGCTTGCACCGCATGGCCGGATCGGAGAAGGTGATCCAGATCCACGGCACGGTGCATCACCTGCGCTGCACAGAGTGTCCGCATCAGCGTAGCGTGCACGATTTTGCCGGGCTTGATCTGCCGCCCGCGTGTCCGGTGTGCGGCGGCGTGCTGCGTCCGGATATCGTGCTGTTCGGCGAGATGTTGCCGCAAAAGGGGCTGGATCAGCTTACCCATGTGCTCGAGTCGGGGGTCGATCTGATCGTATCCATCGGCACCACAAGCGTCTTTCCGTACATTTCGGGGCCGGTGTGGTGGGCACAGCAGAACGGGATTCCATCGGTTGAAATCAATCCGGGTGACACCGAGGTCAGCGATATTGTCGACTATCGCCTGCGCATGGGCGCTGCGGACGCTATGACGCAGTTGTGGGCGCGCATGCACGAACTGCCCTGATCGCGACGCGACAGGCCACAGAAAAAAGGGCGCCAGTGGCGCCCTTTTCCGTTGCTGGTGCCGCTGCTTACAGCAGCACGCGTTCAATGCCGCCCTTATTGGCCTTGGCGACGTAATCGGGCAGCCAGTTCTCTCCCAGCAGGTGCTTTGCGAGTTCGACCACGATGTAGTCGGGCTCGATGCCGCCGGCGTCGTCTGCGTAACGGCTCAGCCCCTGCAGGCAACTGGGGCAGGAGGTGAGGATCTTGGTCGGGGCGTTGGGGCTGGCTTCCTGCATCAGCGCCACACCCTTCTCGATCTCCTCCTGCTTGCGGAAGCGCACCTGGGTGGAAATGTCCGGACGTGAAACCGCCAGGGTGCCCGACTCGCCGCAGCAGCGGTCCGAAAGGTCCACTCGTGTCCCCATCAGCTCGTTGGCCACCTTGATGCCGGAATGCACCTTCATCGGGGTGTGGCAGGGCTCGTGATACATGTAGTTCACGCCCTGCACGCCTTCCAGCTTCACGCCCTTTTCCATCAGGTACTCATGGATGTCGAGCAGGCGGCAGCCGGGGAAGATCTTCTCGAACTCGTACTTCTGCAGCTGATCCATGCAGGTGCCGCAGGACACGATCACCGTCTTGATGTCGAGATAGTTCAGCGTGTTGGCAACGCGGTGGAAGAGCACCCGGTTGTCGGTGGTGATCTTCTGTCCCTTGTCTTCCTCGCCGGCGGCCGTCTGCGGATAGCCGCAGCACAGGTAGCCCGGCGGCAGCACGGTCTGTGTGCCGACGTGGTAGAGCATGGCCTGGGTGGCCAGACCGACCTGGCTGAACAGGCGCTCCGAACCACAGCCCGGGAAGTAGAACACGGCGTCGGTGTCGTGGCTGCCCTTCTGCGGGTCGCGAATCACCGGGATGACCTTGTCGTCCTCGATGTCGAGCAGGGCGCGGGAGGTCTTCTTCGGCAGATTGCCAGGCATCGGCTTGTTGATGAAGTGAATCACCTGCGCCTTGATCGGGGCCTTGTGCAGCGTGGCTGGCGGCGCCTTCACCTGGGACTGGATGAGGCCGAAGCGCTTGCCCATTGTGTAGGCGAAACGCTGTGCCTTGTAGCCCCACTCGATCATGCCGGTGCGGATCACCTTGATCGTGGCCGGATCCTTGACGGTAAGGAAGGCCATCGCCGCGGCCTTGCCCGGGTTGAAGGACTTCTTGCCCTGCTTGCGCAGCAGGTTGCGCATCTTGATCGAGACGTCGCCGAAGTCGATGTCGACCGGGCACGGTTTTTCGCACTTGTGGCATACGGTGCAATGGTCGGCCACATCCTCGAACTCGGCCCAGTGTGCCAGCGATACGCCGCGCCGCGTCTGCTCTTCATAGAGCATCGCCTCAATCAGCAGCGAGGTGCTGAGCACCTTGTTGCGCGGGCTGTAGAGCAGGTTGGCGCGCGGGACATGGGTCGAGCATACCGGCTTGCACTTGCCGCAACGCAGGCAGTCCTTGATATCGTGCGCAATCTCGCCGATCTCGGTCTGCTCCATGATCAGCGATTCGTGGCCCATCAGGTTGAAGCTGGGCGTGTAGGCGTTGTCGAGGTTGCCGCCCCGCATCAGCTTGCCACGGTTGAAGCGGCCCTCGGGGTCCACTCTGGACTTGTAGTCCCAGAAGGAGGTCATCTCCGCGTCAGTCAGATAGTCGAGCTTGGTGATGCCGATGCCGTGCTCGCCGGAAATCACGCCATCAAGCGAGCGCGCCAGCGCCATGATGCGGTCGACCGCGCGGTTGGCGGTCTGCAGCATGTCGTAATTGTCGGAGTTCACCGGAAGGTTGGTGTGGACGTTGCCGTCTCCGGCGTGCATGTGCAGCGCCACAAAGACACGCCCGCGCAGCACCTGCGCATGCAGCGCCTCGATCCGCTCGAGAACCGGGGCGAAGATCGTGCCGTCGAAGATCTTGTTCAGATGCGGCTTGATCTCGGTCTTCCACGACACCCGGATGGAGTAATCCTGCAAGCGATGAAACAGCTTGGGGTCGGCGGCACGATTGCTCAGCTCGCCGGCCTGCACGCCATAGGTGGCGAACTCGCGCTCGGCTTCGGCCAGCGGCATGTCGAGGTTTTCCAGCAGCCATTCCCAGCGCTTGCGAACCGCCTCGATGTAGTTCAGAGCGGCTTCGCGGCGGTCACCAATCAGTTCATCGGCGGCAAGGTTCGCATCGCCCTGATCCAGGGGCAGGTCGCCACGCAGAAACTCGGCGAGGGTGTCGCACAATTCAAGCTTGTTGCGGGTGGACAGCTCGATGTTGATGCGCTCAATGCCGTCACAGTAGTCGCCCATGCGTGGCAGCGGGATGACTACGTCTTCGTTGATCTTGAAGGCGTTCGTATGGCGGGAGATGGCTGCCGTGCGTGAGCGCTCCAGCCAGAAGCGCTTGCGCTGCTCGGGCGATACCGCAATGAAACCTTCAGCACCGCGGGTGTTGGTCATGCGCACCACATCGGATGCTGCAGCCATCACCGCGTTCTCGTCGAAGCCGACGATGTCGCCGATCAGAACCATCTTCGGGCGGCCGTGGCGCTTGGCCTTGGTGGTGTAGCCCACCGCCTTCACATAGCGCTCGTCAAGGTGCTCGAGCCCCGCCAGCAGCACACCGGCGGCATTGCCGGCGCCACCCGGCTTGAAGTAGTCGGTGATCTCGACGATGGCGGGCACGGCTTCGCGAACCTGGCCGAAAAACTCGAGACAGACGGTGCGGGTGACCGGCGGCATCTTGTGCAGCACCCAGCGCGAGGCCACGATCAGGCCGTCGGTGCCTTCCTTCTGCACGCCCGGAATGCCGCCGAGAAATTTGTCGGTGACGTCCTTGCCCAGTCCGTCCTTGCGGCAGTGCGCGCCGGGCATCGAGAGCACCTCTTCTCCGAGTGGGGCGTAGGTGAAGCCGTCGAAGCGACGCAGACGGAACCGTGCGATGTGCTGCTCGTGGATCTTGCCGAAGTTGTGGTCGAGGCGCTCGACCTCAAGCCAGTTGCCGTCCGGCGTGACCATCTTCCACCACGCCAGGTTGTCGAGCGCAGTGCCCCACAGCACGGCCTTCTTGCCACCGGCGTTCATGGCGATGTTGCCGCCGACACAGGATGCGCTGGCCGAGGTGGGGTCGACCGCGAACACGCGGCCGGCCAGGCTTGCCGCCTCCGACACGCGATCTGTGACAACGCCGGCGCCGGTGCGGATGGTGGCGTAGGGCGAGTCCATCGGATTGCCGTCGGCGCCGGGCAGGACCATCTCTTCCACAGGGCCGATGGTGATCAGCTTCTCGGTATTGATCACCACCGAATTCGCGTCGAGGGGCACGGCTCCGCCCGTATAGCCGGTGCCGCCGCCGCGCGGGATGATGGTCATGCCGAGTTCGATACAGGCGCGTACCAGCGGTGCCATTTCCTCTTCGGTGTCGGGGTAGAGTACGACGAAGGGGTACTCGACGCGCCAGTCAGTTGCGTCGGTGACGTGCGATACGCGGGCGTGTCCGTCGAAACAGACATTGTCGCGTGCAGTGTGACGCGTGAGCGTCTTCAGCGCAGCCTTGCGCTTGCGCGCAGTGACATCGAACCAGCGCTCGAAATCGGAAACGGCCTGACGCGCACGGGCAATCAGCAGTGCGACGCGGTCGTTACCCTGCCGGCGCTTCTCCACCTCATTGACCCGGTGGTCGAGGGCGTTGATCAGCGCCTCGCGCCGCTCGCGGCTGGCGAGCAGGTCGTCTTCAAGGTAAGGGTTGCGGCGAACCACCCAGATGTCGCCGAGGACTTCGTACAGCATTCGCGCCGAACGGCCGGTAACCCGCTCTGCACGCAATTCGTCGAGAACGGACCACGCGTCTGCACCGAGCAGGCGGGTCACGATCTCGCGGTCGGAGAACGAAGTGTAGTTGTACGGAATTTCTCGCAGGCGTTGGGTCATTAGTGCACCGAGGTGGCTGCTGCAGGGGAACCTGCGATTTTAACGAACCGCAGTGCAACATGCATCAAAAAACAAGACCTTATGCGAAGTGTGGAATCAGACACTGCGCTACAGGGGTGGACGCCACGGGTAACGAAGGGTTCCGGCAGGGCCGGTGCTTCAAGCCCTTCAGGCGACAGCGGCGGTGATCGCGATTTCGACCCGCCAGCCGGGTTGCGCCAGCGCAACGACCTGGAGGCAGGCACGGGAAGGGGCTGTGCCCGCCGGCACCCAGGCATCCCACGCCGCATTCATGCCGGCATAGTCGGCCATGTCGGTGAGGTAGATGCTTGCGCTGAGGATGCGCGAGGTACTGCTGCCAATGTCTTCGAGCTGTCGTGCCAGGCTGTCGAGGATCTCCTGGGTCTGGCTGCCGATGTCGCCATCGGTCGAGGTCGGGACTTCGACAATGTAGGCGACACCGTTGTGGACCACGGAGTCGGAGTAACGGGCAGTTGTGCCCTTGCGCTGTATCGATTGCATGAGAAGGCCGGATGAGATCGCAAGGCGCACGATTATACCGCCCGTACTCAGTACACGGCGGATGCGATTGCGAGGTATCGCAGCCCTTTGCCCAGCGCCATCCAGCACAGGCACGCAAACCAGTTCAGGCGAAGTACGCCGGCAGCCGCGCACAAGGCGTCTCCAATGACCGGGACCCAGGACAGCACAAGGCTTGCGCTGCCGTAGCGTTGCACCTGGCGCAGGCGCTGTGGCAGCTCCTTGCGCGGCAGGAGGCGTGCGATTGCATAGGTGCTCATGCCTCCGAGGGTGTTTCCGACGGTTGCGAGGATCAGGGCCGAGACGAGTTGCCCGGGGTACTGGTGAAGGATGCCAGCAAGTACGAGCTCGGAGCCGCCAGGCAGAACGGTCGCTGACAGGAAGGCCGAAACGAACAGCCCGCCAAGCGCGGCGCTGACCCCGTCAAGCACGGGCGGATACCCGCCAGTTTGCATGCCGGAGCATCTGCCGGTATGCGTCCTTCAGCTTCTCAAAGTTGACGTTTGCATATGACAAGTGGGAGTATGGCGGCGCTTTTCTCATGTTGATGACCAAGGAGTTGTGTGATGAAAGGATTGATTCTGACGACTGCTGCCGCCACCTTGCTTGCCACATTATCCCCTGCCGAGGCCTGGGCAAATCCGCAGCACGAACGGATGAAGAACTGCAACCAGGAGGCGCGGACAAAGGCACTGAAGGGAGATGAGCGCAAGCAGTTCATGAGTGCGTGCCTGAAAGGCAAGCATGCGGCGACGGCAGCGACGGCTTCTACGGCCGCGCCACCCGCTTCCAGGGCTGCTGAGCCAGGAAAGGCCAAAGCACAGGACGCGTCAGCCACGCCTGCAAGTGCCGGAGCGCTTCAGGCAGCCCAGAAGGAAAAGATGAAAGGGTGTAACCGGAATGCGACCGAGAAGGCGCTCAAGGGCAATGAGCGAAAGGTCTTCATGAGCGAGTGCCTCAAAGGGTGAGTGCGCTCAACCCCTGAGAGTGCGGGGCGAGAAGGGGGGGCGGCGCCGGCCGAACCCCCTTCAGTGATTCAGTATGCGTCCGCCGCGAAGTGCTTCCGTTAGGGCCTGGGCGTTGGCTTTGCGGACGGTCTTAAACGATGTCGAAAAAAACCAGGTCGCGCTCGATTTCCTTGGATGAAAACCCGCAACCAATGCGTCCCGAGCCAGTGAGGGAGAGCTCTGCGCCCTTGATGCAGCGCTCATCGTCGCCGTCGATGGAGACGTGGCAGCCGTTGGAGCTCTGGTCGATCAGGACAAAGCCGTCCCTTCTGCGCTCGATGCGCGCGTGCTGACGCGATGCCCTGGCGTCGATGATCACGACATCGTTGCCCAGTTCGCGCCCGAGCAGCACGATGGGGCGGTGCTCCTCGACGAACATCACCTCTTCCTGGTGGCGCAGTCGCAGGCGCTGGGAGAGCTTCGCGTTCGGCGGCAATGACGTCACCACACCGACGCGGTGGCCGATGGTGAATACCTGCCATTCCAGCCCGCTCTGTGCTTCCGACTGAAACGCCTCTGCGCCGGCAAAGTGCCGGGCCGAGGGGGTTAGCAGCATGACCGCAGTGCTGCTTGCCAGTGCTTGTCCGGGGCGGCAGGTCTGTGCCAGCCGATGTGCGCCGTCGACCCCTTCTCCGCCCGAACCGGCATCGGCGAGACCATAGTGGATGCCGATCCGGATCTTCAGTTGCGTGCCGCTGACGGGCGGAAGGCTCAGCACGCGCTCAAGCATTTCGCAGGCTGCGACAACGCCCGAATCGCAGCGCTCGAAGCTCGCCGTCATGGTGCTTTGCGTGCGTTCAAGAACACTGCCGCTATTGCCACCCACCGCACGGTCAATACGGTTCAGGCAGCGGTCGACTGCGCGGTTTGCCTCATCCTTGCCGAGGCGTGTAATGAGGTGGTCCCCCCCGATGACTTCGGCCACGAGCACACACAGGTTTTTTCGATCGGACATATTATTGATTTACCGCGGTGATTGTCCGGCGGCAGGCATTCGCCGCGCTCGGGTCAATAATGATCAAAGGCCGAAAGCGATGCAAGCCTTCCGGTGATGCCTGCCGGATATTTTATTGCCCTGAAAAAAGCCGGATCACTCCTCCGTTCCCCTCAGGAATGGGCTGGGGATCGAACGCGATATCACCTTCGTCCAGTGTTGTATTTCGGTCGACACCGACGAAATCAAACAGCTTCTGGTCGGCCAGATGCGACGGAACGACATTCTTGAGCGAGGTTGCGAGCGACTCGATGCGTCCGGGATGTTCGCGTGCCCACGACTGGAGCATGGCCTTGATGTGTTTGCGCTGCGCGTTCTCCTGCGAGCCGCAGAGGTTGCACGGAATGATTGGAAAATCCATGCTGCGGGCAAAGCGGGCGATATCGCTTTCGGTACAGTACGCCAGCGGTCGGATCACCATGTGCTTGCCGTCGTCGCTCACCAGTTTGGGCGGCATGGCCTTGATCTTCCCGCCGAAGAACATGTTCAGGAACAGCGTTTCCAGCATGTCGTCACGATGGTGTCCAAGCGCGATGCGGGTGGCGCCGATCTCGGCCGCGGTGCGGTAAATGATGCCGCGGCGAAGGCGGGAGCACAGGGAGCAGGTGGTCTTGCCCTCAGGGATCTTGTCCTTGACGATCGAGTAGGTGTCCTCGGTGACGATCCGGTACTCGACGCCGATGGACTCGAAGTAGGCGGGCAGGATGTGGTCGGGAAAGCCGGGCTGTTTCTGATCGAGGTTCATTGCCACGATGCGGAAATCAACCGGCGCACGCTCGCGCAGCGCCAGCAGGCAGGAGAGCAGGGTGTATGAATCCTTGCCGCCAGACACGCAGACCATCACCGTATCGCCATCGCCGATCATGTTGTAGTCACCGATCGCTTCGCCGACGCTACGCTCGAGCTTCTTCTTCAGGCGCAGAAAGGTATTGGAGTGGCGGTTTTCGGCTTGTTCGATGGCGGCTTGGGGCGTAACGCTATTCACGATGGGGCTCAGTAAAAAAGTCTTTCCGGATTATACACTTGCATTGCAGCGGGCGATCAGAGGTGCGCGCTGCGGCCGCCGTCCACGGCCAGGATCTGACCGGTGATGTAGGGGGCGTCGACCAGCAGGAAGCGCACTGTGCGGGCGATGTCGGTCGGGCTGCCTTCGCGCTGCAGCAAGGTGTGGCGGACGATCTCTTCGCGCTCGTCGCTTGCGATCTGCCCATCTTCAGGCCACTCGATCGGCCCCGGAGAAACGCCGTTTACCCGCACTTCGGGCGCCATCTCGAGCGCGAGCGCGCGGGTCAGTCCTGCCAGCCCGGCCTTTGCCGCGCAGTACAAGGCGTAATGTCGCAGGGGGCGCTCAGCGTGGATGTCGACAATGTTGACCACGGCGCCACGTGACGCCTTGAGCGCCGGCGCGAGTGCCTGGGTGAGGAACAGCGGACCCTTGAGGTTGGAACCGACGAGATCGGCCCATGCGCTTGAGTCGATCTGCCCCAGCGGCGTGGGGAAGAAGCTCGACGCGTTATTGACGAGTCCGTCGAGTCGGCCAAAGTGGGCCAGGACCCGGTCTGCAAGCGCTTCGGGCACACCATCGGCACCAAGGTCTCCGCCAACGGTCATGGCCGATCCCGGGCGGATGGCGAGAAAGCTCGCCGCGAGCGCCTCGGCCTCTTCCCGGCTGCTGCGATAGTGCAGCGCGATGCGAGCGCCGCCGGCGTGAAGTTCGCGCGCAATCGCAGCGCCGACTCTGCGCGCGGCGCCGGTGACGAGAATGACAGGCTCGATGGTTTGTTCGTTCATGGTGCTGTTTTGGGTTGTCGAGAGTTGTTGATTGGCGCGGTTCCTGGGGGCCGCGGTGCAGTTCATCCTGCGCGCTCGGCTACAATGCCGCGTCCCCAACCTTTGCCGCCGCCATGTCTTCCTTGCCTCAGCCTTCCGCAGAAGCCCTTGACCAGAGCAATCGGCTGACCGCCCTGCTGCAATCCGAAATCCGCGCCGCGGGGGGCTGGATGCCGTTTTCCCGTTACATGGAACTGGCACTTTACGCGCCCGGGCTGGGGTATTACAGCGGCGGCGCGAGAAAGTTCGGGCCGGGGGGCGATTTCATCACGGCGCCTGAGCTGACGCCCCTGTTTGGCCAGGCGCTTGCAAGTCAGGTTGAGCAGGTGATGCAGCTCAGTGCGATGCAGGTGATCGAAGTCGGTGCCGGGACCGGACTGCTTGCGGCCGATCTGCTGCTTGAGCTTGAGCGTCGAGGTGCGCTCCCGCTCAGCTATGGCATCCTCGAACTCTCGGCCGAACTCAGGGAACGCCAGTTTGACACCCTCGCGCAACGGGCACCGCATCTGGCTGCGCGCGTTCAGTGGCTGGATGCGCTGCCCGCGCAGTTCTCCGGTGTGGTGGTTGCGAACGAAGTGCTCGATGTGATGCCGGTGCATCTGGTCGTGTCGCGCGCCGACGGCGTGTTTGAGCGCGGTGTCGTGCTGACCGAGAGCGAATATGGGGCGGTGTTTCGCTGGGGTGACAGTCCGGCCGAGGGGGCGGTGCTCGAAGCGGCCCGCGCGCTGGAACTGCCGGCGCCCGCAGAGGGCGAATACCTGACCGAGATCAACCTGGCCGGGCAGGCCTGGATGGCCTCATGGGCAGACCGCTTGCAGCAGGGGGCGATGCTGCTGATCGATTATGGCTATCCGCGTGCCGAGTACTATCTGCCGTCGCGCTCGAACGGCACCTTGCTGTGCTACTACCGCCATCATGCGCACGCCGATCCCTTCCTGTGGCCGGGGCTGAACGACATTACCGAATTCGTGGATTTCACGGCGATGGCTGAGTCGGCGTACGACGCCGGGCTGGAGGTGCTGGGCTACACCAGCCAGGCACAGTTTCTGTTCAATTGCGGGGTGCTCGACTGTCTGGCACGACGCGGCCCCGAAGGGTCGGCCGACTATGTTCGCGCGGCGCGCGCAGCGCAACGGCTTACCACGCCGCAGGAGATGGGCGAGTTGTTCAAGGTGCTTGCCGTCGGCCGGGGCATCGACGTACCGCTGCTCGGTTTCGCTCGCGGCGACCGTCTGCATACGCTCTGATACGCTGCGAGCGGGTACTGCCTGTCGGATGCCCGGCGTTTCGGCTGGTCAAGCGCCCTGGCGACTCATTGCGTTCAGGAGCGCTTCGATGTCGCGCGGCGGCGGCATGTTGCGCGCCGGCTGACTGAAGTCAATTTCCTGCAGCTGAAGGGCTGCTTCGGGGAGAGGACGCCTGGTGGTGCCAAGGACTTCCTTGTCAATCCTGCCGGCTTCCCGAATTTCCTTGCCGGTTTGCATGTCCATGTAGATCACCATGATGGCCTCCGCAAAGTGACCGGATATCCCGGTCTCCTGATTTCATTAACGGCCGCTTTCTGGCGGGCTTGAATCGAAGATTGGGACCGATGGTGCAATGTTCAAGACGTGGTGTTCGCGTCTTTGAGCAAATCATGACAATTTGGCGACCGGCTGGCGAGGAAAAAAAGCACGGGGTGTGGCTTTTTTGCCGCAGCAGGTCGCCGTCAGCCAAGGGATTTAAAGCGATTGCGACTCGAGCCACTCGGCGATGCGCTTCGCGACGCCTTCCCAGCCGTGTTCCAGCATCATCCCGTGGCCGATATCGTCAAAGATTTCGGCAGTTAGTCCGTAGGTGGTGGCGGTCATATGCACCTGATCGGGCGGAATGAGCTGATCGTGGCTCGCGCCGAGGATCAGCATTGGGACGTCGTGCATCTGCGCAGGCTGGGGCAGGTTGAACAGGGTCATGTCCCAGATCGCGCGGTGCGACTCTGCCTGGCTCAGCGCGTAGTAGCGGCGCAGCGTTGCTTCATCGATCGGTTGATGGAAAAGGGCTTCGCGCAGGCTCTCCAGTTGGGCCTCGCCTGCGTTCATCAGGCGATTGAGGTCAGCCAGCAGGTGCGGCTTCTTGAACATCAGCCCGAAAGCCGACCCCATCAGGCCCTGTGGCGGTACCGAAGCCATCAGCACTGCTGCCGGTGCTTTCGCCCGTTCGAGGTATTTCTGCACCACCATGCCACCCATTGAATGGCCGATCAGCACTGGCGCACTCGGCAGGCGCTCAATCACCTGGGTCAGGTCGCGGACATAGTCGTCGATCGACAGTGAGTCGAGGTGGTCGTGGTGCAGGCTCTTTCCATGTCCTGACAGGGACACTGCGTAGGCTGTCCACCCCTTGGCTGCGAACCAGGGCAGGAAATGCTCTTCCCAGCACCAGGCGCCGGTATAGGCGCCGTGGACGAAAAGCAGCGGGGTGGGGTGGGGCGTGCCCTTCCCGGGGCTGTGACAGAGGACTTCAAGGTCGCCGAAGCGTGATGCTGCATTCATTGGGGAATCTCCATGCCGCGCTGCACTGCCGGGCGTGCAGCCATGGCTTGTGACCAGCGCTGCACCTCGGGGAATCGGGCAAGGTCGATACCTTGCCACTCGTGGCGGGCAATCCAGGGGTAAGTCGCAATATCTGCGATCGAGTAGGTGCTGCCGGCCAGCCAGTCGCGGCCCTTGAGGCGGGTGTTGAGCACGCCGTAGATACGCGCGCCCTCTCGCGAATAGCGGTCGATTGCGTAAGGGATGACATCCGGCGCAAAGCGCAGGAAGTGGTGGATCTGTCCAAGCATGGGCCCGACGCTGCCCATCTGGAACATCAGCCACTGCAAGGCCTCGCTGCGCTCGCGCGCATCGGTGGGTAGCAGTCGGCCACATTTTTCGGCGAGGTAGATCAGGATTGCCCCGGACTCGATCACCGTGAACGGATGACCGTCGGGTCCTTCGCTGTCGACGAGCACGGGAATCTTGTTGTTGGGGTTGAGCGCAGCGAAGTCAGGCGCAAACTGGTCTTTCCGGGTGATGTCGATTGCCCGGGTTTCGTAATCCAGTCCGAGCTCTTCCAGCGCGATCGATACTTTTCGACCGTTTGGCGTGGCCCAGGTATGGAGGGTGATCATTTCTTGTTGGCTCTGTTGGTTGCGGTGTTCGCCCCTGAAGGGGTCTAATCCGGCATCTTTGCGTGGAGTGGTTGATGCTCAAGTGGATTGTGGTGGTCATGCTGATCGTGGTTCTCACCGGCCTGATCCAGCCCGGCACGGCTCAGCGCCTGCGTCTTGGCCACCTGCCCGGAGATGTTGCATTCCGTTTCAGGGGCAAAGCTTATCACTTCCCCTTCACCACGACGGTGTTGCTGTCCCTGCTTGCCTGGCTCATCTTGCGCGCGATCTGAACTCGTGACCGTGCGATGATGCTCAGTCAGCGGCGGAAGTCTCTGCACGAACTGCCTTGACCGCAGCCAGGCGTGCGCAATGGATGCGCTCAGGAATCTGTGCTTTGTTTGTGCATTCGCGGGCGATCCTGCCGGCGTCGATGGCGCGCATGCGGTCGAGCATCTGCTGCCAGCGTATGCCCGGCTGCCACGGTGCTGCACGCTCGCCACCCCGGCCCCGATAGTCGCAGGCTGCGGCATCGAGCATCAGCCTGAAGCGCTCTGGGCGTCGCAGCGCATCGCAGCGTTCGATGACCTTGACGACGGTTTCGGCGCGCAGGATGTCGATCTGGCCAAGAATGCCGTGCTCGCGCGCCACCATCACCGCCAGGTCGCGGCACTCGGTCGGTGCCTTCAGGCGTTCCGATACCGCGCGTGCCATGTGCTCGCCACGTGCTTCATGACCGTAGTGATGGGGCAGGATGGCTTCCGGAGTGGTGCCCTTGCCAAGATCGTGCAGCAGACAGGCCCAGCGCACCGCAAGGGGGTGCCCGCCGCGGGCCGATGCGTCGATGACCATCAGCACGTGCTCGCCGGTGTCGATCTCCGGGTGGTGCTGCTCCGGTTGCGGCACGCCGAACAGGGCGTCCACCTCGGGCAGAATGCGCGCCAGTGCGCCGCACTCACGCAGGATGCGGATCATCCGCGACGGCGTGTCTTCCATCAGGCCGCGGGACAGCTCCTGCCAGACGCGTTCAGGCACGAGGTGATCGACTTCGCCCGCGCTGACCATGTTCTGCATCAGCGTGAGCGTCTCGGGCGCGAGGCTGAACTCACTGAACCGCGCTGCAAAGCGGGCGACGCGCAGGATGCGCACCGGGTCTTCGGCAAACGCCGGGCTGACGTGGCGGAAGATCCTCGCATTCAGATCGGCAACGCCGCCATAGGGGTCGGTCAGCTTGCCCTCTGCATCACGCGCAATCGCGTTGATGGTCAGGTCGCGACGCAGCAGGTCCTGTTCGAGGGTGACGTCAGGTGAGGCATGGCACACGAATCCGGTATAGCCCCGCCCGCTCTTGCGTTCGGTGCGGGCGAGGGCGTACTCCTCGTTGCTGGCCGGGTGCAGAAAGACCGGGAAGTCCTTGCCCACCGGCCGGAAACCACGCGCAAGCATGGCTTCCGGCGTTTCTCCCACCACGACCCAGTCGCGATCCTTTACCGGGAGTCCGAGCAGGGCGTCGCGCACTGCGCCGCCAACAACGAATGCACGCATCAGCCGTAGAGATCCTCTGACGCAATGGACTCGGTTTCGGCCAGTGCCGCAGTCTCCCATTCACGCATGTGCGGATTGGCGAGCATGGTGGTCAGGTACTCCGCGGCAGCGCCTTCCGGCTTCACGCCGTAGGTCTTGAAGCGGTAGCAGACCGGGGCGAAGGCCGCATCGGCAATGCTGAAGCGGCCGAACAGGTAGGGGCCATCCTTGCCGAAGCGTGCACGGCAGTCGTTCCAGATTGCCGCCACGCGGGCGATCTCGGCGTCGACCTCCGGGGTGTGCCCCTTGCCGGTGTAGTCCTTGCGGATGTTCATCGGCATGTGTTCGCGCAGGTGCGCAAATCCGGAATGCATTTCGGCGCTTACCGCCCTCGCGACGGCACGCGCTGTGACCTCGGCCGGCCACAGCTGGGGGTTCTTCTCCGCCAGGTATTCGCCAATCGCGAGCGAATCCCAGACCACGAAACCATGGTCGATGAGGCAGGGAACCTTGCCCGACGGCGAATGCGACAGGATGTGCTCACGGCTGCCCGGAATGAACAGCGGGATGCGGATCTCCTCGAAGGTGAATCCTCCGGCACGGGCTGCCAGCCAGGCGCGCAGGGACCAGGACGAGTAGTTCTTGTTGCCGATGATCAGTTTCATCAGTGACTCCGTCAGAGGGAAGGATTAGCGACGCGCGTGGCGGCGCAGGGGGTTATACAGGGCGCGTTGCGTTGCCTTGCCCAGCCATCCCGGCACCACCGACTCGATCGCGGTCGGGACCAGGCCAAAGGGCAGGGGCGCGCCGCTGGCGATGTTGTCAGCACGCATCGAGCGCACGTTGTCACGGCTCATCAGGGGCTGCGGCGCGAGCTCCATCAGCCTGGCCTGAAACATCGCGAGGCCCTCTGGAAGCGGAATGACCGGGCGCGGGTGCCCGACCAGCGCGGAGACGTACTCGACCAGTTGGCGCAGCGTGTAGACGCTTGGCCCGGCAAGTTCCAGCGTCTGGCCGTTGGCCGAAGGGGCGGTGAGGCAGCGCCACACCACCTCGGCAACGTCTTCCACATAGACCGGCTGAAAGCGGGCGTTTGCGCCGCCAAGCGGCAGGACGGGGAAGACTGAGGCCAGCTTCGCGAACAGGTTCAGAAAGCTGTCGTCGCGGCCGAAAATGACTGACGGCCGCAGGATGGTCCATTCGACCTCGGGCGCGGCGGCGCGGATGGCGAGTTCGCCTGCGGCCTTGGAGCGCTGGTACTCGGAGGGGCCATCGGCATCGGCGCCGAGCGCGCTGACGTGAATGAGCCGTCGCACACCAACTGCCTTGCAGGCGGCTACGATCTTTTCCGGGAGTTCGACATGGGCGCGGGCAAAGTCGGGCCCGTAGGGCGACGCACTGCGCGAGTGCAGGATGCCGACGAGGTTCACCACGGCATCGGCGTCGGCAAACAGGCTGGAAAGGGTTGCCTCGTCATGGCAGTCGGCCTCGATCACCTCGACGTTGGGCAGGAGCAATACACGCCCTGCGCGACTGCGCCGGCGCGTCGGAATCAGCACGCTGACGCCGGCTTCAGCCAGCCTGTTGGCGATGGCGGTGCCGAGAAAACCGGTACCGCCGATCAGAACGACACGTTGTGGAATCATCGTGATTGTTGCTCCGGCGCGTGGTGCATGAGTTTAGCGACTAATGTGAATGGGGTCATTGTGCGTCCGGCCGCGGTGCAATGGTGCCAAGTCGCGCCTTGAGCGACTGTGGCTGGCCGTCGAGCATGGCTGCATAGATCACGGTATTCGCCATGACCTTCTTTACATAGTCGCGGGTTTCGTCGAAGGGAATGGTTTCGACATAGATTGCACCTTCCAGCGGACGCGCGTCGCGCCAGCGCTTGGCGCGTCCCGGCCCGGCGTTGTAGCCCGCACTGGCCAGCACCGGATGATTGTCGAGATCTTCAAGGATGAGGCGCATGTAGCTGGTGCCGAGCTGCACGTTGGTGTTGGGCTCGGACAGCAGGCCCTGATGGTAGCCGCTCATGCCGATCTTGCCTGCGACCCACTTGCCCGTGGCCGGCATCACCTGCATCAGGCCTTGTGCACCGGAACTCGAGCGCGCGGGGACGACAAAGCGGCTCTCCTGGCGCATCAGGCCGTAGACCCAGTTCATGTCCAGGCCCTGGCTGCGGACCTGCGGTTCGATGAGATCCCGATACGGGGTAAGAAAGCGCAGATCAAAGGCGCCTTTCGGATTGGCGAGTTCGGCGGTGTTGATGGCGCGGTCGAAAATATCGTACTTGAGGGCGAGGCGGGAGGCTGCGAGCCGGAATACCTCGTCCTGTCCGCGCAAGGACCAGTTCCACTCGCGTACGGCCTCGGTCCGCATGTCGAGCTGGAACAGGGCAATGGCGCGGCGCAGACCGGGGTCGTCCTCGGCGAGGCGAAGCTGTTCCGCGCTCAGTGCCGTGGCATGAGGCGAAACAACAAAGGGGCGGCCGAGTTCATCGCCCGCGAGCATGCCGTAGAAGTGCGGTTCGCCTGCTAGGCGCGCATAGAGCGCTTCGGCCTCGGCACGACGGTTGAGGCCGGCAAGGCTGCGGGCGCGCCAGTAGATCCACTCGGATTCCTGCTGTTCGTCGGCGTTCAGCCGCTCGATTGCCCCGAGCACTGCCTTCCAGTCGTTGTCGCGCAGTGCGGAACGAACGCGCCACGCGCGCTGTTCGGCCGTCATCGGGATGTCGCCGGCGGCGCCGAACCAGTCTCTGGCCATTCTGTCCTGCGCCCACGATGCGCGCAGCGCGAGGGCCGAATAGACATAGGCGCGGTCATCGGCGCCGAGCCGGTCCTGCAGGCGGATCAGACGCACGTGCGCAGCGGGCATGTCTTCGCGGACGAGGCGAACCAGTGCGGCCAGCGCCAGCTCACGACTGGCGCGATTGGTGGCGAAATTGCCGGGCAGGCGGTCGAGGTATTGCGCAGGGCTCTTCATCGCCTGTTCGAGTGCGCCGCTGTCGCCATCGTCGAGCCACGCAAGCGTGCTGCGTGCATTGCCGGTATTCCGGTTTTCGACCTGTCGCCTGAAGCGCCACCATGCGTCGTCGGCGCTCACGTCTCCGCTGCTGATCGCAGCCCGCAACACGGTGTCGCAGGCGCTGTGTGCGTCGGTGAGGTCGTGCCATTGTGCGGCGACGTCGGCCAGCACGCCGCGATCCCCGTTCATCAGCCTGGCGGTCCAGTGGTGGCAGCGCATCTCGCGGTCGGGGCTTTGCAGATCGGGATAGAGCCGCAGAAAACCGGCCCAGTCGCTGTCCTTGGCGAGTCTTCGCAGCCAGTCGGCGCGCAGACGTTCGGCAAGCACAGAGCCGGCCTCCTGCATCAGGAAATCTGCCAGTTCGGTTGCGGGGGGGGCGTCGGGGCGGGCAAGCTTGTTGAGCAGCAGCCAGTACCGGACATAGGGGTCGAGCAGATGGGTGTCGGGTTGCTGCGCCAGTCGTTCCAGTGTGTTGCGATCACCGGTGCGGATGGCCTCCCGGGCGGCGAGAATTCGCGCCTCTCCCTGTTGTCCGAAAGCGCCCGTTGCAAATACCAAGCATGCTGCGAACAGCATTCCCCATGAAGCCTTGTGCATCCCGTAACATCCCCGTTTAAGATCGAATCACCATATCACAGTGACTGCCAGTTTCCCCGCCCTTTCCGACGATATCCAGACCCGGCGACGCGCGCTGCGCGATCATGCGCTGGCGGCCCGCGAAGCGCTTTCGCCGGCGTCCCGTGCCGGGCTCGTCCGCCAGCTCGAAACTCACCTCGATGAGCTCGTCGCCGTGCTGCAGCCCCGCGTACTGGCCTTTTGCTGGCCGTATCGCGCAGAGCCCGACCTGCGCGAATGGGTGGCGCGGTGGCTGACAGGCGACGCGGACCGTCGCGCCGCCCTGCCGGTCGTTCTGGAGAAGGACGCACCCCTGATATTTCGCTGCTGGCAACCCGGCATGCCGCTTAAGACCGATCGTCATGGCATTCCGTTTCCTGCCGAGGGGGCGGCTGTCGTGCCCGACGTGGTGCTGGTGCCGCTCAACGCTTTCGATGTGCAGGGTTTTCGCCTTGGCTATGGCGGCGGGTATTTCGACCGCACGCTGGCGGTCATGCGAACCGTCACTGTCGGGGTCGGTTTCGAGCTGGGGCGGGTTGATTCCGTGCTGCCCCAGGCCCATGACCAGGCGATGGACTGGCTGCTGACTGAGGCTGGCGCGTTTCGGGCCGGCGAAGCCTGAGCAGGGACTGCCCGCGGGGCCTGGGCTTCAGGCCTGCTCCACCCGGTTGCGGCCATTGTGCTTGGCGGCGTAGAGCGCGCTGTCGGCGCGGGCAAGAATCATCTCCGCACTGCTGTCGCCAGCCTGCAGCAGGCTGACGCCGATGCTGGTCGTCGCGCCGATGTCGCGGTTCTGGTAGACCAGTGGGGTGTGCTCAAGCGTGCTGCGAAGGCGTTCGGCCAGTTCGAGCGCACCCTGCAGACCGGTAGCCGGCAGCAGGATCGCGAACTCCTCACCGCCGAGGCGGCCGATGAGGTCGGATGCTCGCAGCAGCGAGTGTGCAAGCCTTACAACGTGGCACAGCATGGCATCGCCCGCAGCATGGCCGTGCAGGTCATTGACGCGCTTGAAGTGATCGAGGTCCAGCATCATCAGCGTTGCGTCGTTGCGGTAGCGGCGCACCCGAACCAGCTCCGCATCCACCTTGTCCAGAAACGCGCGTCGGTTGCGAACACCCGTCAGCGGGTCGGTGGTGGCAAGCAGCCACAGGGCCTTCTCCTGCTGCTTGCGCGCGCTCACATCGCGATAGACGCGCAGGAAGCCCAGCAGCGCATCAGTGCTGCCCGTGCTCCGGATCGGAATGAAGTCACGCTCAATCCAGCGCCCGTCGCGGTGTGCCAGCTCTTCGCCATAGACGGTCTGTGCGCGCTCGCGGAGCATGTCGAGCCGTTGTGCAAACGTCGTCGGATCCAGGCTGAGCTTGCTGGCGGCGAGGGTGAGGTCATGGATCGAGGTGCCCGCAAGATTGCCTGGCGGGCGCGGAATATTCATGAGGTCGAAGACCCTGTCGTTGAGCAGCGTGATCTGTCCCTGCATGTCTTCCATGATCACTGCGCCGGGGAAGTGGTCGACCACGGTCTGCAGCCGGGCGTAGGCGGCCTGCAGATCCTTGCGCGCGGCGCGGGCGGCGGTGATGTCTTCCTTGATGGCAATGAAATGCGACAGCTCGCCAAGTTCATTGCGCACGGGGGTGATCGTGAGCGCCTCGTCATACAGGCTGCCGTCCTTGCGCCGGTTTACGAGTTCCCCGCGCCAGACCGCGCCCGAGAGAATGGTGTTCCACATCCTTTCGTAGAACTCGCGGCTTTGCTGGCCGGAGCGCACCAGTTCCTTGGGCATGCGTCCGATCGCCTCGCTCAGTTCAAAGCCGGTGAGGGCGGTGAAGGCCGGATTGGCCCACTCGATGCGCGCGTCGGTACCGGTGATGACAACGGCGGTGGCGCTCGCGTTGAGCGCACTTTCGAGAAGGTGGCGGCGTGCTTCCGCTCGACGGCGCAGGCTTCGTTCATGTTGTCCTGCGCGGCGGAAGTACAGATAGGCTGCCAGCGCGCCGCCGAGTCCGAGCAAGCTCAGCGGCAGGAAAACGAGTGCGCTGCTGCGGCTCTCGGCATACGCGCCTGCGAGCGCCTCGTCGAGCACACTGTTGATGACGACTGCGAGTGGAAGACCCTCGTTGAGCTGGTAGCTTACAAGCTGTTGCCCCTGTTCGCCGTCCAGTGTCTGCATTCCGGCGGTTTCGCCACCCTGCCAGCGGAGGGCGAGCGCTTGTTCGACCTGCTGCAGCGCTGTATCCGCGACAGAGGTATCGAGCAGCCGCATGCCATCGAGCCGGAAGAGGCTGATGCGATCGCCAGGCGTGGTCCTGAAATCGGCGAGAATGCGTCTGAAGTAGTCGAGCTCCAGGGTGGCGAGCAGCGTAAGCGGGCGCGCGTCTCCCGATCCGAACGAGCGTGCGATCGGGATGAAGCCCTGGTCGGGTGTCGGCGTCTGTGGGTCGCCTGTCGGTCGAGCGTCGGCAAGGTCGCGTCCGGCGTGCGGCGGGCCGATCTGGAGGACGTCTCCGGGAACACGATTGGTGGGGTGGTAGCTGTCGAGACTGAGCACGGTTCCCAGATTCTCGGGGGTGGTGCTCGCAATGACCCTGCCGTCTGCGTCGACCACCGAGAGCGAGCGCAGGTAGGGGATGTGCCGGATCACGGAGTCGAGCTGCTTCGTCCATTCAGGTAATCGCTCACCGTCGACAATGGCGCTTCCCAGCGAGCTCAGGTTGAGATCGACGTTCCGTATCAGATGTCCGATGTGCGCGTTCAGGTGGCGGGTGTCGCGCTGCGAAATCTGTTCGTGCGCAGTGCGTACGTCTTCCAGAACACGCGAAAAGTGGTACTCGAAACCGGCCCAGGCCAAAAGTGCGCAGACGCTCAACAGGCCAAAGAAACCGAAGTCAGCGAGGCGCCTGCGGCGTCGTGCGTTCATCTGGCGGCCGCGCTCAGCGGGTGATGACGATGGGCTCGAGCCCGTGCCGCCGCGCGGCGCGTACCAGGCGGCCATCGTGCTTTATCGCACGGAGGTAGGTTTCGAGCCGGTTGAACCACGGGGCGTCACCCGGTGCGACAGCCCATGCGTAAGGGGTGATGTGGTAGGGCGTGCCGGGCGAAATCAGGCGCGCCCAGTCTGACCTGTCGACCATGCGATGGCCGAACGGGTAGTCGGTGATGAACACGTCGGCACGCCCGGATTCGACGGCCTCCTCACGCGCGTGCGGCGATCCCAGTACCGCAAGCCTGGCGTGGCGAAGCTTGTCGATCATGACCCGTTCATGGATCGTGCCTTTGGCGACGGCCACGACAACCCCTGGCTGATCAATGTCGTCCCACTGATTGATTCGCCGGCTGCTGCGCGGGGCAACCGCATAGATGTCGCTCGCAAGGTAAGGGGCGGTGAACCGAAGCTCTTCCGCACGCTCGGCCGTGATCCCGACACCAAACATCGCGACGTCGCAGTTATCGTTGAGCAAGTCCTTCGTCAGGCGCGGAAAGCTGCTGTCGACGAACTCGACGCTGACGTTCAGTTCCCGGCCAAGCTCAAGCGCGAGATCGATGTCGATCCCCCGTAGCTCGTGGGTCGCCGGATCCCGGTATGTCATCCCGAAATACTCTGGCCAGATGCAGACCCGGACGCGCTTCTCGTCGATGATGCGATCAAGACGGCTTTGATGCGCGTGCGCGTCGGAGGCGAGGCCCTGAGCGAGGGTGGCGCCGAGGAGCACGAGAAGCCAGCGAGCAAGTTGGAGAGGGAGCGGGGAAGTCACGGGTATCCTCATTGCAGCCGCGCGCCTCGATGGCACTGCGCTGCAGGGGCGCGCCTTCGCCACGCCGGCGGGGTGCGCATGTCGCCGGATCGGCTCCGGCAAGCTCATTTCTATTACAAAAGAACTAAGTTATCAAGCACCGGAATGTGACAGCAGCCGGCCTGGTGCAGGGCGTGCGGGCAGGATGGCGCCTGCCATCCTGCCATGCTCATGACAGGAACATGCGGTAGGCCGGATTCGCCGTTTCGTCGACATACTCGTAACCGAGACGCTCGAGAAATGCATCGAAGGCGCCGTTGTCTTCCGGCGGAACCTGCATGCCGACAAGAACCCGGCCAAAGTCGGCGCCGTGGTTGCGATAGTGAAAAAGGCTGATGTTCCAGTCCGAACGCAGATTGGAAAGGAAGTTGATCAGGGCGCCCGGGCGCTCGGGGAAGGTGAAGCGGTAGATCACTTCGTTCGTTGCCTGCGGCGCGCGCCCGCCCACCATGTAGCGAACGTGGGTCTTGGCCAGTTCGTCGTCGGTCAGGTCGACTGCCGGCAGATCGTGACGGGCCAGCATTTCCACCAGTCGCGTGGCTTCGTTGCGGTTATGTACGGTCACGCCGACAAAGATGTGAGCCTTCTCGGTGTCCGCATAACGGTAGTTGAACTCGGTGATGTTGCGATTGCCGAGCAGGCTGCAGAACTTGCGGAAGGAGCCTGCGTGTTCGGGAATGGTGACCGCGAGCACTGCTTCGCGCTGTTCGCCAAGCTCTGCACGTTCGGCCACGAAGCGCAGACGGTCGAAGTTCATGTTGGCGCCGGAGGCGATCGCGACCAGGTGCTTGTCGCGCAGCTTGTTGCGGCGCGCGTATTCCTTGGCGCCCGCAACCGCAAGCGCGCCGGCGGGCTCGAGAATCGAGCGGGTGTCCTCGAACACGTCCTTGATCGCGGCACAGATCGCGTCGTTATCGACCAGGATCATCTCGTCGACGTACTGCTGACACAGGCGGAAGGTTTCGCGGCCCACTTCCTTGACGGCAGCGCCATCGGCAAAGATGCCCACCTGATCGAGCGCGACCCGTCTGCCTGCGGCCAGCGAGCGCGTCATTGCGTCGGCGTCGACCGCTTCGACACCAATGATCCGGGTCTCCGGGCGCAAACGCTTGATGTAGGCTGCGACACCGGAAATCAGGCCGCCGCCGCCCACGCAGCAGAACACTGCATGGATGGGCTGCGGGTGGGCTCGCAGGATTTCCATGCCGATGGTGCCCTGGCCCGCGATTACATCCGGATCGTCGAAAGGATGGACGAAGGTAAGCTTCTCGGCCTTCTCCAGTTCAAGCGCGTGGGCGTAGGCGTCGGAGTAGGACTCGCCCACCAGCACGACTTCACCGCCCCTGGCCTTGACCGCGTCGATCTTGATCTGCGGCGTGGTGCTGGGCATGACGATGACCGCACGGACCCCGAGCTTGTTCGCCGACAGCGCCACACCCTGGGCATGATTGCCCGCCGAGGCACAGATGACCCCACGCTGCAGGGCCTGCGGCGACAGCTTGACCATCTTGTTGTACGCACCGCGCAGCTTGAAGCTGAACACCGGCTGCATGTCTTCGCGCTTGAAATACACTTGATTGTGAATTCGGGCGGAGAGATTGCTGGCGAAATCCAGCGGTGTCTCGATGGCGACGTCGTACACCTGGGCGTTGAGGATACGTTCCAGATAATCCGGGCTTGCGGCGGTCATGGCTTTGGCTTTGTGCGAGGGCACTGCGGTAAAGGGGCTGAGGGTAGCAGTCGATGCGGCACTGCGGCAAGCGCAGTGCCCGAAAAAACATCGCGGCGCAAGAGGGGTTGCCCTTAGCCGGGGCGGTCGGAGGCGGTGCCGTCCGGCTGGTCGGCTTCGAGCAGTTTGATCTGGCGCTCGATGAACTCCTGGGTGGAGTCCACTCCTCGCAGCTGCAGAATGGTCGAGCGCACCGCGGCCTCGAGCAGGACCGCAAGGTTGCGACCGGCGGCAACCGGCAGGGTGACACGGGGAATCGCGTCGCCGAGGATGTTCTGATGCTCGCGCTGCATGGGCAGCCGGCTTGGGTCGTCCTGGCCGGGCTGGCGACGTTCGAGGTGACAGATCAGCCGCAGGCGCATCTTGCGGCGGCAGGCGGTTTCGCCAAAGATGGTGCGGATGTTGAGAATGCCGAGTCCGCGCACCTCGATGAAGTCCTGCAGCAGTTCGGGGCAACGGCCCTCGAGCACGCTGGGTGCGATCCGCGAGAATTCGACGATATCGTCGGCAACCAGGCCGTGACCGCGCGAGATCAGCTCCAGCGCAAGCTCGGATTTGCCCGCGCCGGAGTTGCCGGTAATGAACACGCCGAGTCCGAGCACGTCCATGAACACGCCGTGCAGCGACACCTTTTCAGCGAGCTGCCGCGACAGGTATAGGCGCAACTGGTCGATGACCCCGGCAGCCGGCTGCGGTGTGGTGAACAGCCCGACGTTGTGCGCCGCACAGACGCCATGGACGATGTTGGGCACTTCGCAGCCGTCGGCCAGGATGAAGGCGGGCGGATGTGCAGACAGGATGTCGTTGAGGTGGTGCGCGACCTTGTCACGTGACTGCCGCTGCGCCCAGGCCAGCTCGGCTGCGCCGAGGATCTGCAGGCGGGTAGGGTGAATCAGGTTGAGGTGGCCAATCAGGTCGGCTGGCCAGATGCGCTCTTCGGCAACAGAGAGAACCGCGTCGATACTGCCGCTGACATGGGTCAGCTGCAGACGTTCGCGGTTGTCCTCATACAGCTGCGAGAGGCTCGTTTGTCGCATCGGTACCCCAGTCGTTGAACAGGGTGTGTAGCGCCTGTGCGTCGGGTGCGGCCTGCAGCTGTTCGCGGAAGCTGCGATCGCTGAACATCTGCGCCAGCTCCGACAACAGCTGAAGGTGGGTTTCGTTGGCCTGTTCGGGTACCAGCAGGACAAACAGCATGTTCACCGGACGACCATCGGGCGCATCGAACTGCACCGGGGCTTCGAGACGTAGAAACGCGCCGGCTGCGTCCTTCAGGCCCTTGATGCGGCCGTGGGGAATGGCAATGCCCTGGCCGAGGCCGGTCGATCCAAGGCGTTCGCGCGCAAACAGGCTGTCGAACACCATGCTGCGGGCGATGCCCTGATTGTTTTCGAACAACAGGCCGGCCTGTTCGAAGACGCGCTTCTTGCTGCTGGCGTCGAGGTCGGCAACCACGTTCGAAAGTGGCAGGAGTTGGGAGATGAGGCTCATGCGCTTTGGGGCTCACGCAACGCCGCCGGAGCGGACGCCACGCTGAAAGGTCTCTCAGGCCCGGGCAAAGCCGGACCGCCAAATTGAGCGGCGGATTATAACTTCACCCGGGTCCGAAAGGCCTGGTGAAAAATCACGCCTCGGGAGTCTGGTGCTTGTGCGAGTCGTGGTGGTGATCGGTGCTCTTCTGCTTGTACTTGAGCACCTGGCGATCGAGCTTGTCGGTCATCGCATCGATGGCAGCGTAGAGGTCGGCGTCGGCGCTTTCGACGTGAATGTCCTTGCCGCGCACGTGCACGGTGACTTCAGCCTTCTGGTCGAGTTTCTCAACGGAAAGGATCACGTTCACGCTGGTAACGTTGTCGAAGTGACGGATCACGCGGTCAAGCTTGCCGGAGACGTACTCGCGGATGGCCGGTGTCACTTCAACGTGGTGTCCGGTGATGTTGAGATTCATGTTAACTCCTCTTGGTATCAAAGCGTTTTACGCAGACTGACCGGCGGGATATTGAGTGATTCGCGGTATTTGGCGATTGTGCGCCGCGCGACCACGATACCCTGCTGGCCCAACAGATCGGCAATCTTTGCGTCGGACAGGGGTTTCTTTCTGTCTTCGGCGTCCACCAGCTGGCGAATCAAGGCACGAATCGCTGTGGAAGAAGCCGCACCACCGGTGTCGGTGGCAACGTGACTGCCAAAAAAATACTTGAGTTCGAATACGCCGCGCGGCGTCGCCATGTACTTCTGAGTGGTGACGCGCGATACGGTTGATTCATGCAGCTCGAGCTGGTCCGCGATCTCCCTGAGGGTCAATGGACGCATTGCCACCTCGCCATGATCGAAGAACTGTCGCTGCTGGTCAACGATGGCCTGAGATACACGCAAAATGGTATCAAAGCGCTGTTGTACGTTCTTGATCAGCCAGCGTGCTTCCTGCAGCTGGCCGGTCAGACCGCCGCCCTGGCCCCGGTTCTGCTGCAGCAGGCTGGCGTAGAGCTGGTTGATGCGCAGGCGCGGCATGGCTTCGGCGTTGAGCGACACCGTCCACCGGTTGCGGATCTTGCGCACCACGACATCGGGCAGGACGTAGCGGGTTTCTTCGTTGGAATGCTGCGACCCCGGATGCGGGTCGAGCCGGCACACCAGCGCCTGGGCATCGCGCAGGGCGTCGTCGTCGCACCCGGTGAGGCGCTTGAGCTTCGCAAAGTTGCGTTCGGCCAGCAGCTCGAGGTGCTGTTCGACGATGACCAGCGCCAGGTCGCGGCAGCTGCCTGCCGGCATGGCGCGCAGCTGCAGGCCGAGGCACTCCTGGGGGGTGCGTGCGCCAATGCCCGCCGGTTCGAGCTGCTGCACGTGCCGCAGGGCAATCGCGAGGTCGTCGAGGTCGTAGTCGAGTTCGGGCGGGAGCAGTTCGAGCAGGTCCTCGAGCTCCTGGTGCAGGTAGCCGTCGCTATCGAGCGCTTCGATGATGAAGCGCACCAGCATGCGGTCACGGTCCGTCAGCGGGGACAGGGCAACCTGCTGATCGAGATAGTCGCGCAGCGAGGTGCCTGCGGCCTGGAATTCCTGGAAGTCGCTGTCCTCGTCGTCGTCGCTCTTGCTGCTGGCGCCGCTGCCGGTGCCCGACCAGTCCATGCCTTCGTCAAAGTCGGCCGATTCGTTCTCGTTGCGGGGCTCGGCTTCCTGGTTGGTCTCGGCGCTGGTCTCGCGCGGGGTCTCGGTTGCGGGCTGCGCATCGTTGCCGACCGCGGACGGTGCGAAGTCGCTGCCGTCGCCGTCCTCACGCTCGAGCATCGGGTTTTCCAGCAGAAAGCGTTCGATTTCCTGGTTGAGCTCGAGCGTAGAGAGCTGCAGCAGTTTGATGGACTGCTGCAGCTGCGGGGTGAGCGTCAGGTGCTGCGAGAGCTTGAGCTGAAGGGTTGGTTTCATGATGCCAGTCGGGGCGTGCCGGAATCAGAGACGGAAGTGCTCGCCGAGGTAGACCTGGCGCACTTGTTCGTTGGCGATGATTTCGGGCGGCTTGCCGCTGGCAAGCACGCGGCCGTCGGTAATGATGGTTGCGCGGTCACAGATGCCGAGCGTTTCGCGCACGTTGTGGTCGGTGATCAGCACGCCTATGTTGCGCTCCTTCAGGAAGCGGATGATCTTCTGGATGTCGAGTACGGCGATCGGGTCGACCCCTGCGAAAGGCTCGTCCAGGAGGATGAGGCGCGGGTCGGTGGCAAGCGCACGTGCAATCTCGCACCGTCTGCGTTCTCCGCCTGACAGCGAGATGGCGGTGTTGTCGCGCAGGTGCGCAATGCCAAGTTCTTCGAGCAACTCTTCCAGGCGTTCGTCGATCTGCGCCACCGGCAGTCCGCGGAGCTCGAGTACTGCACGAATGTTCTCGGCGACCGTGAGCTTGCGGAACACGCTCATTTCCTGCGGCAGATACGACAGCCCCAGGCGTGCGCGAGCGTGGATCGGCAGATCGGTCAGGCGTGCGTCGTCGAGCGTGATCTCGCCGCCGTCGGCGCGCACCAAGCCCACGATCATGTAGAAGCAGGTTGTCTTGCCTGCGCCATTGGGGCCCAGCAAGCCGACCACTTCGCCCGAGCCAACCTCGAACGAGACGTCATGGACGACTGTGCGCGCCTTGTAGCGCTTTTGCAGGCCGGTGACCTTAAGCAGACTCATCGGGGGCTTCTTTCAACAGTTTGCAGATCACGTCAGTGGAAAAACCACGGGTTTGCAGGAAACGCGCCTGGCGCGCCCATTCGCGGCGATCGTCAGGTGCGAGGCCAAATCTAGACTGCCACACTGCACGAGCCCGGTCGAGTTCGGATTCCACACATTCGCTCTCGATGGCCTCGTCGATCAAGTCCTTCGATACGCCACGTCTCGCGAGCTCGTGGCGCAGCCGCTGGCTGCCAAACCGGGCAGCCTTGCTGCGAACCCACGCTTCGGCAAAACGGGTGTCGGAGAGCAGTTCGAGTTCGCTCATGCGAACCAGTACGGCTTCGATCTCCTCGGCGCTGCCATATGGAGACAGCTTGCGCGCAAGCTCCACCCGCGAGTGATCCCGACGGGCGAGATGGCGCAGCGCGCGTTCGCGCAGACTCGGCTCGCCCATCAGGGGTCAGCGTCCGGACGGGGCGGAGATCAGGCTTCGGAAGCGACGGGTGCCGCGCCACCGAGCGCGGCCATTTCGCCGAGTCCGACCGCTGCGCGAACCTTGTTCTCGATTTCACGAGCCAGCGCCGGGTTTGCGCGCAGAAACTCGCGTGAGTTGTCCTTGCCTTGGCCGATTTTGTCGCCGTTGTACGAATACCAGGCGCCGGACTTGTCGACGATCTTGTAAGTCACGCCGAGGTCGATGATCTCGCCTTCGCGGGAGATGCCTTCTCCGTAGAGAATGTCGAAGTGCGCTTCCTTGAACGGCGGCGCGACCTTGTTCTTGACGACCTTGACACGCGTTTCCGAGCCAACGACTTCGTCGCCCTTCTTGATCGCACCGGTACGCCGGATATCCATGCGGACCGAAGCGTAGAACTTGAGCGCGTTACCACCGGTGGTGGTTTCGGGGCTGCCGAACATGACGCCGATCTTCATCCGGATCTGGTTGATGAAGATCACGAGCGTGTTCGTGCGCTTGATGTTGGCGGTCAGTTTGCGCAGAGCCTGCGACATCAGTCGTGCCTGGAGGCCCGGCAGCTGGTCGCCCATCTCGCCTTCGATTTCGGCTTTCGGGGTCAGTGCGGCAACGGAGTCGATGACGACGATATCCACGCCGCCCGAACGCACCAGCATGTCGGCGATTTCGAGCGCCTGCTCACCGGTGTCGGGCTGGGAAATCAGCAGGTCGTCAATGTTGACGCCGAGTTTCTCGGCGTAGCCCACGTCGAGCGCATGCTCGGCGTCGATAAAGGATGCGGTGCCGCCGAGCTTCTGCATTTCGGCGATGACCTGGAGGGTCAGCGTGGTCTTGCCGGACGATTCCGGACCGTAGATCTCGACTACACGGCCACGCGGCAGGCCGCCCAGGCCGAGGGCAATGTCCAGCCCGAGCGAGCCGGTGGAGACGGTCTGGATGTCGCGCTCGATACTGCCGTCGCCCATCCGCATGATCGAGCCCTTGCCGAATTGCTTCTCGATTTGAGAGAGCGCGGCGGCAAGCGCCTTGGCCTTGTTGTCGTCCATGAGTGGTCCTTCCTGAGTGAGACGCGAATTATGGCACAGAGCTTGCTGAGATGCTGCTGTCCGAATCGGTAAGGCGAAGGACCTCTTCAAGTGCGGCGATGACGGTCTGCCGTCGCACGGCTTCGCGGTCGCCGTCGAAGTGGCGGGTGGTGGGGAAGACATCGCCCCAGCGCAGCGCAGTGGCGATGCAAACCGTGCCCACCGGCTTCGCCGCACTGCCGCCACCGGGCCCGGCAATGCCTGAGACCGCGACGGTAATACTGGCAAGGCTGTGCTTCAGGGCGCCCGCAGCCATCTCCGCAACCGTGGCCTCACTCACTGCGCCATGCGCGGCGAGCGTCCCGGTGCCGACGTCGAGCATGTCGATCTTTGCCGCGTTCGAGTAGGTGATGAAGCCGCGGTCGAACCAGGTCGAGCTGCCCGCCGTGGCGGTGACGACCTCGGCAATCCAGCCGCCAGTGCAGGATTCTGCGGTGCCAAGCATCCAGCCCTTGCGGGTCAGGGCCTCGCCGACGCGGGCCGAGAGGTGTTCTAGCGTGTTGTCCATGGGTTCAGGCGCCGAAAATGGCAACGAGTACGGCAAGCGAGAGCAGGGTGTAGCCCGCGGCAAGAAGGTCGTCGAGCATGACCCCGAAACCGCCCTTGACCCGGCTGTCGGCCCAGCGGATGGGCGGTGGCTTGGTGATGTCGAACAGGCGGAACAGCGCCACTGCAACGGCCTGCCAGATCAGGCTTGCGGGTGTGAAGGCGAGGACGAGCCACATCGCGACCATTTCGTCCCAGACGATGGCGCCGTGATCGGAGGCGCCGAGCGCGCGTCCGGTGCGCTCGGCTGCGAGAATGCCGGCAACGAAGAGCGCGCACACCAGCGCGAGGAAGGTCGCTTCCGACAGCGGCGTGCGCAGCAAGGGATAGAGCAGCCATGCCAGCAGTGTGCCGGCCGTGCCCGGGGCCTTGGGCGAGAGCCCCGAGCCGAATCCGAGTGAAATGAAATGGGCCGGGTGGCTCAGCAGCAAGCGCGTGGTGGGGCGTGTTTCAGGCAAAGTGGTCGTATCCGGAAAGCATGGGATAAAGCAGGCGGCCGTCGGTCTCGCGCAGCATCAACTGGCGGGGGTGGCCGGTGAGGCGGCCAATGCGGTGCAAGGCAATGCCCTGCTCATGCGCGATCTTGAGTACGGTGTCACGGCGATCGGCGGGGGCGCAGAACAGCAGTTCGTAATCGTCGCCACCGGCGAGCAGCGCACGCCGCGCCTGAGCCTCGTCGGCCCCCGTCGCACGCAGTTCGGCCAGGGGGAGCAGGGCAATGTCGATTTCGGCGCCACAGTCCGAACGCTCGAGGATATGGCCGAGATCGCCCAGCAGGCCATCCGAGACATCGAGCATGGCGTTGGCGATGCCGCGCAGCGCCAGGCCGAGTTCGACCCGGGGGGTGGGGTGCTGCAGGGCGCGAATGCAGTGCTCACGTCCCGTCGGGCCAAGGTCTATCCTGTGTTGCAGGGCTGCGAGGCCGAGTGCGGCCAGTCCGGGCTGCCCGGAGACCCAGATATCGTCACCGGTGTGACCGCCAGCCCGCGTGATGGCCTTGCCCGCAGGGAGTTCGCCAAGGATGGTGATGCTCAGTGTGAGCGGGCCGCGTGTGGTATCGCCGCCGGCAAGATCAACGCCGTAGCGCGATGCGCAGGCGAACAGACCCGCCGAAAACGCCGCGAGCCAGGCTTCGTCGGCGCCCGGCAGGGTCAGGCCAAGAAAGGCCCAACGCGGCTCAGCACCCATGGCGGCGAGGTCGGACAGGTTCACCGCAAGCGTCTTCCAGCCAAGATCGTGCGGATCGGTGTCGGGAAAGAAATGCGTGCCGGCCACCAGCATGTCGGTCGATACCGCCAGTTGCATGCCCGGGCGCGGGCGCATCAGTGCCGCATCATCGCCGACGGCAAGGTCGGTATGCGCCGTGGGGCGGGTGAAGTGGCGGTGAATCAGCTCGAACTCGGAAGACATGGATCTGAACGGGAAAATTCGGGTTGGCGCCCGAGCTTACCGCACTCGCTGGTCGTGTGGCGCGCCCGGCACTGTTGCAATCATGGTCTTTGAGGAGGAATAAGCCTTTCTTGCGTCGCTGCCGACGCCCCAAAATGGGTAAGATGCGGTGCAAAGCGGTAAATGAGTGGATACTTAATGGTTCAGACCTCGCATCAAGGACTCCGTGGCAAGTTGCTGGCGATCGTCATCGTGATCGTCGGTATCGTCATGCTGCCGGTTCTCGTCATGGGAGACCGCTATCTGGTGCGGCAGTCCGGCGCCGAGGCCGAGCGGCAGCTCAAGGCTCTGAGCCGCCTGGCGCACGATCTCGTCGAGACGCAGTTCGCCACGCTCGGGAATGGCCTTACCCAGCTTGCCGATGCGATGGCCTTGCGCTTTGGGGGCGCCTACTCGGGGGCGCCGCAGGCAGGCAGTGCGCCGGAGTTCTTCATCGACGGTGTGCCGGTGAGTGAGCGGTCTGCCGAGCTGGCGCGCTATGGCGGTGATCTGCGCGGCACGCTCGCGGCCGTGCTCTCTCGCGAACGCGACGGGTTTCGCGTCATCGCCTCGACGCAGTGGGGGGATGACGTGGTTGCGCCGGTTCTCCAACTTGAGCCCGCATCCGTCAGTTTGCTCGAAGCCGGGCAGCGCTGGCGTGGTCGGGTCATGATCCGGGATCGACACTATCTGCTTGAGGTGCTTCCTGCGCGTGATGGGGGGGGGCGGCTGGTTGGCGCGATGGCGGTCGGGGTGGATCTCAACCGCGCCCTGAAACCCTTGCGTGAGCGGCTGCGGACGTTTGTCATCGGAGATAGCGGTTATCTCTACGTCGTCGATGCCAATCCGGGGCCCAGTTACGGCCGCTTCATCTCCCACCCGCTTCAGAAGGACGATGACCCACGGTCTCCGCTCAATGAAGTCGGCGAGCAACTTGTCTCGAACATGCTGGCAAGTCAGCAGGGTGTGATCGCCTACGACTGGCAGAACCTGGAGCGTGGCGAAACCGAACCCCGCAGCAAACTGGTGGCGTTCGAGCACAGCGAGTCGCTGGACTGGGTCGTGGGCGCCAGTGGCTACGTCGAGGAGTTTGGCCGCAGCGCGGTGCGGCTGCGCTACGCCGTTGGCGTGGTCATGGTGCTGATGGCCATCTTTCTGATGGTCGGCCTGAAAGGCACCATAGAACGCATGGTGATGCGGCCGATGCTGCGTTTGCAGCGCACGCTCCGTACCCTGAGCAGAGGGAACGAGGCGCTCGTTCATTCCGAGGATGAGTCGGCCCTGGTCTCTGCTATCTGTCGCATTCTGGTGCATACAGGTGGGTTCCGGCTGGCCATGATCGACTGTGTGGAGGCCGACGGCAGACTCAGGCGTGTTGCGTCGGAAGGCGAAGCGCGGCGTCTGTGCGCGGTGCTGGATGCGGGCGAGGGCCAGATACAGGCGCCAGCGTTGAGTGCGTTGCAGGCGGGCGAGCCGGTGCATCTGACCTCCGGCGAGGACTTCGATCCGGTGTTGAGGGATGCCGCGGTGCAGGATGGATGCGAGGCCATGATTGCCTTTCCGCTGCACGGAGGAGAGCGCCTGCTGGGCGTGCTGTCCATCGGCGCAAGCAGCGTTCGCGACCTCGATCGCGGTGGTGTCGCACTGCTCAAGGAGCTGGCGGAGGATCTTGGCTACGGTCTGATGAGCCTGCGCAGCGAGGTGGCGCGCAAGACCGCAGAACGTGCGCTGATCCTGCGCGAGCGTGCGATCGAGACGACACGTGACGGCGTGCTCATCCTGCATGCCGAAGACGGTGCTTTCGTGATTCGCGATGTCAATCCGGCCGCCGAGAAGATCCTGGCGATGTCGCGGGAGCAACTCATCGGGTGCACGTCGGACGTGCTTGGCGTTCTCGATCGGGGTGGCGTCGCGGCGCTGGAGGGCGCGCTCGGTTCCCTGCGCGAGTCGGTGCTCGAACTCGAAGGGGTCGGGGCCGACGGGGCGAGTTTCTGGTCCGAATGCGCGGTTGAACCGGTTCGAGGGGAGGATAGCGACTGCGTGGTGCTGGTGATCAAGGATGTCACTGAGCGCATACGCTATCTGCAGCAACTCGAGCATCAGGCGCATTTCGATCCCTTGACCGGCCTGCCCAACCGCTCACTGCTCGATGACCGGCTCGAGCAGGCGATCATCACCGCAAAGCGGCATCAGCGCGTGCTGGCGGTGGCCTATCTCGATCTCGATCATTTCAAACGCATCAATGACGATCTCGGTCATCGCACTGGCGATCGGCTGCTGTGCGAAGTCGCGCAACGTTTGCGGAGCGTGCTTCGTGATGGCGATACTGCCGCCCGTCAGGGCGGAGACGAGTTCGTTGTGCTGCTTCCTGATCTTGATGGCGAGGAGCAGGCCTATGCCGTGCTGTGCCGGCTGCAGCAGATTCTGACCGCGCCGGTCGAAATCGAAGGTCGGCAGTTCTTTGTCACGACCAGCATCGGAGTCAGTCTCTTTCCGCGCGATGGCGATGAGGACGAGACGCTGCTAAAGCGTGCTGACATCGCGATGTATCAGGCCAAGGCGGCCGGGCGCGATGCCATACGTTTCTTTACCTCGGAGATGAATGAGCAGGTGCAGGACCGGCTGATGCTCGAGCAGGCGCTGCGCCACGCGCTGGGGAACGGCGAGCTGTCAGTGGCCTACCAGCCGCAGGTAAGTGCTACCACGGGCCAGGTCATTGCCGCGGAGGCCTTGTTGCGCTGGACGCACCCCGAGCTTGGCGCAATTTCGCCCGCACGCTTCATTCCGCTGGCGGAGGACCTCGGTCTGATCGAGCGGATCGGCGAATGGGTGTTGCGGACGGCCTGCGAGCAGGCGCTGGCCTGGAAGGTTGAGGGCAGGCCATTGCGCGTGGCGGTCAACGTCTCGGCACGGCAGTTTCGTTCTGCAAACCTGCCAGAGAGGGTGGCGGCCATTCTCGAAGAGACGCGCCTCGATCCTGCGCTGCTGGAGTTGGAACTCACTGAAAGCATGCTGATGGGCAAGGTGGATCAGGCGGAAGAAATGCTCAGGCGTCTGAAGGGGCTCGGGGTCACGATTGCGCTGGACGACTTCGGTACCGGTTATTCGAGTTTTGCGTACATACAGCACTTCCCTATCGACACGCTGAAGGTCGATCAGACCTTCGTGCGCGCCATGCTGACAGGCAAGAGCGCGGTTGCGATTGTGTCCGCCATCATCGCGGTTGCGCACAGCCTGGGGATGCGGGTGATTGCCGAAGGCGTTGAAATGGAGGCGCAGCGCAATCAGCTCGTGGAACTCGGGTGTGACGAGTTGCAAGGCTATCTGCTGGGTCGTCCGGTGCCGGGTGCCGGTTTTTTCGCTGTCGGAGAAAGCGGGGCCGCGCCCTGAAAGCCGGACATCCCGTGTGCCCTTGAACGACAGATGGCTGTGGCCTGGCGCATGCGCTGGCGGTTGATGCCGGTTGCGCCACGCTCCGCCACTGGCGCGCTTCGTTCCTCAAGGCTGCGGTGAGGCTGGCGTCACGCGCCCCAGCCGTGGTTCTTCACCACTTCCTGGCACTTCGCGCACCCTTCCCATGGAAGGCAGTCGCACGCCAGCACGAAAAAACCGGCGCCGGTGTTGTGTTCAGGGAAGGACTGCGTGTGGCCACGGGCAGCTGGCTTCGCGCCAGAGGCAGGCTTCGACTGTTGTGCGGAGGTCGTGAGCCATCGCGCAAAAGGCGTCAGGTCGGCTGCGTCCTTGACGTACCACACGCGACCTTTCGGATCCCAGCGCGCGCCGAGTTGTTTGGCCTCGTCCTTCTCAGCAAAGGGCACTTGCAGGTTGGTCCTCATGCCGACATCTCCAGATCTCCTGTGCGAGTGAAAGTAAGCCAGAGCCAGGGAAGCGCGATTCAGCCGGCGTTGAAGGCCTGATTGCGATGACTCGTGCGGTCCGACCCGTGATCCTGCCATCTTCCGCCTTGTTCGTGCGAGGGCAGGTATCGCCAGCAACGGTTCTATTGCAGCAAGAATGCTGCAAAAAAGAAAAGGGGTTAGAGAAATGATCTCTAACCCCTTGATTCTATGGTGGGCCCCCTGGGAGTCGAACCCAGCACCAACGGATTATGAGTCCGCTGCTCTAACCAGGCATGAGCTAGAGGCCCTTTTACCTGTCAGGGGTGCCTGACAGGCGATAGCGTGTTACGCGTCGCTGTCGAGGAAGCTGCGCAGCTTCTCCGAACGGCTCGGGTGACGCAGCTTGCGAAGGGCCTTCGCTTCTATCTGACGGATACGCTCGCGGGTGACGTCGAACTGCTTGCCGACTTCTTCCAGCGTGTGGTCGGTGTTCATCTCGATGCCGAAACGCATGCGCAGCACTTTGGCTTCGCGCTGGGTCAGGGAGTCGAGCACTTCACCGGTGGCATCACGCAGACCCGAGTACATCGCAGCTTCGGCAGGCGCCAGGGTTGCGGTGTCCTCGATGAAGTCGCCAAGGTGCGAGTCGTCGTCGTCGCCGATCGGCGTCTCCATGGAGATCGGCTCCTTGGAGATCTTCATGATCTTGCGGATCTTGTCTTCCGGCATCTCCATCTTTTCGGCCAGCGTTGCCGGATCAGGCTCGGCACCGGTTTCCTGAAGGATCTGACGGCTGATGCGGTTCATCTTGTTGATCGTTTCGATCATGTGCACCGGGATACGGATGGTGCGTGCCTGGTCGGCGATCGAACGCGTGATGGCCTGACGAATCCACCAGGTGGCGTAGGTCGAGAACTTGTAACCGCGACGGTATTCGAACTTGTCGACCGCCTTCATCAGGCCGATGTTGCCTTCCTGAATGAGGTCGAGGAACTGCAGGCCGCGGTTGGTGTACTTCTTGGCGATCGAGATCACGAGGCGCAGGTTGGCTTCGGTCATCTCGCGCTTGGCGCGGCGCATCTTCGCTTCGCCGGTGGACATCTGACGGTTGATGTCCTTCAGCTCCTTCAGCGGGATGCCGATCTTGTCCTGCAGGTCGAGCAGCTTCGCCTGTTCTTCGGTGATCGCCGGATGTACGCGCGACAGGGCGTCGACATAGTTCTTGTTCGAGGCGAGCTCGCTGTCGATCCAGTCGGAGTCGGTTTCGTGACCAGGGAAGATCTTGATGAAGTGCTGACGCGGCATGCCTGCGCGATTGACGCACAGCTGCAGAATGTGACGCTCGTGGCCACGCACCTGCTCAACCATGCGGCGAACGGAGTCACACAGACGCTCGATCGACTTCGCGGTAAAGCGGATGTTGATCAGTTCCTCAGAGATCAGCTGCTGGTACTCAAGGTAAGCCTTGTCCTGCGAGCCTTTGTCCGCGAGCACCTTCATCATCTGCTCGTAGTGGCCGCGGATGGCTTCGAAGCGGGCCAGCGCATCGGTCTTCAGCTGCAGCAGCGACGCTGCATTGGCTGCGCCTTCGCTGTCGCCGTCGCTGTCGTCGTCGCTGTCGTCGTCGTTGTCGTTGTCGTCCGAATCGTCGCTGTCGCTGTCGGCGCTTTCTTCAGCTGCCTCGGCTGCCGCTGCGGCGGTTTCTTCGGCGGTCGGCGCGTTCGGGTCGATCACGGCATCGACGATTTCATCGATACGCATCTCCTCGCGGATCACCTTGTCGGCAATGTCGATCATTTCGGCGATGGTGGTCGGGCACGCAGCAATGGCCAGAACCATGTGCTTGAGGCCGTCCTCGATACGCTTGGCGATCTCGATTTCGCCCTCACGCGTCAGCAGCTCGACGGTGCCCATTTCACGCATGTACATGCGCACAGGGTCGGTCGTGCGGCCGAATTCGGAGTCGACGGTCGACAGTGCCTGCTCGGCTTCTTCCTCGGCGACGTCCTCGTCCACCGTGGAGGCGACGTTGTCCGACATGAGCAGGTCTTCGGCAGCGGGGGCTGCGTCGTAGACCTGAATGCCCATGTTGTTGAACGTTGCAATGATGCCTTCGATCTGCTCGGCATCGGCTACATCGTCAGGAAGGTGGTCGCTGATCTCGGCGTAGGTGAGATAGCCACGCTCTTTGCCGAGGGTAATCAGTGTCTTCAGTCGCGTGCGACGGACCTCGGCATCAAGCGGCGCAATTTCCGGGCTTTCGATGATCAGCGCGAGCTTGTCCTTGGCCTTGGCCTTGGCAGTGCGACCTTTCGGGCTGTCCTTGCGCGTATCCTTGGCTTTCTCGCGTGCCATGGCACTCCTCGAATCAGGGCGAAATAAATGGGTAAACCGAAAATTATACTATAGATCTGAGACTTTGCCTGCGCTGGCAAGGTTCCGTTTTTCCAGCAGAAGTTCAGACAGGCGGTGTCGATCACCCGCTGAGAGCGCTCCCTGCTTCGACAGTTCCAGCAGTTCGGTGATCTCGCGGGCAATTGCGTCGCCTTGCAGCTTGCGCAAGGTGTCCTCGAACAGGGTTTCGACAACGGACTCTTCGAACTCCGATTCGTCCTGTTCCGTTCCCAGTCTGGCCAGCGTGTCGCCGTGCGGTGTGTCGCGAAACCGTTCGATCAGAGCGCCAAGTCCGCCGGCCGGGATGGGTTCGCCGAGGCTGACAAGGTCAATGATGGCGATCATTGCGCGTCCCTCGGCGGAGTCGTCCGGGATGAGGTCGATCGGCAGTCGTGCCGCGCGCTCGGGGTGTTGCAGGATGAGGCGCAGCAGGGTGCCGATGGTCGACGGCGGCTTGCGTCGGCCTTGTGGGCGAAGCGGCTCGGTCCGGCGCGGTCCGCGCTTGAAGTCCTGCTTCTGGAAGCTCTGTCGCGGTGGTGCAGCCGGCTTGAATCCGAACGCAAGCTCAACCTCGGTCTGCGTCATCTCGGCGGCTTCGGCAATCGACTTGATGACCTGAAGGCGCAGCATCGGTGCGCCAATGCGGGTAACGAGCGGGCGCGATTCATGGATCAGGCGCGCGCGTCCCTCTGCGGTGTCCAGTTCGCAGCGCTCCTTGAGTTCCTGCAGCAGTACGCTGGCCAGTGGCGATGCGCCCGCGGCGGCCTTGCGGAAGGCATCTGCGCCCTCCTTGCGCACGAAGGAGTCGGGGTCGTGTTCGGCAGGCAGAAACAGGAAAGCGAGCGTGGTGTCGTCGCGCAGCACTTCGAGTGCGTTCTCGAGCGCGCGCCATGCGGCCCGGCGGCCTGCGGCGTCGCCGTCGAAGCAGAATACGATGCGGTCGGTGTGACGCAGCAGGGTGGTGATGTGGTGGGGCGTGGTTGCGGTGCCAAGGGTGGCGACCGCGTTGTCTACGCCGAACTGGGCAAGCGCAACAACGTCCATGTAGCCTTCGACGACAAGGGCGAAGCTGGCGTCCCGGATGGCCTTCTGCGCCAGGTACAGGCCGTAGAGTTCGCGTCCTTTCTCGAACAGCGGCGTTTCCGGCGAGTTGAGGTACTTGGGTTCGCCGCTGTCGAGCACGCGGCCGCCAAAGGCGATGATGCGGCCCCGCCGGTCGTGGATCGGAAACATGATCCGGTGGCGGAAGCGGTCGTAGCGCCGGCCCTGGTCGTTGTCGATGACCAGTCCGGCTTCAGCCAGGTGCTTGCTCTGATAGTCGGGAAACACGCGCTGGAGTGCCTGCCACTCATCGGGAGAGAAGCCGATGCCGAAGCGGGCGGCAACCTCGCCGGAGAGGCCGCGGCGCTTGAGGTAGTCGATTGCTTCGGGGGCGTGCTTGAGCTGATCCCGGTAGAAGCGCGCAGCTTCTGCCATGGCATCGACGAGCTTGGCATTGCCGTCGTCAAGTGCGTTCTGGCCCGGCTTGCCGTCGTCCGGCACCTGCACCCCGGCCTGGTTTGCAAGTTCCTTGACGGCGTCAACGAAGCCGAGGCCGCTGTACTCCATCAGGAAGCCAATTGCGCTCCCGTGCACGCCGCAACCGAAGCAGTGATAGAACTGCTTGCTTGGACTGACGGAGAAGGAGGCTGATTTTTCGCCGTGAAACGGACAGCAGGCGAAATAATTCGCGCCACTCTTTTTGAGAGGCAGGTAGCGCTCGATGACGTCGACAATGTCGACGCGGGCAAGCAGATCCTGAACGAAAGACTGAGGAATCATCGAACAGAAAAAATATCACGCCGGGCGAAGATCATGAAGATCTTCGCCCGGCGTGCAGGCAACCGGTAAAAAACCGGTGCGGGATCAGTAGAGCTTCGGCGGCAGCGTCTGGCTGCGAAGGCGCTTGTGATTGCGCTTCACCGCGGCGGCCAGCTTGCGCTTGCGCTCGGCGGTGGGCTTTTCGTAAAACTCACGCGAGCGCAGCTCAGTCAGCACACCGGTCTTCTCGATCGTGCGCTTGAAGCGACGAATAGCGACTTCAAACGGCTCGTTTTCCTTGACGCGGATACCCGGCATTGCTTACTTCCTTGAGTGTCTGGAGGGCAGAAAGATCGCAAATATAGCGGGTTAGTCAGGCTCTGGCAAGCATCTTGGTATGTTTCATTGCCGAAAAAGCCCTCGCCGGAAGGTAAAATGGCGCATTGACGACCGGGAATGCAGGGAATGAAGGTACTGGGTATCGAGACATCGTGCGACGAAACAGGCGTTGCTGTGTATGACACCGAGGCGGGTTTGCTTGGGCAGAGCCTGCATTCGCAGATTGATCTGCACGCGGTGTACGGCGGGGTCGTGCCCGAGCTCGCCTCGCGCGATCACATCCGGCGTCTGCCCATCCTGGTGCGGCAGGCCCTGGCCGAGGCCGGCCTCGATATCGGAGCGATGGACGCCATCGCGTACACGGCAGGGCCCGGCCTTGCAGGCGCCTTGCTGGTGGGTGCGAGCGTGGCCGAGTCGATGGCGATGGCGGCCGGCATTCCGGCGCTCCCCGTGCATCACCTTGAGGGACACCTGCTGTCGCCACTGCTTGCTGCGGACCCACCGGATTTTCCCTTTGTCGCCTTGCTGGTGTCGGGCGGGCACACGCAGTTGATGGCGGTGACCGGCGTCGGTGCCTACACGCTGCTTGGCGAATCGCTCGACGATGCCGCAGGCGAGGCCTTCGACAAGACGGCGAAGTTGATCGGGCTCGGATATCCGGGCGGCCCCCAACTGGCGGCGCTGGCGCTGCAGGGGACCACCGGGCGCTTCAAGCTGCCGCGGCCGATGTTGCATTCGGGAGACCTGGACTTCAGCTTCAGCGGCCTGAAGACTGCCGTCCTCAATGTGGTCTCGGGGCCCGGATGGCAAGCCGAGTGGGCGGCGGATCTGGCCGCGGATTTTCAGCAGGCGGTAGTGGAAGTGCTGACCGCGAAGTCGCTGGCGGCATTGAAGCAGACGGGGCTGAAGTCGCTGGTCGTGGCAGGTGGCGTGGGTGCCAACGTGCAGTTGCGTGCGGGGCTCGATAGCGCGACGCGCCGCCGCGGGGCCCGGGTGTACTACCCCGAACCTGCGCTGTGCACCGACAACGGCGCGATGATTGCCTTTGCGGGCGCGTTGCGTCTCGCTGGCGGTGCTCGTCCGGAGCAGGCGCCTGGCGTGCGGATCAGGCCGCGATGGCCGCTCGCAGAACTGCTGACGCCAGCCGGAGGGTAGTTCTTGAGGTTGGCAAGTGGGGGTAACTCAGCCTTTCTTGCTGCTGCCCAGCTGGCCTTCGGTGCCGGCCAGCAGGCGCTGGATATTGGCGGTGTGACGCCAGATCAGTACCGCGCTCATGGCAAGCAGCACGGCGATGACCGGATTTGCGCCCAGCAGCAGGTAGCCGGCAATCGGCGAGACGATGGCTGCCCCAAGCGATCCAGCCGACGAGTATCGACTCGCGGCGGCGATCAGCAGCCAGGCTGCAAGGCAGGCAAGCGCAATCCGCCAGTCGATCCCGGCCAGCACGCCAAGTGCGGTGGCGACCCCCTTGCCACCGTTGAAGCGCAGGAAAACCGTGAATACGTGGCCAAGGAAGGCGGCAAAGCCGGCAAGCGCCGCTTCAGGGGCGGTGAAGCCCAGCTTGAGTGCAATCGACACCGCAACCCAGCCCTTGACGCAGTCGCCAATCAGGGTGACGGCTGCCGCGGCCTTGTTGCCGCTGCGCAGTACGTTGGTCGCGCCGGGGTTGCCCGAACCGTAGCTGCGCGGATCCTGCAGGCCGAACAGACGGCTGGAAACCAGCGCAAAAGGAATGGAGCCGAGCAGGTAGGCAGCAACAAGCAAAAGCAGGACAGACATCATTTCTCCGTGACCCCTGAGTTCAGGTGGTCTTGTGATTCGCGCCACACATCGTGCGCAAGCAGCCTGAGCATCCGGCTAGAATTGCGGCGATTCTAATCGGGAAACGACATGGATTTCATCTTCATCGAAGAGTTGCGGGTGCAGGCCTGGGTGGGCATCTATCCGCGAGAGAAGATCGCGCCGCAGACAGTCGAGTTGCATCTGACCTTCGGGGTGCCCGATGCCGCTGCGGAGCAGGACGACATTGCGGATACGATCAATTATGCGGAAGTGATCGAACGTATCCGCGGGGAATTGGCCGAGCGCCACTTCAATCTGATCGAGACACTTGGCGAATTCGTCGTGAACCTGCTGTTCGAGGAGTTCGGTGCGCCGTGGGTAAAAATTCGCATCGCGAAAATCGGTGTGATGAAAGGTGTGCGTCGGGTCGGCGTGTTCATTCAGCGCGGAAGGGAAGGCGTTACCCTGCCGCCGGGAATGAGCTGAAATAGAGGGACGTAAAAAAACCCGGCGCAGCCGGGTTTGAATTTGCGTGAATTCTCAGACCGCGAGTTCTTCGATCGACTTGCCTTGCGCGAGCCAGTCGAGCGCCCACTGCGGCTTGCGGCCGCGACCGCTCCAGCCCTGATCCGGGTTGGCCGGGTTGCGATACTTGATGACGCTGACCTTGGCGGGCTTTTTCGCCTTCGGTGCTTTGGCTGCCTTAGCCGGCTTTGCCGCACCCTTCTCCGGGCTCGAGGTGCCGAGCACGTCATCGAGCGACAGACCTTGCTCGGCTGCCATCTTCTGCATGCGCTTGATCAGGTCGCGTCGCGCAGTGTCGCTGCGGCGCCGAATTTCGGTTTCAACTTTCGATTGCAGGCGGCGCAATTCGGTCAGCGACAGATTGCCAAGTTCCATGATTTCTCTCCGGCTTATGTCCACACCTTGAATGTGGGGATGTTGATCCTGCTGTTTGATGCAATTGCACGGGCGTATTCTGACAGCAAACCACACTGAAAATAAAACGTTTTTTCTGAAATCCGGATAACTTGCGTTTTGCAGTTGTCAATTCGTCCGCGCCAGGACCGGTGCAAAGCGCTCAGTTTGCAACCTGAACAAGCTGGGCCTGCAATACGCGAATCAGATCGTGCGGGTGGATGCCGACCAGATAGCCGCGCTTGCCGCCATTGATATAGATCAGCGGCAGGTCGAGAATCGATTTTTCCATGTAAACGGGCATTTTCTTGCGGGTGCCAAATGGCGACGTTCCGCCGATCAGAAAACCCGAGTGCCGGTTGGCGACCTCCGGCTTGCAAGGTTCGATGCGCTTGTGGCCGGTCTGTCGCGCCAGTTCCTTGGTTGAAACCTTGTGGTCCCCGTGCATGAGCATGACAAGCGGTTGACCGTTTTCGTCTTCCATGATCAGGGTTTTGATTACGGCGTGTTCGGACACATTCAATTCACGTGAGGAAACCTCCGTCCCGCCGTGCTCTTCATATTCGTAGAGGTGATCGGAGTGGGCGATCCCGTGCTGTCGCAAGAAGCGGGTTGCGGGTGTTTCCGGTGCGTGCTTTTCAATTTTGCTCATGATCGGATTTCCTGATGACGGCAATATCGCGTGACGGTCATTAATGGCTGCGAGTTGGCAAAAGATCCGCCAGTCTCGTAGTTCAGGCACGCGGGTGATGAAGTTGGTGAAGTTGTTTCAAGCGTTCGCGGGCGACATGCGTATAAACCTGTGTGGTCGAAATGTCCGCGTGCCCGAGCAGCATTTGCACTACCCGCAGATCGGCGCCGTGATTGAGCAGGTGGGTGGCAAATGCATGTCGAACCGTGTGCGGTGATATACGCTGTGCCGGAATGCCGACCTGCACGGCGTATTGCTTGATGATCCGCCAGAACATCTGTCTTGTCATGCCGCTGCCGCGCCGGGTGACAAAAATGGCATCGCAATTGCGTCCGGCGAGCAAGGTGTTGCGGGCGCCGCCAACGTAGCGGGCAATCCATTCGGAAGCAATTTCACCGAGCGGAACGAGTCGTTCCTTGCTGCCTTTACCCATGATGCGGATCACCCCCTCGTTCAAGCTGATTGCGAACAGCTTGAGCTCGGTCAATTCGGAAACGCGCAGGCCGCATGCATACAAAACTTCCAGCATGCAGCGATCCCGGATGCCGAGTTCGGTGTCGGTGTCGGGGGCGGCAAGCAGGGCTTCGACCTGCGCTTCCGAAAGCGTTTTTGGAAAACGGTCGGAGGGTAAGGGTGAATCCAGTTGCAGGGTAGGGTCTTCGCTGATGCGGCCCTGCGTCAGCAGATGGCGATAATAGCGCCGCCAGGCCGATAGCAGCCGACGCTGGCTGGTGGACTTGGCGCGCAGACTGAACTCGGCCAGATAGGCGCTCAGTTCGGCTGCCGGTGCCGATTGAAGGGGAATGCCGCGCGCAGCGAGCCACTTGCCGAACAAGGCGAGGTCGCTGCGGTAGCCGGACAGGGTGTTGCGCGCCAGTCCGTGTTCCAGCCACAGGGTGTCGACGAAGGCGTCAAGCTCATCACGCAAGGTGTCGGGCAGGGGGGGCGCAGGTGTCCGGCTCATTGCATCTCGTTGTTCAGCAACCAGCGCTTGGCCGCAATCAGATAGCCGTCGCGGGCATTGGCAAAGCCGCCGATGCTGTTCGCTGCGACAACGCGGTGGCAGGGGACAGCAAGCGGAAACGGGTTGGCGCCACAGGCCTGCCCGACGGCGCGTGGGGCGCTGCCGAGCATGCGGGCAATGTCGCCGTAGGTGCGCACCTCGCCCGGCGGGATGGCCTGCAGTGCCGCTCGCACCTGGCACTGAAAGCTCGTGCCGCACGCAGCGAGGGGGAGCACCAGCGCCTGTTGTGGCGCTGCGATCCAGTCGCGGATGCGGTCGGCGATGGCTGCAGCAAGCGGTGAACACGGTGCTTGCTCCGGCGTGTCTGGCGGCAGAAATACCATCTCGGTGACGCTATCGCCGGCGATACGGATGCCGAACTTGCCGAAGGGCAGGTTCAGCACGGCGGCGAATGCTTGCTGTCGGGCTTGCCGTGTGGGCATCGTGTTACCTGGGTGCTGGCGCCGTCCCCGCAGCGAGTGCGGATGCGCCGTCGATCACGGGGCTGAAAGCGGAACGCCCGTGCAATGACGGGCGTTCCAATGCTATCCGTTCGATAAACGGTGCGATAGTGCTTCGAGCGCAATCAGCGGCGGATTTCTCCGTTGCCGAAAACGATCCACTTCTGGCTGGTCAGGCCTTCAAGTCCGACGGGGCCGCGGGCGTGAATCTTGTCGGTCGAAATTCCGATCTCCGCGCCGAGTCCGTATTCGAAACCATCTGCGAAACGCGTAGACGCATTCACCATGACGGAGGCCGAATCAACCTCGCGCAGAAAGCGCATGGCGTTCGTGTAGTTCTCGGTCAGGATCGACTCGGTGTGCCCCGAACTGTAGGTGTTGATGTGCTCGATGGCTTCATCCAGGCCGGCAACGATCTTCACCGCGATGATTGGTCCGAGGTACTCCTCGCTCCAGTCCTGCTCTGTCGCGGCCACGAGCTTGTCGGCGGCAATGCCGGCCTCTGTCAGCAGCGCGAGCGATTCCGGGCAGGCGCGCATCTCGACGCCTTTGCCGGCGAGCATGGTGCCGATGGCGGGCAGGCACAGGTCGGCCACGGTGCGCGAAACGAGCAGCGACTCGGCGGTGTTGCAGGTGCCGTAGCGCTGGGTCTTTGAGTTCTCGACGATCGGTACGATACGCGCCGGATCGGCTTCGTCATCAACGTACACATGGCAGTTGCCATCGAGGTGCTTGATCACGGGAACCCTGGATTCGCGCGAGATGCGTTCGATCAGGCCCTTGCCACCACGCGGCACGATCACGTCCACGAACTCGGGCATGGTGATGAGGGCGCCGACGGCAGCGCGGTCGGTGGTGTCGACAACCTGTACCGCATGTTCGGGCAGGCCGGCTGCGGCGAGTCCGTTGCGCACGCATTCGGCAATCGCCTGGTTGCAGTGCAGGGCCTCGCTGCCGCCGCGCAGGATGGCAGCATTGCCAGACTTGAGGCACAGCGCGGCAGCGTCCGCCGTCACGTTTGGACGGGCTTCGTAGATGATGCCGATGACACCGAGCGGTACCCGCATCTTGCCAACCTGGATGCCAGAGGGGCGGCGCTTGACGTCGGTGATCTCGCCGACCGGGTCGGGCAGGGCAGCGACCTGTTCGAGGCCGATGGCGATGGCTTCGACCCCCTTCTCAGTGAGCGTCAGGCGGTCGATCATGGACGGCTCAAGACCGGAACGACGCGCAGCTTCAAGGTCCTGCGCGTTGGCCGCAAGCAGGGTGGCGGCGCGTGCGCGAATGTCGGCTGCCATGGCCAGCAGGGCAGTGTTCTTGGCCTCGGACGAAGCCGCAGCCAGCAGACGGGATGCCGCACGGGCCTGCCGTCCAAGAGTTTGCATGTAGTTCTGGATGTCCATCTGTATCTTCGCAGCGCTAGAGCCAAACAGGAATTAAAGCATTGAAAGCGCTTCGTGTGGTTCGCTTGTGCAATCCGCTCATTGAACTTATCGGCGGGCGAGCCGGAGCGCCAGTTGCAGAAACTCGTCCCAGACATCGCCAGCAACCAGCCCCTTGATCATGCGATCGATGCGCGCGGCGTGCATCAGCGCGGCGCGCAGCCCCGACTGGCTCAGGCGCTCCAGCGCCCGACCGAGTGCCTGCTGACGCTTGTTGTCGAAGATGCGCTCGCTCTTGAACAGCGCGGCGAGCGGCTGTCCTGCATCGCGCCCGGCGCGCAGACTGGCGAGACTGCGGGTTTCGTTGGCGAGTGCCCACAGGATCAGCGGCGGTGCGGCGCCTTCTCCCTTCAGCCCTTCCAGAAGTCGCGCACAGCGTGCGGGGGCGCCTTCGAGTACCGCCTGCCGCAGCTTGTCGATGTCGTAACGTGCAACGTTGAGGACGGCGTCCTGAATCTGTTCGAGGCTGAGCTTGCCTTCCGGATGCAGCAGGCCAAGCTTGCGGATCTCCTGGTGGGCCGCAAGCAGGTTGCCTTCGACGTGGTCCGCGATGAAGCTCAGTGCTTCGGGGTCGGCAGACTGCTGCTGGGCGGCAAGGCGATGCGCGATCCAGGCAGGGAGGCGTTCGCGCTCGGGCGCATTGAGCTCGATGATGATGCCGTGCTCGCCGAGCGCCTTGAACCAGGCCGTCTTGCGCGTCTGCCAGTCGAGTTCGGGGAGCGTGATCAGGGTGAGCACGCCCGCAGGCAAGTGGGCGAGGTAGCGTTGCAGTGCGTCTCCGCCTTCGCGGCCCGGCTTGCCTGTGGGAATGCGCAGGTCGACCAGCTTTTCGCCGCCGAACAGCGACATGTTGCCGGCCGCCATGGTCAGGCTTTCCCAGCGGAAACCCTGGCCGACGACCAGCGTTTCACGTTCGGAGAAGCCCTGCCGCCTGGCGCTTGCCCGGATTGCATCGCCGGCCTCAAGCACGAGCAGGGGCTCGTTGCCGAAAAGCACCCAGAGCGGCGCAAGCGGCTTGTCGAGCTGGCTTGCGAGCTGGTCTGGCCTGAGGTTCACTGGGGCCGGCGATAGGCCGCCAGGCGGCGCATGATCTGCTGCACGAGATCGGCCTGCATGTCGCGATAGAGCAGCGTTTCTTCCTGCTCCTTGCCGAGCACCTCTTCATCGTCGAAGGTGTACTCGCGCTGTCCCGAGATGTTCGTGGGCGGAATCAGCTCGGTGTTCTTGCTGTCGATGAGGCGGAAACGGATACGCTGCGTAAGCTGGTACTCGCGTACCGTCCCGGAACTCGTCAGGCTGAGAATTTCCCGGCCACGCTCGTTTGCAAGAATCTGAAGCCTGGCTTCGGCCTTGCTCGCATCCTCGGTAATCGTCGTTGTACCGCTGAGTTCCACCTTGCGGCGGATCGCGGAGCCAAGGTCGGAGAACTGGCTGGCACTGACATGCAGGGTGGAGAAGGCAAGGGGCTGAGGCCCGCGCAGGTGGAAGCCACAGCCGGCAAGCATGGCTGAGGCTGCGAGTGCCGCGCCTGCTTTGAGCAGGCGGCGGCGGGCAGAGTTGGAGTGCATGAGTGCGTCCTCAGACCACGATATTGATCAGGCGGCCGGGAACGACGACGACTTTCTTCGGCGGCTTCCCTTCCATGAACTTCTGTGCGGCTTCGGAGGCCAGTCCGAGCGCTTCGATCTCGGCCTTGCTGGCGGCTGCGGCAACCTTGATGCTGCCGCGCAGCTTGCCGTTGACCTGCACCATCAGTTCGAGCTCGTCCTGCTTGAGTGCTGCTTCGAGTGGCTCGGGCCAGCTTGCGACGAGGATGTCCTCACCGTAGCCACAGTCCTTCCACAGCGCGTGCGCGATATGGGGCGTGATCGGTGACAGCAGGCGCAGCAGGATGGAAAGGCCCTCTTCGGTCAGCTCTGCGTGGGCCGCAGCGTTGTCGCGCGGCGCTTTTTCGAGCGCGTTGAGGATCTTCATCGCCGCCGACACCACGGTGTTGAACTGGTGCTTGCCGAAGTCGTAGTTGGCCTGCTTCAGGTGGGTGTGGATCTCGCGGCGAACGTCGGCCAGCGCCGCCGGCAGCGTGCCCGCTGCCATCTGGCGCTGGGCCGGCAGTGCAGCACGCATTTCGCTGCTGAAAACGTGGCCTAGGTTCCATACCCGGCGCAGGAAGCGCGACGCGCCCTCGACACCGGAGTCGGACCATTCGAGCTGCTGGTCGGGTGGGGCGGCGAACATGGTGAACAGGCGCGCGGTATCCGCGCCGTACTGGTCCACCAGGGCCTGCGGGTCGACGCCGTTGTTCTTCGACTTCGCCATCTTCTCGACGCCGCCGATCACGACCGGCAGGCCGTCGCTGGTGAGCTTGGCAGCCACGATGCGACCGCGTTCGTCGCGTTCGACGGTGACGTCGGCCGGGTTGATCCACTGCTTCTTGCCACCGTCGAGGTCGCGGTAATAGGTTTCGGCGACCACCATGCCCTGGGTGAGCAGGTTGGCGAAGGGCTCGGACACGTTCACCAGGCCGCAATCGCGCATGGCGCGGGTGAAAAAGCGGGAGTAGAGCAGGTGCAGAATGGCGTGTTCGATGCCGCCGATGTACTGGTCTACCGGCGCCCAGTAATTGACGCGCTCATCGACCATCGCGGTGGTGCTGTCGGCACAGGCATAGCGCAGGAAGTACCAGGACGATTCGACGAAGGTGTCCATGGTGTCGGTCTCGCGCTTGGCCGGCTTGCCGCACTTGGGGCAGCTGCAGTCGTAGAACGAGGCCATCTTGGCCAGCGGCGAGCCGCGGCCGGTCACTTCGACGTTCTCGGGCAGGACTACCGGCAGCTGCTCGTCAGGTACGGGCACGTCACCGCAGTCGTCGCAGTGGATCATCGGGATCGGGCAGCCCCAGTAGCGCTGGCGCGAAATGCCCCAGTCGCGCAGGCGGTACTGCACGCGCTTGTTGCCCAGGCCCTTGGCTTCGAGGTCGGCAGCGATGGCATCAACCGCATCCTGGAAATGCAGGCCGTCGTACTTGCCGGAATTGACCAGTCGGCCCGGTTCGGCATAGGCGTCGATCCACGGCGATACGGTCTGTTCGTAGGCGTCGCGGGTGGAGCGCACGACCATCGTGATCGGCAGCTTGTAGCGGGTGGCAAACGCAAAGTCACGTTCGTCGTGGGCGGGAACCGCCATCACTGCGCCTTCGCCGTAGCCCATCAGCACGTAGTTGGCGACCCACACCGGCAGGTATTCGCCGGTAATCGGGTGCACCACACGCAGGCCGGTGGGCATGCCCTTCTTTTCCATGGTGGCGAGGTCGGCTTCGGCGACACCGCCACGCTTGCATTCTTCGATGAAGGCAGCGAGTTCAGCGTTGCCTGCTGCCGCCTGGGTGGCGAGCGGGTGTTCGGCTGCGACCGCAACGTAGGTTGCGCCCATCAGCGTGTCGGCGCGGGTGGTGAACACCTTCAGTACGCCGGATGCGCCAATGGTCGAGAGGTCGTAGGGGAAATGCACCTCGACCCCTTCCGAGCGCCCGATCCAGTTCTTCTGCATCAGCTTGACCTGCTCCGGCCAGCCGGACAGGCCATCCAGCGCCTCAAGCAGTTCGTCGGCGTAAGCGGTGATCTTCATGTAATACATGGGGATCTCGCGCTTTTCCACCAGCGCGCCGGAACGCCAGCCGCGCCCGTCGATGACCTGCTCGTTGGCAAGCACGGTGTCGTCGACCGGGTCCCAGTTCACCGTACCGAGGCGCTTGTAGATCAGGCCCTTCTCGTACAGACGAGTAAACAGCCACTGCTCCCAGCGGTAGTACTCGGGCGTGCAGGTGGCAATTTCACGCGACCAGTCGATGGCGAAGCCCAGGCGCTTGAGCTGGGTCTTCATGTAATCGATGTTGGCGTAGGTCCATTTGGCGGGCGGCACGTTGTTCTGGATGGCCGCATTCTCGGCGGGCATGCCGAAAGCGTCCCAGCCCATGGGCTGCAGCACGTTGTAGCCGCGCATGCGGTGGAAGCGCGCCAGTACGTCGCCGATGGTGTAGTTGCGCACGTGTCCCATGTGCAGCTTGCCCGACGGGTAAGGGAACATCGACAGGCAGTAGTACTTGGGACGGCTGGCATCTTCGGATACACGGAAGGCCGAGGTGGCATCCCAGTGCTGCTGGGCGGCCGTTTCGACGGCGGCGGGCTGGTATTTGTCCTGCATGGGCGGGGTGCGTGCGCTCAAAGCGTTGAAAACGCGAAAGTATATCGCGAAGCCCGGTGCTGGCGCTCGGGCAGTCGGGTCTGAGTGCCAAATCCTTTGCCTGTGCGGCGCAGGAAAGCCTGCCTTTTACGCGCTTCAGCAAAAAAAATGGCACCCGGCGAAGGGGCCGGATGCCAAATCTCCGATGAAGGAGAGGGAGGGAGGGGGTGGGCGTCGCCGCTGGGGCGCTGCGCTTGAATTCGTACCGATCAGGCCGCCTTCTGGGGTTTGATCTCGGTCTGGCGCTGCCAGTTGGCCGACATGGCCTTGAACATGTCTTCCATCGCTGTCAGTGGCATGTTCCACATGCGCTGCTGGCTGCGAAGAATGGGCGTAACACAGGGCGTGCACAGGGTTTCCTTCTCGGCGTCGAGGAGGTTGAGGAATATGTCGATGGCTGCACCCCAGTACTCTGCGTTGCCAACCCAGCCGGTCTCGGTGGTGGCTTCGCGGACTGCCTTGCGCCAAAGGGAATTGGCGCGCTCGATGGGGACGCCGGCCTTGCGAGCGTACCAGGGAAGTAGTTTGGGTGCTTTCATCTGTGTTCTCCGTATGGCCGGGGTAGGCCTGCGTGCGCTTTAGGGGCCTTGTGGGCCTGTGCTTTGCGCTCCGTATGCTGTGCTGCGTCAAGTAACGATGGCTTCTTATGAACCATTCTATAAGGTATCTGGCAAAAAGAACGTGAAAAAGTTCATCAATTTGTTGCTGTGCACAATTTAAGCCTATCGCAGCAGCTACAGGGGATCAAGCGCCTGTCTCAAAATCACAGCATTAGTCCATTAGTTATAGTAATGAGTGCTCGCACACTCCTGACCCGCGCTAGCGGGCTGTGCAAGGTCAGCGGTTAGAATGGCGGCAGTAAAGGAAAACTCATGTCCCAACTGCTTGCCAATCTGAATCCCGAACAACTTCAGGCCGTTACCCTGCCGCCGCAGCATGCCCTCATCCTCGCGGGCGCCGGCTCTGGAAAAACCCGCGTCCTGACCACCCGCATTGCCTGGCTCATCCAGTCCGGCCAGGTCGACCCGTCCGGCATCCTGGCGGTCACCTTCACCAACAAGGCGGCAAAGGAGATGCTCGCCCGTCTCGGTGCGATGCTGCCGATCAGTCCGCGTGGCATGTGGGTCGGCACCTTCCATGGTCTGTGCAACCGGTTGTTGCGCGCCCATCACCGTGATGCCGGGCTGCCGCAGCTGTTCCAGATCCTTGACTCTGCCGATCAGCTGGCCGCAATCAAGCGTTTGCTGAAGACGCTGAATGTCGACGACGAAAAATTTCCGCCGCGTGAGCTCCAGCACTTCATCAATGGCCAGAAAGAGGCGGGAAACCGCCCCCATGCCGTCGAAGCCTGGGACGACTTTACAAAGCAGCGCGTTCAGCTCTATCAGGAGTATGAAGCCCAGTGCCAGCGCGAGTCTGTTGTGGATTTTGCGGAGTTGCTGCTGCGCACTTACGAGTTGCTCGAACGCAATGAACCGATTCGTCGCCATTATCAGCGGCGCTTCCGGCACATCCTGGTCGACGAGTTTCAGGACACCAACCGCTTGCAGTACCGGTGGTTGAAGCTGCTGGCAGCAGACGGTGCCGAGGGCGGCGCAGCCTTGCTGTGCGTGGGGGACGACGACCAGAGTATCTACCGGTTTCGTGGCGCTGAAGTGGGCAACATGCGCGACTTCGAGCGCGAATTTCAGGTGAAAAACGTCATTCGGCTCGAGCAGAACTATCGCTCGTACAGCAATATCCTGGATGCGGCGAATGCGATCATCCGCTTCAATACGCACCGCCTGGGCAAGAATCTGTGGACCGACCAGGGGGCGGGTGAGCCGATCCGTATCTTCGAAGCCTATGCCGACTCTGATGAGGCGCGCTGGATCGTGGAGGAGATACAGGGGCTGGTGCGCGATGGTCGTTCCCGCGCCGAGATTGCGCTGCTTTACCGTTCAAATGCGCAGTCGCGCGTGCTGGAGCATCGCCTTTTCTCGGCCGGTATTCCGTACCGGGTCTATGGCGGCCTGCGCTTTTTCGAGCGCCAGGAGATCAAGCACGCCCTTGCCTATCTGCGCCTGATCGCCAATCCGGACGATGACACCGCGTTTGCGCGGGTGGTGAATTTTCCCACGCGCGGGATTGGAGCGCGCTCGATCGAGGTGTTGCAGGACGCCGCGCGCACCTATAACACCAGCCTGTATGCCACCGTGCCGCACCTGACCGGCAAGGCGGGAACCGCGCTGGGTCAGTTCCTGAGGATGATCGAGGATCTGCGGCGTGATACCGGGCCGCTGACCCTTCCCGAGCTCATCGATCACGTGCTGGACCGCTCCGGTCTTCGAGATCACTACAAAAGCGAGAAAGAGGGCAGCGAGCGCCTGGAGAACCTGGACGAACTGCTGAACGCGGCCGCCAACTTCGTTGCGGAGCAGCAGGCGGGTGCGCCCGGAGCCGATCCCGCCGATCCCGGCGAGCACCGTCAGCTTGCGGACTTTCTTGCCCATGCGTCGCTCGAGGCCGGTGATCATCAGGCGGATCAGGGTGCGGATGCCGTGCAGTTGATGACCGTGCATTCGTCCAAGGGCCTGGAATTCGATGTGGTCTTCCTGTCCGGGCTGGAAGAGGGGCTGTTTCCGCACGAGAACAGCATTCTCGAAGCCGAGGGGCTGGAGGAGGAGCGGCGGCTGATGTATGTGGCGGTGACTCGCGCCAGGGAGCGGCTGTACCTGTCATTCGCGCAGAGCCGGATGCTTCATGGCCAGACCCGCTACAACCTGCGCTCACGGTTTCTTGAGGAGATTCCGGCCGGGCTCACCAAGTGGCTCAGTCCGCCGAGTCCGCGTGCTGCGCTTGGTGGTGCGACCGGTGGCGCAGGCGGGGCCTACTTCACGTCGTCCGCAAAACCGGCCGCAACGCAGCGTGAACCGCGGCCGGCGTTTGCCAGTTTGCCCGGCGGTCTGCGCATCGGCCAGAACGTGAGTCACGCCAAGTTCGGGCAGGGCGTGATCGTCGCCGCCGAGGGCGGTGGCAGTGACGCCCGGGTGCAGGTCAATTTCGGCTCGGCCGGGATGAAGTGGCTGCTGCTCGCAGTGGCCAAGCTCGACCCGGCCTGAGGGTCTTCTCGAGGCGGCGGGCCCGCGGGCCCGTGCCGCTCAGGCGCCGTACTTGCGTGCCAGATTGTCGTGCAGGGAGACGAATTCCTGCGCGAGTTTGTGCTTGGGTTCGAGGTGGATCATTGGCTTGGCCTGTTCGTGTGACTCCTTGATCTTCACCGAGGCCGACAGGTAGGGCTCAAGCACGGGCAAGCCTTCATCGATCAGTTCCTGCACCACTTTCTGTGGGAGGCTGGCGCGGGCCTGGAACTGGTTCACCACGATGCCTTCAACTCTGAGGTCGCGGTTGTGGTCGGCCTTGATCTCCTCCACGTTCTCAAGCAGGGAGTAGAGCGCGCGGCGTGAGAAGTCGTCGCAATCGAACGGGATCAGGCACGCGTTGGCGGCAATCAGGGCCGAGCGGGTGTAGAAGTTGAGCGCCGGCGGGGTGTCGATGTAGACGCAGTCGTAGTCCCCGGCAAGTTCATCGAGTGCATCACGCAATTTGTAGATCTTGTAGCGCGATTCCAGCTTGCTTTGCAGCTCTTCCAGCTGTGGGTGGGAGGGCATGACGTGCAGGCCGTCGAAAGGGCTGGCGACGATGAAGTCGCCGGTTGCTTTCGGATTGAGCTTGAAGTTGAGCGTCTGGTCGAAGAAGTCTGCGAGCGTGCTGTCGAGCGAGTCGCCCGATACGCCGAGAAGGTATTGCGTGGAGTTGCCCTGCGGATCGAGGTCGATGACCAGCGTACGCTTGCCCTGTTGGGCGCTGATTGCTGCCAGATTGCAGGTAATGGTGGATTTGCCGACCCCACCTTTCTGATTGAACACCACGCGTCGCATCGTCGATTCCCCTCCGGTTGTTGCGGCATTGTGCCAAAAATCGGCAAACCTATCCCGGATAGCTGTTTTGCGCAGGGCACACCTGCCCAAGCCGCGAGCGCTGCGCTAAACTTCCGACTCGTTATTCATGACCGTTGCAGCCTACTCCCCGGGGCGCTCGGCATGCGGGCCCGGTCGGGTCCGGTCCGTGGCAAGGCAGCTCGTGCCAGAGCAAAAAGAAAACGCTGCGGATGATCGCAATTGGCAGGACAAGGGCAAGCGCCTATTGTCCTGTCCGGATGTTCACGAGAACACCATACTGTACCGAGAGGGAGAACTCATGGATCAGGATTTCATCGCAGCGGCACTGGACTATCACCGTGCGCCGACACGCGGCAAGATTTCGGTCGTGCCCACCAAGGGCCTGACCAACCAGCGCGATCTCGCGCTTGCCTATTCGCCCGGTGTGGCAGCCGCCTGCGATGCCATCGTCGCGGACCCCGCACAGGCACGTGAACTCACCAGCCGTGGCAACCTGGTTGCCGTGGTCACCAACGGCACTGCAGTGCTCGGACTGGGCAATATCGGCCCGCTGGCGTCGAAGCCGGTCATGGAAGGCAAGGGCTGCCTGTTCAAGAAGTTTGCCAATATCGACGTGTTCGATATCGAGCTCAACGAAAATGACCCCGACAAGCTGATCGACATCATCGCTTCGCTTGAGCCGACGCTGGGCGGTATCAACCTCGAGGACATCAAGGCGCCCGAGTGCTTCTACATCGAGAAGAAGCTGCGCGAGCGCATGAAGATTCCGGTCTTCCACGACGATCAGCATGGCACGGCCATCATCTCGTCGGCGGGCCTGATCAACGGTCTCAAGGTTGTCGGCAAGGACATCGCCACCGTGAAGCTGGTGTGTTCCGGCGCCGGCGCGGCCGCCATTGCCTGCCTGGACCTCATGGTCAGCCTTGGTCTGAAGCGTGAGAACGTCTACGTTTGCGACTCCAAGGGCGTGATCTATCAGGGGCGTGACGAGAAGATGGAGCCGACGAAGGCTCGTTATGCTCAGGTCACCGATGCTCGCACCCTGGGTGATGCCATCGTTGGTGCCGACGTCTTCCTCGGTCTGTCCACCGCGGGCGTGCTCAAGCCCGAGATGGTCGCCAATATGGCTGACCAGCCGCTGATCTTCGCGCTGGCAAACCCGAATCCGGAGATTCTGCCCGCCGATGCGAAGGCGGTGCGCCCGGACTGCATCGTGGCGACCGGGCGTTCGGACTTCCCGAACCAGGTCAACAACGTGCTGTGCTTCCCCTTCATCTTCCGTGGCGCGCTCGACGTGGGCGCCAGCACGATCAACGAGGAAATGAAGCTTGCCTGCGTGAAGGCGATCGCCGAGCTGGCTCAGGCGGAGCAGAGCGACATCGTGGCTTCGGCCTATGGCGGCGCGGAACTGACCTTCGGTCCCGACTACATCATCCCCAAGCCATTCGATCCGCGCCTGATCGTGAAGATCGCGCCGGCCGTGGCCCAGGCTGCGATGGATTCCGGTGTTGCGAGCCATCCGATTGAGGACATGCAGGCGTACGCGGCGACGCTGAGCGACTTCGTGTACACGACCGGCATTGTCATGAAGCCGGTGTTCTCGGCAGCCAAGCGCGTGCCGATGGAGCAGAAGCGCGTACTCTACGCCGAGGGCGAGGACGAGCGCGTTCTGCATGCGGCGCGCGTGGCCATCGACGAAGGCCTGGCCCGTCCGATCCTGATCGGTCGCCCCAGTGTGATCGAGATGCGGATCAAGAAGATCGGTCTCAACCTCGTGCCCGAGCGCGACTTCGATATCGTCAATCCGGAATCCGACCCCCGCTATCGCGAGCTGTGCAACGACTACTACCGCATGATGGCCCGTGACGGTGTGACGCCGGATCTGGCCAAGGCCAAGATGCGTCGCGACACGACACTGATCGGCGTGATGCTGCTGCGTCGTGGCGATGCGGATGCGCTGGTGTGCGGCACGTTCGGAACCTATGACTATCACCTGCGTCAGGTGCAGGACGTGATCGGCCTCAAGCCGGGCGCCAAGCAGTTTGCGGCGATGAACCTGCTGTTGCTGCCCAAGCGCATGCTTGCGGTGACCGACACCTACGTCAACGAGAACCCGAATGCGGATGAAGTGGCCGAGATCGCGCTGATGGCGGCTGCCGAGTTGCGCAGTTTCGGTATCGAGCCGCGCGTGGCCCTGCTGTCGCACTCCAATTTCGGCAGCTCGACTTCGGCGTCGGCGCGCAAGATGCGTGCAGCCAGTGAGATCCTGCGTACCACGGCACCCGAACTCGAATGCGATGGCGAGATGCACGGCGATGCAGCACTGTCGCCCGAGATCCGCGCCAAACTGCATCCGGATTCGGCGCTGACGGCAGATGCCAACCTGCTGGTGATGCCAAACCTCGACGCAGCCAACATCTCCTTCAACCTGATGAAGATGGCGAACGGCGACGGCGTGTCGGTTGGTCCAATTCTGCTTGGTGCTGCACAGCCTGTGCATATCCTGACGCCATCGGCCACGGTTCGTCGACTGGTCAACATCACCGCGCTGGCAGTGGTCGATGCCGCCGAACTGAGGCGCTCCAAGGGTGGCTGAGTCCGGTCTGGTGGCCCGCCTCGTGCGGGCCGGCCTGCTTCCCCTTGCGCTGGCCGCGGTTGCGCCTGCGCAGGCGGGGGGCTGGTTGCTTGCGTCGCCCGAGCCCCGAGTGGTGCCCGGGCAGTCGTTTGAACTGATTGTCATCGGTGCGCCCGTGGATGGCGTGTGGCCGGAGCGGCTGCCGGCTCAGGTCGAGCTGCCGGACGGCGGGCCGAGGATTGCGGTCGAACTCGTGCGGGCGAGCTCGCTCGGGGAAACGCAGCGGCGCTACATCGGCCAATGGCCTGGCGAAGTGGTCGGCATGGCAACGCTTTCCCTGCTCGAGTCGCCTTCTGCAAGGCTGATTTTCGATTCGGGAGCCGCGTTGCGGTCACCTGCAGCGTCCGCGCAGGCGGGCAACGTCGCCAAGGCCGGGGCGGTGACCCAGCAGCAACGTTCGGATGAGCCGGTGGCCCCTGCCGCGCTCAGTTTTCACGAACCGATGTATTTCGTCATCGGCGGCACCGACCCGAAGTCGGCGCGCTACCAGATCAGCTTCCGCTACCGTCTGTTCGATGACCAGGGCGTCGTGGCCGAGGGCTTCCCGCTGGTGCGCGGTCTGTATTTCGGCTTTACGCAGACCTCGTTGTGGGACCTGTCATCGGATTCCAAGCCGTTTCGCGATACGAGCTTCCGGCCTTCGCTGTTCTATCAGTGGAAGCTGTCCGATCCCAGCGAGGGGAATTCGGTCGCCCTGGCTGCCGGTTACGAGCACGAGTCCAATGGGCGCGATGAAGAGGATTCGCGCAGTATCGACACCTTGTTTGCGCGTATCGATGCCCGTTACTACTTTCCGAACGGTCGCACCTATCTGGGCGTTGAGCCCAAGGTATGGGGCTACATCGACAAGGACGACAATCCCGATATCACCGACTACCGAGGCTACGCCCAGCTCGGTTTGCGCTTGGGAAGCGACGACGGTCTGATGCTCTCAGCATTGTTGCGCAAGGGCAAGGCGGGCGTGGGCAGCACGCAGCTCGACCTGTCCTATCCGCTGCGCCAGAGCGTGTTTTCCGGGGTCGGCGCGTTCGCGCATCTGCAGTATTTCAACGGGTACGGCGAGACGCTGCTCGATTACAACGTGGGCCGTGGTCCTCAGTTTAGAATCGGGGTTTCGATCGTAAGATAAGGCGTCACCCGGCGGTTTCCGCAGCGGGTGCGCCCGCCAGGAGACCGCCATGCCGCACGCCATCCGCTTTCATCAGACTGGTAAGCCCGAAGTCCTTCAATGGGAGTCGTTCGACCCCGTCGCGCCTGCTGCCGGTGAGGCACGCGTGCGCCATTACGCCGTCGGCCTGAACTACATTGATACCTATCACCGCAGTGGCCTGTATCCGGTCCCCTTGCCTTCGGGCATTGGTCTCGAGGGGGCTGGCGTCGTCGAAGCACTCGGTGACGGGGTCGATGGACTCAAGGTGGGTGACCGCGTCGCGTATGCGGGCGGCCCGCTCGGTGCCTATGCTGAAGTGCGCAATATTCCGGCACACCGTCTGGTCGCGCTTCCCGAGTCGATTTCGTTCGAGCAGGGCGCGGCAATGATGTTGCAGGGCCTGACCGCCGAGTATTTGCTGCGCCGCACGTATCGCGTGCAGCCGGGTGACACCATCCTCATCCACGCCGCTGCGGGCGGGGTGGGACTGATGGTGTGCCAGTGGGCGAAGGCGCTCGGGGCGACGGTGATCGGTACGGTCGGTTCGGACGAAAAGGCCGAGATCGCACGCGCCCACGGTTGCGATCATCCGATTGTCTATACCCGCGAACGCTTTGCCGAACAGGTTCGCTCCATCACCGGTGGACGCGGTGTGCCGGTGGTCTACGACTCGATCGGTGCGGATACCTTCATGGATTCACTGGCCTGCCTGCGGCCCATGGGCATGATGGTGCTGTTCGGCGCAGCATCCGGACCGGTCCCACCTTTCGATTGTGGGCTGCTGGCGAAGATGGGGTCGCTGTTCCTGACCCGTCCGACACTGTTTACCTACACCGCGGAGCGGGACGATCTGGTTGCAATGGCGGCTGATCTGTTCGATGTCGTGAGTGCCGGAAAGCTGAAGATCGAGATCAACCAGCGTTATCCGCTGAGCGAAGCTGCCCGTGCGCATACCGAGCTTGAGGCGCGCCTGACGACGGGTTCCAGCATTCTGTTGCCCTGACCAGTCTGCGGCGGCCCGGGTCGTTTGGTGAGTTTGTGTTTGTTGCAAAGTTGTCGGGTCTGGCATATGTTCCCGGTATGACGCGGTGCAGCATTTTGCGCAATGGAATGGCGTCACGTGTGCTACCGCTCATCTCATGACGACCAGGGAGATCGACAACAATGGAACAGAACACGCTGATTTCGAGCTTGCAATCGACCTTGGGCGGCAGCCTGCCGGGCATACTCGGTGCGCTTGCCATCCTGGCGCTGGGCTGGTTTGCCGCAGTCCTTGTTCGCGCGGGCAGCCGCCGCGTATTGCGGGTCGCGGGCATCAACCAGAAGCTTCAGAGCGGCACCGGGCAGGCGTTCGACCTTGAGTCGATGCTCAGCCTCGGCTTGTTCGGGCTGGTATTGCTGATTACCGTCGTCGCGGTACTCAACATCCTCGATCTGGAGAGTCTGTCGTCTCCGTTCGCGGCCTTGCTGGCCCAGATCACCACCTACCTGCCACATCTGCTGGCGGGCGCCATTCTTTCGGTGGTCGCCTGGGTACTCGCGACCGTCCTTCGGGCGCTCACGAGCAAGATGCTGGCAACAACCACGCTGGATGAACGCCTCGCAACCGAGGCCGGCATGGAGCCGATGAGCGCCAACATGGGCAATGTCGCGTTCTGGCTGGTGATCCTGCTGTTCCTGCCGGCCATTCTCGGGGCCTTTCAGCTCCAGGGCCTGCTTGAGCCGGTGCAGGGCATGGTCGATCGCGCCTTGTCGATGGTGCCCGACATCTTTGCCGCGCTGGTCATCGGATTCGTGGGCTGGCTGGTGGCCAGGGTCTTGCGCGGGCTGGTCAGCAATCTCCTTGCGGCTGCCGGCGCAGACAGGCTCGGCACATGCATCGGACTGGATGAGACCGTGAAACTGTCGCGCCTTGCCGGCATGCTGGTGTTCATCCTGGTCTTCGTGCCAAGCCTGATCGCAGCACTCGACGCCTTGAAGATCGAGGCCGTGTCCGCCCCGGCGATCAGCATGCTCGACCAGTTCTTTGGTGCCGTGCCCAATATCCTGGCGGCGGCGGTGATTCTGGGCGTGACCTGGTTCGTTGCCCGCTTCGCGTCCGGTCTGGTTGCGCGACTGCTCGCAGGCGTCGGGTTCGACCTGCTGCCGGCGAAGCTGGGCCTTGGGCACGCGATTGGCGAAGGACAGACCGCATCGGCGCTGGTGGGGCGCCTGGTGCTGTTCTTTGCGATGCTGTTTGCCGTGGTGGAAGCGGCGAATCGCCTGGGGTTCGGTCAGATCAGCGAACTGGTGACGATGTTTGTTCAGTTCGGTGGCGACATCCTGCTCGGTGCGGTGATCCTTGTTGCCGGTTTCTGGCTCGCCAACCTCGCTGCCGAGGCCATCAACCGGGCCAGCGGCGAGCATGCGAGCGGGCTGGCACGCATTGCCCGCGTCGCCATTCTCGGACTGGTGATTGCAATGGGCTTGCGTGCCATGGGCATTGCCGACGATATCGTCAATCTGGCTTTTGGCCTGGGTTTTGGTGCGGTTGCAGTGGCGGTGGCCCTGTCCTTCGGACTGGGTGGTCGCGAAGCGGCGGGTCGCCAGATGGAGTACTGGCTGGCCAGGTTGCGCAAGGACGAGCCCGGCAAGGGCTGAAGCTGGACTTGGGTCCGGTGGCGGCATGACGGCACCGGACTTTTTCTTCCCGAGTACGGGGGGGATGGCGTCGCTCGGGTAAAATTGCGCCCATGAGTTCCGCACATTCCCCCCGTTTCGTTCACCTCCGTCTTCACACCGAATACTCGATCACGGACGGCATCGTCCAGATCGATCAGGCCATTTCGTCTGCGGCTGCAGACGGCATGCCTGCGCTCGGCATCTCCGATCTCGCCAACCTGTTCGGGATGGTCAAGTTTTACAAGGGCTGCCGCGGCAAGGGCATCAAGCCGATCGTTGGAGCGGATGTCTGGATCGAGAACGAGGTCGAGCGCGACAAGCCTTATCGCGTGCTGCTGATCTGCAAGAACCGCAACGGTTATGGGCAGTTGTCCGAACTGCTGACGCGAGCCTATCTGGAGAACAAGCACCGCGGGCGGGCAGAATTGCGCCGCGCGTGGTTTGAAGACGGTGCCGCGAGCGATCTGCTCTGCCTTTCCGGCGCCATGATGGGCGATATCGGGCAAAACCTGGTCAACGGCAATCCCGAGATCGCCGAACTGCTGGCGGCCGACTGGAAACGCATGTTTCCGGGCGGCTTCTATATCGAGCTGCAGCGTGCCGGACATCCCGGCACCGAGGCTTATATTCGCCAGGCGCTGGTGCTGGCGAACAAGCTCGGCCTGCCGGTGGTGGCGACGCATCCGGTGCAGTTCCTCACCCGTGAGGATTTCAAGGCGCATGAGGCCCGCGTGTGTATCGCACAGGGCTACGTGCTGGCCGACAAGCGTCGTCCGCGTGACTTTACCGAAGAGCAGTACCTCAAGAGCCAGGACGAGATGTGCGAACTGTTCGCCGATCTCCCCGAGGCGCTCGAGAACGCCGTCGAGATTGCACGCCGGTGCTCGCTGACGGTGCAGCTGGGCAAGAACTTCCTGCCGCAGTTCCCGACGCCGGAAGGCATGACGCTGGACGACTTCCTGGTGCAGGAGGCCAAGGACGGCCTCGAGCGCCGGCTTGTCCAGCTCTATCCGAACCCGGAGGAGCGCGAGCGCCAGCGTCAGCGTTACGAGGACCGGCTGAAGTTCGAAACCGACACCATCATCCAGATGGGTTTTCCAGGCTACTTCCTGATCGTTGCCGACTTCATCCGCTGGGGCAAGGCGAATGGCGTGCCGGTGGGGCCGGGGCGAGGTTCCGGTGCCGGTTCGCTGGTAGCCTATTCGCTTGATATTACCGACATCGATCCGCTTGAGTACGCGCTGCTGTTCGAGCGCTTCCTCAACCCGGAGCGGGTGTCGATGCCCGACTTCGATATCGACTTCTGCCAGGACAACCGCTATCGCGTGATCGAGTACGTGCGCGAGCGCTATGGCAAGGACGCGGTGAGCCAGATCGCCACCTTCGGCACGATGGCCTCGAAGGCTGTGGTGCGCGACGTGGGGCGTGTGCTGGATCTGCCCTATGGTCTGTGCGACAGGCTGTCCAAGCTGGTGCCGGTCGAAGGTGCGAAGCCGGTTTCACTGACCCGTGCCTACGAGATGGAGCCGCAGATCGGCGACATGATGAAGGACGGCAATGACGGCGAATCGGTGCAGGAGTTGTGGAGTCTGGCGCTGCCGCTCGAGGGCCTGTCGCGTAACGTCGGCATGCACGCCGGCGGCGTGCTGATCGCGCCGGGCAAGCTGACCGATTTCTGTCCGCTCTACATCGCCGATGGCGACGATGCGACCCCGGTGTCGCAGTTCGACAAGGACGACGTCGAAGCCGTGGGCCTGGTGAAGTTCGACTTTCTCGGCCTGCGCAACCTGACGATTATCGAGCTTGCGCTGCAGTACGTGGAGCGCGAGACCGGCAAGCGGCCCGACCTGATGAGCCTTGGCTTCAAGGACCCCGCCGCCTACCAGATCCTGAAGGATGCCAATACCACGGCGATCTTCCAGGTCGAATCGGACGGCATGAAGAAGCTGCTCAAGAAGCTTGCGCCCGACCGCTTCGAAGACATCATCGCCGTGCTCGCGCTCTATCGCCCCGGCCCGCTCGGTTCGGGCATGGTGGATGACTTCATCCTGCGAAAGAAGGGCCAGCAGGAGATCGACTACTTCCATCCCGACCTCAAGGCCTGCCTGGAGCCGACCTATGGCGTGATCGTGTACCAGGAACAGGTGATGCAGATCAGCCAGATCATCGGCGGCTACACCCTGGGCGGGGCGGACATGCTGCGCCGGGCGATGGGCAAGAAGAAAGCCGAGGAGATGGCCAAGCACCGCGCCACGATTGCCGACGGTGCGAAGCAGAAGGGCTACGATCCGGCACTGGCCGAGCAGCTGTTCGACCTCATGACCAAGTTCGCGGAGTACGGCTTCAACAAGTCGCACACCGCGGCCTATGCGGTGGTCACCTACCACACGGCGTGGTTGAAGGCCCACTACTGCGCGGCCTTCATGGCGGCGACGATGTCGTCCGACCTCGACAACACCGACACGGTGAAGATCTTCTATGAAGACACCGTTGCCAACAAGATCGAGGTGTTGCCGCCCGACGTCAATGCATCCGATTACCGTTTCGTGCCCGTCGATCGCAAGGTGATCCGTTACGGTCTCGGCGCGGTCAAAGGGGTGGGCGAACCGGCGGTGCGCGCGATCATCGCGGCGCGCGAGAAAGGCGCACCCTTCCGCGACCTGTTTGATTTCTGCGAGCGTGTGGACCGTCGTCTGGCCAATCGCCGGGTCATCGAGGCCCTGATCCGCTCGGGCGCGATGGATACGCTGGAGGGTCACAAGGGCCTCGATCGCGCGCAACTGATGGCGACCGTATCGCTGGCGATGGAGGCCGCCGAGCAGGTGGCCGCCAATGCGATGCAGGGTGGCCTGTTCGACATGATGCCCGAGGCGGCAGGGGCGGGGGTCGAGTTCGTCAAGGTGCGGCCGTGGACCGAGCGCGAGCGCCTCAAGGAAGAGAAGACCGCGATCGGCTTCTTCCTCTCCGGTCACCCCTTCAATGCCTTCAAGGGCGAGGTGCGCCGCTTCGTGCGCCGCACGCTGGCCCAGATCGAGCCGTCGCGCGACCTGACCATGATGGCGGGTGTGGTGATGGAGGTGCGGACCAAGGTGGGCAACCGCGGCAAGATGGCCTTCGTGCTGCTCGACGACGGCACGCAGCCACGCGAGGTGGCGGTCTATTCCGAGGTGCTCGATGCCAACCGCGGCAAGATCGTCACCGACGAGGTGCTGGTGATCGAGGGCAAGGTCAGCAATGACGAGTTCTCGGGCGGTTTCCGCATCATCGCCGACAAGCTGCTGACACTGGGCGAGGCGCGCAGCCGTTTCGCGCGTGCGCTGCAACTGAAGCTCAACGGCGAAGTGGGTGAGAGTGGCGGCGCGGCGGCAACGGCCGACCGTCTGCAGACCTTGCTGACGCCGTTCCGCGATGGCGGCTGCCCGGTCAAGGTGCGTTATCGCAACGCCGTGGCCGAGGCGGAACTGCCTTTTGGCGACGGCTGGCGCGTGCGGCTGGAGGAAAGCCTGCTCGAGAGCCTGCGCGAGTGGCTGCCGCCCGAGGCGGTGGAAGTGGTGTATCCGAACTGACGAGGGCGAGCGCCCTGCGGAGTGCTTAAACCCAGTCTTTGGGCTGCAGGAAGACGTCGTAGAGGCGGGCTTCCGGCGAACCGGCTTCGGGGTGCCAGTCGTAGCGCCATTTGACGATGGGCGGCATCGACATCAGGATGGATTCGGTGCGTCCGCCCGATTGCAGGCCGAACAGGGTGCCGCGGTCGAAAACCAGATTGAATTCGACGTAGCGACCGCGGCGATATGCCTGGAAGTCGCGTTCGCGCTCGCCATAGGGCGCGTCGCGATGACGTTCGATGATGGGCAGATAGGCGTCGATAAAGGCGTCGCCAACCGATCGCGTCAGGCCGAATGCGGTGTCGAAATCGGTCTTGCCGTCAGCGCCAAGATCGTCGAAGAAGAGTCCGCCGACGCCGCGGGGTTCGTTGCGATGCTTGAGGAAGAAATAGCGGTCGCACCATTCCTTCAGACGCGCATGCTCGGCCTCGCCGCCAAACGGCAGGACCGCCGCTTTGCAGGTCGCGTGAAAGTGGCGGACGTCATCCTCGTAGCCATAATAAGGCGTCAGGTCCATGCCGCCGCCAAACCACCACACGGGATCCTTGCCTTCGGCCAGGGCGATGAAGCAGCGCACGTTCATGTGCACCGTGGGGCAGTAGGGGTTGTGCGGATGCAGGACCAGCGACACGCCCATTGCCTCGAAGCGCCTGCCGGCCAGTTCTGGCCGGTGAGCGGTGGCCGAAGCCGGCATGCCGTCGCCCATGACATGCGAAAAATTGACCCCGCCGCGCTCGAAGAAGTTGCCTTCCTCGATGACACGGCTCAGACCGCCACCGCCGCCCGGTCGCGCCCATCCGTCTGCCTTGAACGCCTGCCCGTCGAACTGTTCGAGACGGGTGACGATCCGGGTTTGAAGATCGGTGAAATAGGGCCTGACGGTGCTCGGGGTCATTGATTCTCAGCTTTGATCGTCTACGGCCGCAGCAGCAGCGCCGGTCTTCATTGCAGCGATGGCAGCCTCACAGGCGGCTGCGTCTGCAAACATCGGGCTGGTGCCGATGACCTGGCCGTTGGTGGCGGTCAGGTTGAAGTAGGGACGTCCGTCGGATGCGGTCTTCTGTGCATAGCGCTTGTCTTCGGCCGAATTCTTGCGGACCGACTCGACGCCATTGGTACAGCTTGCCTTGGCGTTGTAGCCCTCGCTGCGAACCAGGGTCTTGCCGTTTTCGCCAACGAGTTTGAAAAAGAACTCGCCACCGGCGGACTTGGTGATCTCGAACTTAAGGGTCATTGGTTTCTCCTTCCTGCGCTTGACGGGGATCTCGCGGTCAGCTGTATCCAGACCGCACCTTCATAAGCATAACCCGTGTAAAGATCATACCGCCGTGGCATATGTCCTTGATTGACCCGATTCAGCTCTTGCGCGCGACTGCGCGATAGCCGATGTCGCGGCGGTACTGGCAGCCATCGAACTGAATCGTTGCCGCGAGATCGTATGCCGCCTTCTGCGCCGCCTTCACGTTGTCTCCGAGCGCGGTCACACACAGCACTCTGCCGCCGGAGGTGACGACTTCACCGTCGCGTTCGGCGGTGCCGGCGTGAAAGACGTGTGTGCTGTCCTCGCCAGCGGGTGTCAGGCCGGTGATCGGGTCGCCCTTGCGCGGACTGTCAGGGTAGCCTGCAGCGGCGAGCACCACGCCGAGCGCGACCCGACGGTCCCATTCGGCCTCGATCTGATCGAGTTTGCCGGCAATGGCTGCTTCGATGAGATCGGCAAGATCCGTCTTGAGGCGCATCATGATCGGCTGGGTTTCGGGGTCGCCCATGCGGCAGTTGAACTCGACCACCCTTGGCTTGCCTTCGCCATCGATCATCAGACCAGCATAGAGGAAGCCGGTGTAGGGCAGGCCGTCGGCGGTCATGCCGGCCAGCGTCGGCAGGATGACTTCGCGCATGACGCGAGCGTGGACGTCAGGCGTCACCACCGGGGCGGGCGAGTACGCGCCCATGCCGCCCGTGTTGGGGCCCTGATCACCGTCGAGCAGACGCTTGTGGTCCTGGCTGGTGGCCAGTGGCAGTGCGTTCTTGCCGTCAGCCAGCACGATGAAGCTGGCTTCCTCGCCCTGCATGAACTCTTCGATGACGACACGTGCACCGGCGTCGCCCATCTTGTTGTCGAGCAGCATCATGTCGATGGCAGCGTGGGCTTCCTCGGCCGTCATTGCCACCACCACGCCCTTGCCTGCGGCAAGGCCGTCGGCCTTGATCACGATCGGTGCGCCTTCGGCGTCGATGTAGGCATGGGCTTCGGCGGCGTCCGAGAAGGTCTGATACTTCGCGGTCGGAATGCCGTGGCGCAGCAGGAAGCGCTTGGCGAAGTCCTTCGAACTCTCGAGCTGGGCGGCATTCTTCGTCGGCCCGAAGATCGGCAGGCCGGCGGCGCGGAAGGCGTCGACCACGCCGGCTGCAAGCGGTGCCTCGGGGCCGACCACGGTGAAGCCGACCTGCTCGCTGCGGGCAAGCGCCACGAGGTCGGCGACTTCGGTTGCTGCCACGTTCTGCAGCTTGGGCTCGCGCGCGGTGCCCGGGTTGCCGGGGGCGGCCAGAACGCGCGTGACCTTGGGCGACTGGGCAAGCTTCCAGGCCAGCGCGTGTTCGCGCCCGCCCGAGCCGATGACGAGGACTTTCATGTGCTGCTCCTGGGGCGATCAGTGACGGAAGTGGCGGAAGCCGGTGAGCACCATCGCGATGTTCTGCTCGTCGGCAGCGGTGATCACCTCGGCGTCACGCATCGAGCCACCGGGCTGGATCACCGCAGTGGCGCCAGCCTGCGCAAGGACGTCGAGACCGTCGCGGAATGGGAAGAAGGCATCCGATGCCACCACGCAACCGGCGATCTGCAGGCCGGCGTTCTCCGCCTTGATCTTGGCGATACGGGCAGAATCCACGCGGCTCATCTGGCCGGCGCCGACGCCAATGGTCATGCCGTCACGGCAATAGACGATGGCGTTCGACTTGACGTACTTGGCGACGCGCCAGGCGAACAGCATGTCGCGCATCTCTGCTTCGGTCGGCGCACGCTTGGTCACCACCTTGAGGTCGGCGATCTGGATGCGGGCTTCGTCCGCACTCTGCACCAGCAGGCCACCGCCCACGCGCTTGTAGTCGAAGGCGCCGGCAGGCTTGCCCAGCGGGCAGGTGAGCACGCGCACGTTCTGCTTGGCACGCAGCAGTTCGAGTGCTTCAGCCGTGTAGGACGGCGCGATCAGCACTTCGAGGAACTGGGCGGAAACGGCTTCGGCCGCGGCACGATCGACTTCGCTGTTGAAGGCGATGATGCCGCCGAAGGCCGAGGTCGGGTCGGTGGAGAAGGCTTTCTTGTAGGCCTCGAGCGGCGTAGCGCCGATCGCCACGCCACAGGGGTTGGCGTGCTTGACGATGACGCAGGCGCCGGTGTCGAAGGCCTTGACGCATTCCCACGCTGCATCGGCGTCGGCAATGTTGTTGTAGGACAGTTCCTTGCCCTGCAGCTGTGCGTAGCTGGAGATCGAGCCCTCGGGCGCATTCGGCTCCTTGTAGAAGGCCGCGCTCTGGTGCGGGTTCTCGCCGTAGCGCAGGTTCTGGACCTTGTCGAAGGCGAGCTGGAAGCGCTCGGGGTAGGTCTGCTTCGACACGTCACCGACTTCGTTGGTGACCAGTGCGGTGAGGTGATTGGAGATCGCGGAGTCGTAACGTGCGGTGTGGGTGAAGGCCTTCACCGCGAGGGCGAAGCGGGTCTTGTAGCTCAGCTTGCCCTCGCCGGCCTTGAGTTCGGCCACGATGTCGGCGTAATCCGCAGGGTCGGTCACGATGCCGACGCCGCCGGCTTCGTTGCCGTGGTTCTTTGCTGCAGCGCGGACCATGGTGGGACCGCCGATGTCGATGTTCTCGATCGCATCCTCGAGCGTGCAGTCGGGGCGGGCAACGGTCTGCTGGAAGGGGTAGAGGTTCACCACCACCAGGTCGATGCGGCCGATGTCGTGCTCGGCGATGGTCGCCATGTGCTCCGGCAGGTCGCGGCGGGCGAGAATGCCGCCGTGCACCTTGGGGTGCAGGGTCTTGACCCGGCCGTCCAGCATTTCCGGAAAGCCGGTGTGATCGGCTACGTCGGTGACGTCGAGGCCGGCTTCACGCAGCAGGCTGGCGGTGCCGCCGGTGGACAGGAGCTTGACGCCGAGTCCGGCGAGTTCGCGGGCGAATTCGAGCACGCCGCTTTTGTCGGAAACGCTGATCAGGGCTTGGGTGACTTTCATCGTGGGGCCTGGCTTGGAGAGTTGAATCGGAAATCGGTGTTGCGGCGCGGCGCCGTTACGGCGTGCTGCTTCGCAGCCGCAGGTGCGGCCTGTGCATCAGAGCAGGTCGTAGTCGGTCAGCTTGCGACGCAGCGTGTTGCGGTTGATGCCGAGCATGTCGGCGGCCACGGTCTGGTTGCCCTTGGCCTGCTGCAACACGAATTCGAGCATCGGGCGCTCGACGTTGCGGATCACCATGTCGTAGATCGCAGCCGGACGTTCGCCGTCGAGGTCGCGGAAGTACTGGTCGAGTGTGCGGAAAACGGAATCGGCAATCTCGTTGCTGCGGCTCATGCGGCAAGTTCCTGAGGCAGTTCTTCTTCGTAGCGCAGGCGGGTGTCGGCTTCCGCGAGACGACCGAAGAACTCGTCTACTGCAGCAAGCTGTGCCGACACGTCCGGCAGTTGATTCATGGTGTGGCGGAAAGCAGCCGATCCGACCAGGCCCTTGGTGTACCAGGAGATGTGCTTGCGCGCGATGCGCACACCGGTCTCTTCGCCATAGAAGGCGTAGAGGTCGGCGAGGTGTTCGCGGCAGACCTGAAGGATCTCGGTGACCAGCGGGGGCGGAAGTTCTTCGCCCGTGCGCAGGAAGTGCTCGATCTCGCGGAAGATCCACGGCCGGCCCTGTGCGGCACGCCCGATCATGACGCCATCGGCGCCCGTGTAGTCGAGCACGAACTTGGCTTTCTGCGGGGTGGTGATGTCGCCGTTGGCGATCACCGGAATGTTCACCAGTGACTTGACCAGTGCAATGGTGTCGTACTCGGCCTGACCCATGTACTGGTCGGCGCGGGTGCGGCCATGGATGGCGATCGCACGGATGCCAGACTCCTGGGCAATGCGGGCGATGGTCGGTGCGTTCTTGTTCTCGCGGTTCCAGCCGGTACGGAACTTGAGCGTGATCGGGGTGTTCGGCACTGCATTCACGACGGCTTCGAGGATGCGGGCAACCAGGGGCTCGTCCTGCATCAGCGCGGAGCCAGCCATGACGTTGCACACTTTCTTTGCCGGGCAGCCCATGTTGATGTCGATGATCTGGGCGCCACGGTCGGCGTTGTGGCGCGCGGCCTCGGCCATCATTGCCGGGTCGGCGCCTGCGATCTGCACCGAGATCGGGTCGACCTCGCCGTCGTGGTTGGCGCGACGCTGGGTTTTCGCGCTGCCGTACAGCAGCGAGTTCGAGGTCACCATCTCGGATACGGCAACACCGGCCCCCAGTTTCTTGCACAACTGGCGGAACGGACGGTCGGTCACACCGGCCATCGGGGCGACAAAGAGGTTGTTGCGTAAGGTGAATCCGGCGAACTGCATGGGCTGAGGCGGGCGGGAAAAGAGCGGCATTTTACCCCATGCCGGGGGCGCTGGGGGGCAGCGTGGCGCGGGTGCAACCCTTCACGCCGGCTTTGGCTGCCTTGTCGTAGCCCCGTTTATGGCCAGGCGCGCGCACCAAACATCATGCGCTTGGCCACGAAGTGGCGCAGTGGCGGGCACAGATCGAGGGCGAACAGGCCCGCGCCACGGGCGTGGCGCAAGGGGGCGATGTCGTTGCTGAACAGTCGCACCAGACTGTCGGTGAAGCGGATCGTGCCGAGACGGTCGAGGCCACGGGTGCTGCCGTATTCGCCCAGCAGCGCTGTGTTGCCGGGGTCGTCGCCACGTTCGATCAGCAGGTCGGCAAATGCGCGAACGTCGCGCAGGGCAAGGTTGAAGCCCTGGCCTGCCACCGGATGCATGGTCTGTGCTGCGTTGCCGAGCCACACCGTGCGCTGCCCGACCGGGGTCTTGCGATAGCGCAGCAGCAGTGGGTAGCGCAGTCGGTCGGTGACGGCGGTCAGGCTTACGCGATGACCGAAAATGGCCTGCAGGCGGGCAAGGTAGGTATGGGCGTCGAGTTCGAGCAGGCTGTCGGCGGCGTCGGCGGCGACAACATGGACGACTGCGAAGCCCTGTGCGCAGGGCAGCAATGCCGCCGGTCCTGCGCTGGTGAAACGCTCGAAGGCGGTGTTGTGGTGGCCGCCGGTGACGGCGACCTGGGAGATCAGTGCATGTTGGTGGTAGTCATGCTCGACCATGTCATCGTCGCCAGCGTTCATGCCGCCCTCGGCACAGGCGGCCAGCCGCACGGAAAGCGTGCCGGCGTGCTGTCCCTTGAGGCTGGCGATGACGTCGTCCGCGCCTGGCGCGAGATGGCTGACCTCGGTGCCGTCGAGCACCGGAATGCCCGCTTCGTCCACCTTGCGCCGCAGCGCGCCAGCCAGCGCACCGGCCGGCATCACGTGCCCGAGCGCGGGAATGTCGTAGTCCGCAGCATGCAGCATGGCGCGGCCGAAGCTGCCCTGTTGCGAGATGTGGATGGTCTTGATCGGGGTGGCCGGCAGGCCCTGCCACACGCCGAGCTGTTCGAGGCTGAGGCGGGTTCCATGCGCCAGCGCGAGGATGCGGGGGTCCTCGGCGGCCGCATGTGCGGCCCGGGCGTCGGCCAGGATGATGTCCAGTCCGGCATCTTTCAGAAACAGTGCCAGCGCCAGGCCAACCGGGCCGGCGCCGACGATCAGGAGGTCATGCCGCTGCATCGGCCTGGTCCCGCATCAGGGCTTCGATCTGATCGATTTCGCGCGGCACGCCATCGGTAATGTATTCGCAACCCTCTGCGGTGACGACCGCGTCATCCTCGATGCGGATGCCGATGTTCCAGAATGCCTCGGGCACGTCGGCCGACGGGCGGATGTAGCAGCCGGGCTCGACCGTCAGCACCATGCCCGGCTCGAGTGGGCGCCACTCGCCGCCAAGCTTGTACTCGCCGGCGTCGTGCACGTCCATGCCCAGCCAGTGCCCGGTGCGGTGCATGTAGAAGCGGCGGTAATCGCCCTTTTCCATGACTTCGTCAAAACTGCCGCGGAGCAGGCCGAGGTCGATCATGCCGCGAGCGAGTACCTCGACAGCGGCTTCGTGGGGCTCGTTCCAGTGTGCGCCGGGCCGGATGGCTGCCCGTGCGGCATGCTGAGAGGCCAGCACCAGCTCGTAGACATCCCGTTGCGGGCCGCTGAAGCGACCGTTGACCGGGAAGGTCCGGCTGATGTCGGAAGCGTAGCCGTCCAGTTCGCAGCCGGCATCGATCAGCAGCAGTTCGCCGTCGCGCATGCGGCGCTCGTTCTCGACGTAATGCAGCACACAGGCGTTCGCGCCGCTGGCAACGATCGAGGTGTAGGCAGGGGCCTGGCTGCCGTTCGAGCGGAACGCATGCAGCAGTTCTGCCTCGATCTCGTATTCGAAGCGGCCCGGCCGTGTCTGCTGCATCGCGCGGCAGTGAGCCGCGGCGGAAATGCTCGCGGCGCGGCGCATGGTGTTCAGTTCGCTTGCGTCCTTGATCAGGCGCATCTCGTCGAGGTCGGCGCGCAGGTCGCGCACCGAGTGTGGTGGCGTGACGCCGGTGCGGGCATTGGCGCGCACGGCGTTGAGTGCGCTCATGATCCGCGCGTCCCACTCGTTGTCGTAACCGAGTCCGCACCACAGCACGGCCTGGTTGGCGAGCAGATCGGGCAGGCGCTTTTCGAGTTCGCCGATGGTCCATGCTTCGTCGAAGCCGAACAGCGCGCTGGCCGCGTCCGGTCCTTGGCGGTAGCCATCCCAGATCTCGCGCTCTTCATTCTTTTCGCGGCAGAACAGAATCTGCCTGGGCGTTTCACCCGCAACCAATACCAGCACCGCTTCCGGCTCACGAAAGCCGCTCAGATAGTAGAAATAGCTGTCGTGGCGATAGGGGTAGTGCGCATCGCGGTTGCGCGTGCGTTCCGGTGCGGTTGGCAGGATGGCAATGCCGCCGCCGGCTGCGTCCATTCGCGCCAGCAGGCGCTCGCGACGGGCACGGAAGGGAAGGGTGTCCAGGTGCAGGGGATCTGTCAGAGCATTCATGGCGAAATTATGGCACGGGTCGGCGACACAGGCTCCGACCGCCGATCCGGAAAAAGGTGCGGCATGCCTCAGGGCGCACCGCGGGAGAGTGCGGCGTCGAGCGCCTGCAGGCGTTCAGGGGTGCCGACATCGATCCATTGGCCGGGGTGCAGCTTGCCGCTGACCCGATCCGCATCCATTGCCGATCGCAGCAGCGGGGCGAGTTTTGCTGGAATGCCCGATGTGAGCCCATCGAAGAGTTGAGGGTGATAGGCGCCGATGCCGGAAAAGGTGAGACGCGGCGTGCCGTGGGTCCGCACGCGTCCCGCATTGAGCGCGAAATCGCCATCGACGTTGTGCTCGGGGTTGGCGACCAGGACAAGGTGGGCGAGGTCGGTGCTGGCGTTCAGTCTGGCTGCGGTCGTCTGCAGGGCAGTGAAGTCGACGTCGCAGAATACATCGCCATTGACCACGATGAAGGCGCCGTCACCGAGCCGGGGCAGGGCCTGGCGGATGCCGCCGGCGGTTTCGAGTGCGCGGGTTTCCGGTGACCACGAAATGCGAACGCCGAGTGCCTGTCCGTCGCCAAGTGTGTCTTCAAGCTGCTGCCCGAGGTGGGCATGGTTGATCACGAGTTCGGTGATGCCGGCGTCGCGCAGGCGTTCGATATGCCAGACGATCAGCGGCTTTCCGCCCACCGTCAGCAGCGGTTTCGGGCAGGTGTCGGTGAGCGGTCGCATGCGCTCGCCGCGACCGGCGGCGAGGATCATGGCTTTCATCAGAAGGTGTAGCCGAACTGGACCGGAACCGGGTCGAGCTTGTCGATGACCTTGAGCAACGGGCCCAGCGCGCGATAACGGTCGCAGGCCTTGCGCAGGTATTCCATTACCAGCGGCATGTCCTGGAGATAGGCCTCCTTGCCGTCGCGATGACACAGCCGGGCGAAGATGCCGAGCACCTTCAGGTGGCGCTGCACGCCCATCCATTCGTAATCGCGATGGAAGTCGCCGAAATCCTCTCGTACAGGGAGGCCGAGCTGGCGCGCCATTTCCCAGTAACGCGCCAGAATATCGAGTGCAAAGTCCTCGTCCCAACGGATATAGGCGTCCTTGAGCAGGGACACGAGGTCGTAGGTGATCGGCCCGTACACTGCATCCTGAAAGTCGATGATGCCCGGGTTGATGCCGTCGTCGATCTTCATCAGGTTGCGTGAATGGTAGTCCCGGTGGACGAATACCCGCGGCTGCGAAAGGTTGGCCGCGATGATCTGGTCAAAGGCAGACATCAGCGTGGCCTCGTCCCGGGCATCCAGCGTCATCTTCTTGTGATGGCCGATATACCACTCTGGAAACAGCATCAACTCGCGGCGGAGGAGCGCCTCGGAGTACTCTGGAAGTACGTCGGGGCGGCTGGCGGCCTGAATTGCAATCAGCGAGCCGATTGCATCTGCATACAGGTGGGCGGCCTGCATCTGGTCGCACCCGGGCGCCTGCAATGCAGACAGATAGGTCGTATTGCCGAGGTCCGAGAGCAGCAGGAAGCCCTGCTTCAGGTCCTCCGCGAGCACGTCGGGAACGTGCACGCCCGCAGTACGGAACAGCCCGGCGATGGTCAGCCACGGGCGGCAGTCTTCCTGAGCCGGCGGGGCATCCATCACGATCAGACTGGGGCTGCCGTCAGCGAAACGAATACGAAAATAGCGCCTGAAGCTGGCATCGGCCGAGGCCGGGCTGAGCTCGTAGCTGCGGCCGGAAAGCTGGCCGTCGAGCCAGTGCTGGAGTTGGGCGAGTCTGGGCAAGCGGGTTCTCCGCGATCGTTCGTGTAGAATTCGCGAGTTTATCAATACGGCTGCCTGTGCGGGCAGTCGCTCACATTCTGCCGACTGGGGTTCGCTTTGCCAGACTTGGGTTTGAACACGCGGATGCGACTGATTCCGCTACTGTTGTGCTGGATGTCCGGCTCTGCCATGGCTGCCGACATGCCGGCACTGGTGGTGTCGCCGGACCTGATTCGTAACCCGGTTACTGCACGGGGCACGAAATCCGGTGCCGAGACGACGCCGAAAGCGGCTGCAGCGGCAAGCACAGGCGTCGAGGTGCGCGAGGTGAAGCCGCAGGCCGTGCAGCGGGTTGAGCCGGTTGCGCCGGCCGCTCGTGTGCCGGCAGCGCCGACTGGCGCTGGTGCAAAGGCCGCAAGTGCGACTGCCGCCACGACTGCGACGAAGGCTATGCCGGCTGCTGCACCCGTGCCGACCCGTCCGGAGCCGGCATCGTCGGGCACGATGCCGGCGTCCGGGGCAACGGAAATCAGCGCGGTTCGTATCAGCGGCACCCGCGCGGTCGAACTGGTTGCCGATGGTGACGCCGAATTGCAGCGCGGTGAGATGTTGCTGACCGCCGACAAACTGATCTACCGCGAGCCGACCGATGAGGCCGTGGCCGAAGGCAACGTGCGTCTGCGCCAGGGCAGGGACGAGATGTCCGGTCCGTCGGCGTCGATCGTGCTCGGAGAGCGTACCGGCTCCTTCGATGCCCCGCGCTATTCGATCGTTCGAACCCGCGAACCGCTGGAGCCGGGCGACCCGCCGCGAGAGGTCAACGGTGGCGGGCGCGCGAGCGTCCTCTACTTCGAGGGCGAGAACCAGTACCGTGCCGAAAACGCCACCTGGTCCACCTGTAGCGTCGACGACCCGGACTGGTACATCAAGGCCGGGGACATGTCGCTCGACTACGATCGTGAGATGGGTGTCGCACGTGACAGCACCGTCGTGTTTCAGGGCGTACCGCTGTTCTGGATGCCGTGGGCGGAGTTTCCCCTTGCCGGTCAGCGGCAGTCGGGTGTGCTGCCACCGACCATCGGGTACTCGAACACCACCGGTTTCGACCTGGCTGTGCCGTACTACTGGAATATCGCGCCCAACTACGATGCGACGATCACGCCGCGCTGGATGAGCCAGCGCGGGCTTCAACTCGGTGGTGAAGTGCGCTACATGGGTGAAACCTATCGCGGGGACGTGAGTGCCGAATGGTTGTCACGCGACAACAAGACTGGGGAAGAGCGCACGCTCGGCTCGCTCCAGCACCAGCAATGGATTACGCCGGCACTGTACGGCTCGCTCGACCTGAACGGGGTCTCCGATGACGATTACTTCGAAGACCTGAGCTCCAATATCTCGATCGCCTCCAAAGTAAACCTGCTGCGTGAAGGGCGCCTGATCTACACCGGCAGTGAGTGGTGGAGTGCATCTGCACTGGTGCAGAGTTATCAGACCCTGAACCCCGATCCGGATGAAACGGTCACCACGCCGTATCGCAGATTGCCGCAGTTGCAACTCAACGCATCGCGCCCTGATCTCCCAGGGGGGCTGAATTTTGCGTGGAACAGCGAGTTCGTCAATTTTTCACACCCGGACGAGGACAACCCCGACGCCACCCGTTTCGTGGCCTATCCACAACTGTCGCTGCCGATCGAGCGTTCCGGCTACTACATCACGCCGAAGATCGGCGTGCATTACACCAGCTACGACATAGACCGCGATCCGACGGCGACGCTGCGGGATTCGATTACCCGCTCGATTCCCATTGTCTCGATCGACTCGGGCATGACGTTCGAGCGTGAAGCCAATTTCTTTGGTCGCGATGTCATCCAGACGCTGGAGCCGAGGCTGTACTACCTGAAGACGGCCTACCGCTATCAGGAAGATATCCCGCTGTTTGACACCAGTACCTATGACTTCGGCTTTGCACAGATCTTTTCCGAGAATCTCTACTCCGGTAGCGACCGTATTGCCAACGCCAACCAACTGACAGCAGCGGTAACCTCGCGACTGATTAACCCCGAGACCGGTGCGGAGTGGATGAAGGTTCTGCTTGGTCAGCGTTATTACTTCGAAGATCAGCGCGTCACGAGCAACTACTACGACGAGAGTGGAACGCTGGTTGAGAACGAAACCGCGCGCACCAGCAAACAGGCCGACGTCCTGGCCGGTTTCAGCGGCAGTGTCGCGGCCAATACCACCCTTGAGTCCCTGTGGCAGTACAACCCGCGCGACGACCGTACCGAGCGCTTCAACACGACGCTGCGTTACCAGCCCGGCTTTGCAAAGACCCTGAACCTGAGCTACCGCTACACGAAGGACACCTTGCGTGACCTCGATATCTCCGGCCAGTGGCCACTTGGCGGGCGCTGGTACGGTGTGACCCGCCTCACGCATTCGCTCAAGGAAGATCGTCTGACCGAAGCGATTGGCGGCATTGAGTACGATGGCGGGTGCTGGGTCGTGCGTGTGGCGATGCACCGCTTTGCCACCGATGCCGACGATGTGACCAAGTCGGTCTTCATTCAACTTGAACTCAACGACCTCGCCAGCATCGGCACCAGTCCGGTCAACCTGATCAAACGCAGCGTGCCGGGCTATGGCACGATCAACGAGCCCGGCGGTAACCGTGTCTTCGGCGTCGAATGACCGTTTGCGGCCCATTTCATAGAGAAACCATGAACCGATTCCTGTCCCGTTCCCGTGCCCTGGTGGCAGTTGGCCTGTCTTGTGCTGCACTCGCAATGCCGGCTCATGCCGCTGTCAAGGCAGTCGAGGTCGATCGTATCGTCGCCGTCGTCAACAATGAGGTGATCACCGCCCTGCAACTGCGCGAGCGTGTTGCACAGGCGACGCGCCAGCTTCAGCGTCAGGGCGGTCAGTTGCCGCCTGTTGAGGTGCTCGAGCGCCAGTTGCTTGAGCGACTCATTGTCGAGCGTGCGCAGTTGCAACTTGCTCGCGATACCTCGCTGCGTGTCGACGACGGCATGCTCGAGCGCGCGATCGCCCGCATTGCCGCGAACAACAAGCTGTCGTCGACCGAGTTGCGTGCCGCGCTCGAGCGCGATGGCGTGAGCTGGAGCCGTTTTCGCGATGAGATCCGCACCGAGATCGTGCTGACCCGACTGCGCGAGCGTGAGGTCGACAACAAGGTGGTCGTCACTGATGCGGAAGTCGAAAATTTCCTGACCAACAACCCGGATGCCTTCTCCGGCATCGAGTTCCAGCTCGCGCACATCCTGCTGCGTGCGCCCGAAGGTGCGAGCCCGGAGCAAATCGCCCGGCTGCGCGAGCGCGCTGAGAAGGTGATGGCCCGCCTGCGGTCGGGTGAGGATTTTGCCCGCGTGGCGGCTGAAACCTCGGACGCGTCCGACGGCATCAGCGGTGGCAACATTGGCTGGCGTGAACGCGACCGGTTGCCGGCACTCTATGCGGATGCCGCGCGCGACCTGAAGCCGGGCGAGCTGTCGCCGGTGCTGCGCAGTGCCTCCGGCCTGCATATCGTCAAGCTGGTGGACAAGCGCGGCGGCGCGGCGGCTGGCCCGCAGCAACTCGAACAGACCCGTGCCCGCCATATCCTGATCAAGACTTCCGAGGTGCTTTCCGATACCGAAGCCGAGGCCCGTCTGCTCGCGCTTCGTGAGCGCGTGGTCAATGGCGCGGATTTCGGCGAACTTGCGAAGGCCAACTCCGCGGATCTGTCTGCGGCCAAGGGGGGCGATCTGGGCTGGGTGAATCCGGGCGACACCGTGCCGGAGTTCGAGCGTGCGATGAATGCGCTCAAACCCGGCGACATCAGTGCCCCGGTGCGCTCGCCTTTCGGCTGGCACCTGATTCAGGTGACGGAACGCCGCGTGCAGGACGTGACCGAAGAGCGCAAGCTGAACGCAGCGCGCGCCATCCTGCGTGAGCGCAAGGCCGAGGCCGCATACGAGGACTGGTTGCGTCAGTTGCGTGACAGCACGTACGTCGATTACCGACTGGAACGCGAGTGAGCATCGTGACCGACGATTTTCCGGTGCTCGCGATCACCAGTGGCGAGCCGGCAGGCGTCGGTCCGGAGCTTTGCGCCAGCCTGGCCGACCGTCAGTGGCCTGCCCACCTGGTGGTGCTGGGCGATGCCGAGCTGATCGAAGAGCGCCTTGCCCGCATCGGCAGTGCAGTCCAGGTGCGCGCTTACCAGCCCGGGCTTGCCCCCGAATCGGGGATGATCGACGTGTTGCATCAGCCGCTTGCCAGCCCTGCGGTGGCTGGTGAGTTGAATGCGGACAACGCGCCCTACGTGCTTGCCCTGCTTGACCGTGCCGTGCAGGGCTGCGTGTCGGGCGAGTTTGCAGGCATCGTGACCGCGCCGGTGCACAAGGGCGTGATTTGCGACGCCGGGGTGCCTTTTACCGGCCATACCGAGTATCTCGCGGAAAGGACTTCTACGCCGCTGGTGGTGATGATGCTGGTCGGCGGCGGGATGCGGGTGGCGCTTGCCACGACCCATCTGCCGCTGTCTGCGGTGCCGGCTGCGATTACCCCGGCGCTGCTCGAACAGACGCTGCGTATCGTGCATCGTGACCTGGTGAGCCGCTTCGGCCTCGATGCCCCCCGGATTCTGGTGGCCGGCCTCAATCCGCACGCAGGCGAAGGCGGGCACATGGGGCGTGAGGAGATCGAGGTGATCACGCCCGTTCTCGATCGTCTGCGCGCAGAAGGCATGTTGCTGGTCGGCCCGCTGCCGGCCGACACCCTGTTTGTGCCACACACGCTGGCACAGGGCGATGCGGTACTGGCGATGTATCACGATCAGGGCCTGCCCGTGCTCAAGCACGCCAGTTTCGGCGGCGGCGTCAATGTCACCCTGGGCCTGCCAATCATCCGGACCTCGGTCGATCATGGCACGGCACTTGATCTGGCCGGCAGCGGTCGCGCCGACCCCGGCAGCCTTTTTGCTGCGGTGGAGCTGGCGATTTCGATGGCGGCCTCAAAACGGAAATCCGCATGAGCAACGATCGCGAAACAGACGGCCATCGCGCACGCAAGCGCTTTGGTCAGAACTTCCTGTCCGACCCCAACATCATCCGTCGCATCATCGATGCCATTCGCCCGCAGCCGGGCGAGACCATGGTCGAGATCGGGCCCGGCCTGGGCGCGATGACCGCGCCCTTGCTCGAGCGTATCGATCATCTGCATGTGGTCGAGATTGACCGCGATCTGATTGCCCGCCTGCGCGAACGCTACTCGCCGGAACGCCTCAGCATCCACGAGGGCGATGCGCTGAAGTTCGATTTCGGCACGCTCGGCGATCCGCTGCGCATCGTCGGCAACCTCCCGTACAACATCTCGACCCCCATCCTGTTCCACCTCGCGGCCTTTGCGGAGCAGGTGCAGGACATGACCTTCATGTTGCAGAAGGAAGTGGTGATGCGGATGGTGGCCGAGCCGGGTACCGAGGACTACGGCCGCCTTTCTGTAATGCTGCAGTACCGGTTCCGCATGGGTCGGATGTTCGATGTGCCGCCAGGTGCGTTTCGCCCGGCACCCAAGGTGATGTCGAGCATTGTGCGCCTTGTTCCGCTGCCGGCCGAGGAGCTGACTGCCAGGGACGAAGCCCTGCTCGGCGCGATCGTGACTGCGGCCTTCGGTCAGCGGCGCAAGACGCTGCGCAACACCCTGCGGGAGTTTCTCGATGAGGCAGGGTTCGCTGCGCTGGGGCTCGACCCCGGGCTGCGCGGCGAGCGCCTGTCGGTTGCCGAGTTTGTCGCCATCGCCAACTACTGCAGCGGCGCGGGCAAACGGGCGTGAAAAAAGCCGGGCTCGCCCGGCTTTTCCGTGTGTGCCGTGAAGTTTACTGTTTCTTCATCGGGCAGGTGTTTACACCGAGCAGGGTGTAGGCGGGGCACCAGCCAAGCAGGCCGGTGGCCAGCGGCACGATGCCGATATAGGTCCACGGCGCACCAATGCCCATGATGGCCAGTGCCAGCAACACGATGCCGGCAACGATGCGAAGAATCTTGTCCATGCTGCCCACGTTCGATTTCATGATGTGCTCCAAGGGGAAAGTGACGCCATTGGAGCACGCGGCATGACACGGGGTCTGTAACCGGAGATACATAGCAGGTCATTTCAGCCGCGTGGCGGCGCTTGCCCCGAACCGCGAGTCAGGGGCTGCGGTTGTCGGCGCCGCTGGCAATGCGGCGCAAACCTGCAGGATTGAGGATCTCGATCTGCTCCCTCGAAAGTTTGACCAGACCCTGTGCGGAAAAGCCCTTGAGCAGGCGGCTGACGAATTCGCGCACGCTGCCGAGTTCATCCGCGAGGTGTTGATGCGTCGTATGCAGGATACGTCCCTTGCCCAGCAGCAGGGTGGCAAGGCGCTGATCCAGGCGGTGGAAAGCCACTTCCTCGATCAGCTGCATCAGATCGGCAATGCGTTCGGCAAACAGGTTGAAGACGAAGCCGCGAAAAGCCGGCTCGGCCAGCAGTTCATCGAACACCTGCTTTGGCAGCAGCATCAGCAGGGTGTCGGCCTCGGTGATGCCGCGGGCGTTGTAGTCCTCGTTGCCGAGAAGGCAGGACGAGGAAATGATGCAGGTTTCGCCTGGCGTAACGCGATAGAGCGGAAGCTCCCGGCCATTGGGGGCGCACTTGGCGACTCGCACCGAGCCTTCGATCACGAAAGGGAAACCTTCGCAGGACTGATGGTCGTCGAAAAGCAGCGTGTCCGCCGGCACTTCCATCCATCGTGCGGCGTCGAGCAGGCGCGAGCGTGCAGCGGGCGACAGTTCGTCGATGACCGGATAGTTCTTCTGCAGGCGCTTGGCACTCGTCATGAGGTGCTCACCCTGCGAGTTCGAGGACGACCGGTGCGTGGTCGGAGGGGCGCTCGAGCTTGCGCGGCGCCTTGTCGACGGTGCAACTGCTGCAATCGGCTTGCAACGCGGGCGACACCAGGATGTGATCGATGCGCAGGCCGAAATTGCGCCGGAAGGCCATCATTCGATAGTCCCACCATGAAAAGCTGCGCTCGGGCTGCTCGAACAGCCGGAAGGCGTCGATGAGACCGAGTGCGGTGAGTGCGCGGAAGGCCGCGCGCTCGGGCTCTGAAACGTGAATCTCGTCCTTCCAGTCAGGATGCGCATCGGCCGCTTCGGGAGCGATGTTGAAGTCGCCGGTCAGGACCAGTTTCGGATACTGGCGCATCTCTTCCTCGACCCATTCGGTCAGGGCCGATAGCCAGCGCAGCTTGTATTCGAACTTGTCGGAGCCGACCGCCTGACCGTTCGGAAAGTAGCCGCAGATCACCCTGACACCGTCGATGGTGGCGGCGATGATGCGCTTCTGTTCGTCGTCGAAGCCCGGGATGTTGCGGACCACGGCATCCATTGGTTTCGGGCTCAGGATCGCGACGCCGTTGTAGGTCTTCTGTCCGATGAAAGCTGCGCGATAGCCCGCTGCTTCCAGTTCGGCGACAGGAAAGGCCTTGTCTTCCATCTTCAGTTCCTGCAGGCACAGGGCATCGGGCTTGTTGGCCGCCAGCCAGTCGAGGACGTGAGGCAGGCGGACCTTCAGGGAGTTGACGTTCCAGGTGGCGATTTTCATGAACTCTTGTGGCGCCGGGCGACGCGCACGCGCTTGCGTCGGGTCGACCGCTGCGACGGACAGTGGGAACAGCGCTATTGTGCCATGAGCGCCGGCGCAGGATTCGGGGCGGCACTCTTCTTGCTCACAACAGGACAAGGTACGGCTGGGCGTTGTGCAGACCGGCTTGATGCACCAGCTTGGTGCGGTCGATGGGGCGTATCGCCCCATCCCGTGCTGCAGGCACGGGGAACGGGACGGTCCGATGAGTGCGGTCGACATTGATGTGATGTGGGTGGTGTTGTGTGCGGGCCTGGTGTTCCTGATGCAGGCGGGTTTCCTGTGTCTCGAATCGGGACTCACCCGCAGTCGCAATGCGATCAACGTCGCGATCAAGAACGTGGTGGACTTTGCGGTTGCGGTGGCGCTTTACTGGGCGTTTGGATTTGCGCTGATGTTTGGCTCGTCCGCGGCCGGGCTGACTGGTACCGACCACTTCATGCTTTCGGTCGGACATGGCAGCACGAGCGCGCTGGCCGCCTTCTTCCTGTTTCAGGCCATGTTCTGTTCGACTGCTGCGACGATTGTTTCCGGTGCCGTTGCGGAGCGCATGCGCTTTTCAGCCTATCTCGGTGTGGCTGCGATCATCGGTGGGCTGATCTATCCGGTGTTCGGTCACTGGGCCTGGGGCGGTGCGCTCGGTGGCGAACGTGGCTGGCTGGCTGCCATCGGTTTTGTCGATTTCGCGGGTTCAACCGTCGTTCATGGTGTCGGGGGCTGGGTGGCGCTGGCTGGCGTACTGATCATCGGCGCGCGCAGTGGACGCTTCGATGCGGAGGACAGGGAGCAGCCCATCTCGGGCGGCAATCTGCCGCTGGCGATGCTCGGTGTCATGCTCTTGCTGTTCGGCTGGCTGGGGTTCAACGGCGGCAGCACGCTGGCGCTCGACGGGCGGGTGCCGGGCATTCTGGTCAATACCGTGCTGGCAGCGGTGGCGGGCGTGCTCGCAGGTCTGGCCCTGGGCTGGCGTCAGCGCGGCTACGCCGACGTGGTTCATACCCTGAATGGTGGCATTGCGGGTCTGGTCGCGGTGACGGCGGGGGCGCATGTGCTCGATTCCGGCGCGGCGCTGATCGTCGGCGCAGGCGGTGCGCTGGCGATGGTGTCCTGCCATGAGTTGCTGCTGCGATACCGCGTCGACGACGCGGTCGGCGCCATCCCTGCGCATCTTGCGGCAGGCATATGGGGCACGCTCGCGGTTGCGCTGTTTGCCGACCCGCTGGCACTGGGTACCGGCCTCGGTCGCGGGGAGCAGTTTCTGGTTCAGCTGCTGGGTGTGGTTACGTGCGGCGTGTGGTCTTTCGGGCTCGCCTGGGTGCTGCTGCGCGGACTGGATCGCCTCATTCCCCTGCGTGTCTCTGCGGAGGAGGAGGTGCTCGGTCTCAATGTGTCCGAGCATGGCGCGCGCACCGAGCTGCTGGAGTTGCTGCAGGCGATGGAGGTGCAGGAAAAGACCGGCGAACTGTCGGTACGGGTGCCGGTGGAGCCGTTTACCGAAGTCGGGCAGATCGCTTCCGCATACAACCGCATGATGGAGGCACTGGAGCGTGCGGTGGGGCAGACCCGCGCCATCATCCGCGATGTGCGCGACGGCATTGTCACCTTTGGCCAGGACGGGCTCCTGCGCAGCCTGAATCCGGGCGCGGAGAAACTGCTTGAGGTGCAGGGCGCAGACGCCGTCGGCATGCCGCTGGCCAATCTGTTGGGTGACCCGCCGCTGCGGCCGACACGTCAGGTCGAACGGCTGATGGGACTGCAGGACAAGATGGAGCTTCGACTGCACCGGCAGGGGAAGGCGCCCCGTGTGCTCGAGATCTCGGTCAGTGAGGGCCACGCACAGGGTGAGACGGTCTATACCGGACTGATGCGGGATGTGACCGAACGCCGCCAGATCGCCGACCAGTTGCAGCACGAGCGTGACCTCGCGCAGGTGACGCTGGCGTCGATCGGCGATGGCGTGATCACGACAGACGAGACCGGCGCGGTGCAGTACCTCAACCCGATGGCCGAGCGCCTCACCGGGTGGACGCTGGAGGAGGCCAAGGGGCGCAACATCGCGAACATCTATTGTCTTGAAGAGGAAGTCACCGGGCGCGCGCTGGAAAATCCGGTCCGCACCGTGCTCGCGCACGGCCGCGAGATGCGGGCGCCCGACCATGGCCTGCTTGTGCGCAGGGACGGGGAACGCATTCCGGTGCAGGATTCCGCAGCCCCGATACGCAGCCGCCTGGGCTACCTGATCGGCGTGGTGCTCGTGTGTCAGGACGTCACGGTAACGCTGAACCTGACGCGCGAACTGACCCGGCAGGCCAGTCAGGATGCGCTGACCGGCATCCCCAACCGGCGCGAATTCGAACGCCGGCTTGCCGACCTGCTGACACCCGGCGTACCTCCAGGGACAACGCACATCCTCTGTTATCTCGATCTCGACCAGTTCAAGGTCGTGAACGACACCTGTGGCCACGTGGCCGGCGACGAACTCCTGCGTCAGGTGTGCACGCTGATGCGCGAACGCATGCGCGCAGCAGATCTGCTCGCGCGCCTGGGCGGGGATGAGTTCGGCGTGATCTTCTTCAACTGCCCGGTGGAGAAGGCCATTCCCATGGCAGAGGGTTTCCGCGAGGCGATCCGTGCCTACCGCTTTGCGTGGGAGGGAAAATCGTTCTCGATCGGGGTCAGTATCGGCCTGGTGCCGGTGACGGAGAACGAGCGCGAGATGGGCCGCATCCTCTCGGCCGCGGATACCGCCTGTTATGCGGCGAAGGAGGGCGGGCGCAACCGTGTGCACGTCTACCGCCCCGACGACGACCAGTTGATGGAGCGCCACGGCCAGATGCAATGGGTCGCGAGGTTGCACGGCGCGCTCGACGAAGACCGGCTGCGACTGTTCGTGCAGCCGATCGTGCCGCTTTCGGGGGCGCACTCCATTCACTACGAGGTGCTGGTGCGGCTGGAGGAGGACGGGCGTCTGATCAGCCCGGGGAGCTTCATTCCGGCGGCAGAACGCTACAACCTGATGCCGCGCATCGACGAGTGGGTGTTCCGCAACGTACTGGCATGGGTGAGCGACACCTATCGCAAGGAGGGCCGGGTCGAGGGCACCTGGTGCATCAACCTGTCGGGGAACTCCCTGAGTGACGAGCGTCTGCTGGAGGACATCTGTGCCGGCCTGGTGCGCGCAGCGCTTCCGCAGGGCTCGATCTGCATCGAGATCACCGAGAGCTCGGCGGTGGCCAACCTGTCACGGGTGGTGAGCTTCATGGGCGAGCTCAGAAAGCTGGGGTGTGCGTTTGCGCTCGACGACTTCGGCAGCGGCCTGTCCTCGTTCGCCTACCTGAAGACGCTGCCGGTCGACTATCTGAAGATCGACGGCTCCTTCGTGCGCGATATTGCGACCGACCCGACAAACCGTGCCATGGTGCAGGCCATCAACACCATCGGTCACACCATGGGCCTGGTCACGATTGCAGAGTTCGTGGAAAACGAGTCGGTGCTGGAAGTCCTGCGCGAAGTTGGCGTCGATTATGGGCAGGGCTTCCATCTTGGCGTGCCCAAGCCCCTGTCAGAGATGGGGCGGGTGCGGATGATGCCGCGCTGAACCGCATCCGACTGACGACTTTTGCGCGTTATTTGTGCGATCCGCATGCCGCCAGCCGGAACATGCGGTGATAATGACGCCCTTTCGCGCGAATGCGCGAAGCTTTCCGGGTTAAAGAGGACGTTATGGGCAAGGCAGTTGTGGCAGCAGGTGCGATCGGTGTGGCAGCACTGGCGCTGGTCGGCGGGAGTTACGCGATCGGTGGCAACATCGAAACCGGTTTCAGGGACAGCATGACGGCGATGAGCAGTCCCGCGGTGCAGATCCGGGTGCTCGACTACAAGCGCGGCATCTTTGGTGCCGAAGCGCACACGCTGTGGACCTTGAACGATGGCGACGAGCCGATCGACTTTCGCGTAACGCACCACATCGACCATGGTCCCTTTCCCGCAGGACGCGCAGCGCAGGTTCGTTCGGACGTGGTGCTTCCCGCTGACCTGAAAGAAGGATTCGACGCCGCGCTGCAGGGTCGATCCCCGCTTGAAGTGCTGACGCTGGTCGGCTGGGAGGGCGAAATGCAGCACCGTATCTCGTCGCCCGACTACCGTGGCAAGGCGGGCGAGGCGATGGACCTGGTCTGGGGCGGCATCAATGGCGAGATCAGGATCAGTGCCGACCGCCAGCAGGCGAAGGGGCGCATCGACCTGCCCTTGCTCGACGTCCGCGACCCGGATGGCAATGTGCTGGTTGTCGAGAACCTTGCCTTGACGCTGGATTCCGCCCGGCCGCAACAGTACCGGTTCTGGACCGGTCCCTCGGCGCTGAGCGTCGGCCGCGCAAGCTTCAGCGCGCGCGGCGGTGAGGTAAGCTTCAATCTTGACGGACTGAAGATGGAGTCCCAGGCCGCGCTGGATGGCGAAGTGGTCAACATGAGTGTCGATTTCGGCGTGAAGCAGATGGTCGGCGGCGGTGAGACCGTGGACGACCTCAGTTTCGTGCTCGCCCTCGAGCGCATCGACGCCGGCGCCCTCGACGCCATCACCCGCAGTGTCGAGCAGACCGCCGGCGAAGCGGCCGATATTGAAGCCCAGCAGGCAGAACTGATGGGCGCGGTAATGCAGCAGCTGCCTGTGATGCTGAAGCGCTCGCCCGCGATTGAGCTCAAGCGCGTGGGCGCGAGCCTGAACGAAGGCCGCGCCGAGATGGGCGCCCGGATCGACTACGTCGGTACCGAGGGTGAGGCTGGCATGAACCCCTTCAGCGATCTCGTTGCCAGCCTGCGCGTAAGCATCCCCAAGGCTTTGCTCGTGCGCCTGATCGAAGTGAGCGAGCGTCAGAGCATTGTCGGCTATGTGACCGAAATGGAAATCGATGCGTCCGACGCGGAGATCGATCAGGCTGTCAGTGCTGCGGTGAATGAACGCATTGCCGGGATCACGGGTAACGGTGTCGTGCTGGAGACGGACGGCTTGCTGACGACCGACATGCGCTACAAGGACGGTGCGCTGATGGTCAATGGCGCGCCACTCGATCCCGAGGCGCTCGGAGCCCTTGGGCTGCCGTTCTGACCCGTATCGATCGTCCGCGCGGGATGGTGCGCGGGCGGCGTGTGCGCGGCCCGCGCGTTGTGCGACAGGCTGCGAGGGTGTCTGCTCAGGGCGCCTTGGGGTAGCCCACGTCGTTCAGCAGCCGGTTCCAGGCGCCCGGTTCAAACCCCTTGAATTGCGCGCTTCCCACACTCAGTGACGGTACCTGTTCGGGGACGCCGAAGCGTTCCCGATAGGTCGCCAGATCGGCCTGATTTGCGAGCGGAAACTCGGTGTACGGAATGCCGCGCGAGCCAAGCAGGCTGCGCGCGGATTCGCACAAATCGCCGCAGTTAGTCGCCGTGTACAGCGTGACAGGGAAATCCGCCGTGAGCTTGCGCAAGGTGTAGGACAAGGTCGGGTCGGGTGGTGGCGCTGCAAAGCGCCTGGCTTCGAGCTCCTGGATCTCGGGCGGTGGAGGCCGGTCGGAATAATGCACCTGCCCTTGCGCGTCCACCCACCTGTAAGTGGTCTGCGCCGGCACCGTGGCCGACAGGCCCAGGGCAAGCAGGGGGACGAGCAGGGCAGGTCTGATCATGCGATTACCATTCCGTTGTGTCGCAACAGTGCATCGACCCGTGGCTCGCGGCCACGGAAGGCCTTGAACGACTCCAGGGCGGGACGACTGCCACCGACTGCGAGGATTTCACGCCAGAAACGCGCTCCGGTTTCGGGGTCGAGCAAGCTGCCCTTGCCCGCGCCGGCCTCTTCAAATGCCTCGAACGCATCGGCAGACAGCACTTCGGCCCACTTGTAACTGTAGTAGCCCGCTGCGTAACCGCCAGCAAAGATATGCGAGAAGCTGTGCGGAAAGCGATGCCATGCTGGCGGAATCAGCACCGCGACCTCGTTGCGGACCTCGGTCAGCAGTGCCATCACCCGTTCGATGGCCACCGTGGCCTGGTCGCCTTCGCCACTCGGCTGGATCTCGCTGTGCAGGCGCAGGTCGAACATCGAGAATTCGAGCTGGCGGACGGTCTGCATGCCACTCTGGAAATTCTTGGCGGCGATCATCTTTTCGTAGAGTGCGCGCGGCAAGGGCTCGCCCGTATCGACGTGCCCCGTCATGCCGCTCAACACATCCCATTCCCAGCAGAAGTTCTCCATGAACTGGCTCGGCAGCTCGACCGCATCCCACTCGACACCGTTGATGCCCGACACTGCCAGCTCGTCCACCCGCGTCAGCAGGTGATGCAGGCCGTGACCGACTTCGTGGAACAGGGTCAGGACGTCGTCGTGGGTGAAGGTTGCCGGCTTGCCGTCGACCGGTCCGGAGAAGTTGCACACCAGATAGGCGACGGGGGTCGTTGTGCCATGTCGCCCCAGGTGCCGGCTGCGGGCCGAATCCATCCATGCGCCGCCACGCTTGGTTTCGCGCGCGTGCAGGTCGAGGTAGAAGTGACCGACCAGTTCGCCCGCCTTCTCGATGCGGAAGAAGTGCGCGTCCGGATCCCACAGCGGGGCCTGGTCGGGGAGAATATCGACGCCGTACAGGGTGCGAATCACGCCGAACAGGCCGTCCAGAACCCGGGGCTCGGGGAAGTACTGCTTCACTTCGCGGTCGGAGTAGTCGTAGCGCGCCTGGCGCAGCTTCTCCGAGGCGTAGCCCACATCCCAGGGCTGCAGGTCGGCGATGTCGAGTTCGCGGCTGGCGAAGGCGCGGAGTTCCTCAAGGTCGCGCTCGGCGAACGGCTTGGCCTTGGCGGCGAGCTCGTGCAGAAAACCGAGTGCCTGCTGCGGGGTGTCGGCCATTTTCGGCACCAGCGAAACTTCGGCAAAGTTGCGATAGCCCAGTATGCGCGCCTCTTCGTCGCGCAGCGCGAGAATGCGGCCGATCAGGGGGCCGTTGTCCCATTCGGGCTTGCCCAGCTCCGAGGCGCGGGTGGCATAGGCGCGATACATGCGCTCGCGCATGGCGCGATCATCGGCGTACTGCAGCACCGGCAGGTAGGACGGCATGTGCAGGGTGAACTTCCAGCCCGGCTTGCCTTCCTTCTCGGCAGCGGCGCGCGCGGCGGAGATTGCATCAGCAGGGATGCCGGAGAGCTTCGCTTCGTCTTCCACCCATTCCGCGTGTGCGTTGGTGGCGTCGAGCAGGCTCTCGGAGAACTTGGCGCCGAGCTGCGACATGGCTTCCTGGATAGCCTGGAAGCGCGGCTTGTCCGCGTCCGGCAGCTCTGCACCCGACAGGCGGAAATCGCGCAGTTCGTGGTCGAGGATGCGTTGCCGGGTGGGCGACAGCGTGGCGTATTCCGGGCTTTCGCTCAGGGCCTTGTACTTTTCGAACAGGGCGAGGTTCTGGCCGACCTCGGCATAGAAGCGTGACACTTCGGGCAGCAAAGCGTTATAGGTCTCGCGCCATTCGGGCACGTCCATCACGCTGTGGAGGTGGCCGACCACGCCCCAGGCCCGGCCCAGGCGCTCGCCCGCCTCATTCATTGGCACGACGAAATCATCCCAGGTCGGGGTATCCGTGGCGTGGGTCAGGGTTTCGATCAGGCTGCGATATTCGCCCAGCAGTTGCTGGATGGCCGGTGCGACATGCGCGGGGCGGATGTCGTTGAAACGGGGCAGGCCGGAAAAGTCCAGCAATGGGTTGGCGGTATTCGAGGTAAGCGTTTCTTGCATGATGTCCGGGTTGTCTTGGCCGTTGATGTTTCCATTGTGCCGCAAAAAATGATAAGGGCGCCGCTATCGGCGCCCTTGGCGAAATTCATGGGCGGACAGCTACTCGATCATTTCACGGTAGGCGTGCCAGCTTGCATGGCCGAGCAGGGGCAGCACGACCACCATGCCGATCATCATGGTGGCGAAGCCGATGCCGACCAGTGCCACGATGAGTGCAGCCCATACCGCCATGGCGCCGAGGTTCACGCCAACGGCGCGCATGCTGGTCATCGCGGCGGTGATGCCGTCGGTGTCGCGATCCATGGTCATCGGGATCGAGATCACCGACAGGGAAAATACCACCGCTGCGAGTATGCCGCCGATCACCAGATAGGCGACGACAAAGTGGGTGTAATCGCCGGACAGGAACACATCACGGTAGAAGTTCGACAGATCGGGCGCCCCGCCCTGATACAGCAGAGCGAACAGGATGGCCGAAATGCGCTCCCAGCCGATCAGCGCAATGGCGAAGAAGGCGCCAAAATACATCAGCCCCTCGCGGTGCTTGCGCAGGCCGGCCAGCGAGTCGGAGAACGAGGCGGTCTGTCCCGCAGCATGTCGGCGCGAGATCTCATACAGACCTGCTGCGGCCAGCGGCCCAACCAGAAAGAAGCCGCAGATCGCGGCAGTGAACAGATAAGGCATGTTCGCTGCGTAGGACAAGATAAGGTAGCCGGCGACCGCGAAGAAGACTCCGTAGGTGAGGCTGGCCGCGAGATTGTCCCGCATGTCGCTCAGGCCCAGTGCGAGCCATCTGAATGGGCGGTCTGCCTTGATCTCCCGGACGTGGGGCAGGTGGAAGTGCTGATCCAGAGTGTGAAATGTCTTAGCCATGACAACCTCCTTCGGGTGGATGGATGCCGGCCGGTATCGTCATTGGCGCGGAACCGTTCCGGACGTCCCTTAGAGGGGAACTGCGGCCACGAGTTCGCGACTCGCGTGCGGATTCAGGGGTTTGCGTGAAGTCAGTCAGGACGGACGGCCCGGTTTGCCGTCGCGAGCCATGAAAGCCCTCTCCGTTGCGGAGAGGGCGGGTCGGGATCAGGCCAGCGTGTGCCCGGTCAGCCGGGCATAGGCTTCGCGATACTTGTCGGCGGTGCGCTCGACAACGTCGGCAGGCAACACCGGGCCCGGTGCCTGCTTGTTCCAGTCCAGGGTCTCGAGGTAGTCGCGCACGTACTGCTTGTCGTAGGACGGCGGGCTGATGCCTTCCTGATAGCTGTCAGCCGGCCAGAAACGGGACGAATCGGGTGTGAGTGCCTCGTCGATCAGGTGCAGGGTGCCGGCGGCATCGATGCCAAACTCGAACTTGGTGTCGGCAATGATGATCCCGCGTCCTGCGGCATAGTCGGCCGCTTCGGTGTACAGCGCGAGTGCTGCCTGACGTGCTTCCTCGGCAAGGCCTGCGCCGGTCTTGCCGGTGCCGGCAAGGCTGGCGTTGAGTTGCGCGTCGCAGTTTGCCTGTGCCTGGGCGAACGAGATGTTCTCGTCGTGCGCGCCGGCTTCGGCCTTCGATGACGGGGTAAAGATCGGCGCCGGCAGTTTTGCGGCCTGTTTCAGGCCGGCGGGCAGCGGAATGCCGCAGATTGCGCCGGTTTCCTGATAGTCCTTCCACCCGCCTCCGATCACATAGCCGCGTACCACCGCCTCGATCGGCAACGGCTTGAGGCGCTTCACCACGAGCGCGCGGCCACGCACCTGGTCACGCTCGTCGGCGGCGACGACCGTCTCGGGGTCGATGCCGGTGAGCTGGTTCGGAACGACGTGGCCGAGCTTGTCGAACCAGAAGTTGGCCATCGCGATGAGCACCCGTCCCTTGTCCGGAATCGGGTTGGGCAGGATGACGTCGAAAGCGGACAGGCGATCGCTGGTCACGATCAGCAGCCTGTCGGCGTCGACTGCATAGATGTCACGCACCTTGCCGCGACCGAGCAGCGGCAGGCTCTTGATGGTGGATTCGAAAAGCGGGGAGGTCACGGTGAAGATGTCTCGTCTGGACAAAACAGCATTATAGGGCTCGCTGGCGAGTTGGCTGCGTTTCAAGCGTGGGGGCGAGGCTTGAACGTTCAGATTCGATGTTCCGTCGTCGTGGCCGATGGATGCTCCCTGATTCGTTCTATCTAAAGATCAATTGTCGAGTTTCTTTACAACTGACGGCCAAGATATGCGCAAAAATGAATTAACTTATTGATTTATAAAATGTGGCACGTAGTTTGCTAAAGGTGGTCATGTAACTGTTTATGAACTGACTGCATACTGTTTGGGGGATATGATGAAAATCAAAAAAGTTTTCGCGGCTACGGCATTGGGTCTTGCGATGGTCGGTTTTGGCACACCAGCCCAGTCCGCCATTCTCAGCGACATCATCTTTATCGTGGACGAGTCGGGTTCCATGGGCACTGTCCAGACCAACCTGCGCAATAACATCGGGCTGTTCGCTTCAACCCTGACCGGCACCGGGCAGGTTGATGCCCGATATGGCCTGGTTGGGTACGGAAACAGTTCGGTTGTGCCACGTATGGTGACGGATCTGACCTCCGCATCGCTCTTCGCGACGGCTGCTGCGGGGCTGGGGATTTCGGGTGGTACTGAACCCGCATATACTGCTTCCGCTTTCGCACTGAACGCACTTGATGGTCAGACATCGCTGTTTTCTTTCCGCAGCAATGCGGTCAAGAACATCATCATCTTTACCGACGAGCCTTCCAATGGTGATACCACTGCTCGCGGCACGGTCGGTGGCAGTGCAGTGACGCAGTCAATTGTCGATGGCCTTCTGACCACCAACAACGCGCTGTATAACGCCGTGCTGTCGGGATCGGGTACGGTTACATCGATCGGCCCCCTCGCAACGGGACATAGCGGCCAGGTCTTCAATCTGTCGCTGTTCAACACGACTAATGCAGCCCAGATCACGCAGTTCGTGACCGACTTTGCGAGCGCCAAGTTGCAGGAAACACTGACCTTCTGCCAGCTGAACCCCACGCTGCCGCAGTGTCAGGGTAACAATAACGTTCCCGAGCCTGGCGTGCTCGCGCTGCTCGGTATCGGTATCGCCGGTCTCGGCGTGCTTCGTCGTCGCAAGATGACTCAAGCCTGATTGCTTCTGTCTCAAGCAGTTCAAAACGCCAGCATTCGCTGGCGTTTTTTCATTCTGATTCCTGTGCCAGCTTCTTGCGCAAGCTCCTCAGGCTGATTGCCACCAGCCCGGCAATGACCGGGATCGACACCGCGGTGATGACTTCCGGCGTGGCCGGTTCGATGAGGTGCTTGGCGCCCTTGGCCATGTAGTTCACCAGCTGCGATGCGTAGTAGGTGATGGCGACGATGGACAGGCCTTCGACTGTCTCCTGCAGGTGGAGCTGTATTTTTGCGCGCCGGTTCATCTGCGCGAGCAGTTCCTGATTCTGGCGTTCGAGCTCGATATCGACGCGGGTGCGCAGCAGTTGCGAATTGCGCGCGATCCGGCCGGAGAGATCCTCCTGACGGCGGGCGATGGTGGCGCAGGTGCTGATGGCCGGCGTGAGCCGGCGTTCCATGAACTCGCGCACGGTCGGGAAGCCCGGCAGGCGTACCTCCCGCAGCTCGTCGATGCGCTGTCCCACGAGGCGGTAATAGGCGGCTGCGGCGCCGAAGCGGAAAGTGGTGCGGGCCACCGAGCGCTCGACCTCGGCTGCGAGACGGGTCAGCCGGGCGAGGACGGCGCGGTCGTCCTCGGTAGTGCGCGCCTGCTCCAGCCCGTCCATCAGGTCCGCCAGTTCGTCTTCGGCGCGCGACAGCAGCCGCCCAACCTGTTTGGCGACCGGGAAGGCGAGCAGCGCCATCACGCGGTAGGTCTCGATCTCCACCAGGCGCTGCACCATGCGGCCGGACTGGCGCGGGGTGAGGCCGGCGTCGATCAGCAGGAAATGCGAGAAGCCGTCTTCATGGATGTGGAAATCGGTGAAGACCCAGCCCGCGCCTTCGGCGACCTGTGCGGCCACCAGGGTCTTGCCGTGTGGTGAAACCTGCACCATGACCGTATCGGGGGGCACATCCGAGACCGAGCGCAGCTCGATATGCGTGGCAGCGACGAGCTGGCCGGGAATGTCCTTGCGCCAGTTGGCCGGTACCGCCAGCAGGGCATTCTCGCCCGCGCTGTCATCTGGTGCGATGCGGTGAAAGAAGGTGTAGCTCGAGAACTCGTTGTGGCGCTCCCACTTCAGGCGGAACGATTCGGCATCGATGAAGACGTGGCCAGTCTCGGTCTGCGGTTGCGGGAGGCCGAGTTGCTCAGCCAGTGCTTCGAGGTGCCTGGTCTCGCGTCCGGCGCTGCCCTCATGGTGCAGGAAGGCCAGGTAAGTGACGAACTCAGGGGTGTCGAGCGGAACCGGGGGGCGGGCGTGAACCTCGTCGTTCAGGGACAGGCGCAGGGGATGTTCGTTGAACAGGGGCATGGCGTCGGTTCATGGCCTGGTGGCGCCACGGAGTGGGCGGGATGCCGCATTCTTGCCCAATGCACGCAGGCAGACAAGCACGCCGCGCCGGACGACGCAGCGTGCCTGCATGAATCCTTACTGCTTGATGGCTTCGATCGCGATGTCGAGGGTGACCTCGTCGCCGACGTTGGGGGCGTACTTGCCGGCGTTGAACTCGCTGCGCTTGATCACCGTCGTGGCGTTGGCGCCGATGGCATCCTTCTTCAGCATGGGGTGCGGCATGGCCTGGAAGGAGGTAACCGTCAGGGTGACCGGACGGGTGACGCCCTTGATGGTCAGGTTCCCGTCGATGCTGACCGGCTTGTCGCCGTCGAACACCACGTTCGTCGATTTGAAGTGTGCGGTGGGGAAGGTGGCGGTATCGAGAAAGTCGCTGCCCTGGATGTGGCCGTCGAATAGTTCGAAGCCGGTGTCCACCGATTTCATGTCGATGGTGACATCCACCGCAGCGGTCCGTGCGGCCTTGTCGAGGGTCACCGTACCCGTGGTCTTGTTGAAGCGCGACAGCTGCTTCGAGTAACCGAAGTGGGAATACGAGAAGCGCGGGAAGGTATGCGTCCCGTCAATTGCATAGGTTTCCGGTGCGGCATGCGAGGGTGCGGCGAACAGGGCGAACGGCGCTGCAAGCGCCAGAATGGCGAGGGATTTTTTCATCTTTGGTCCTGATTGAGTTGAGGGTGGGAAAGTGGCGCAGTGGTGGTGCAGTGACGATTTCAGGGTGCAGCCTGAAGCGCGCGCAACTGGAAGTTGATCTGGATCTCATTGGCGACGATGGTGGTGTCGGCCCATTCGCCTTCGCCGATTGCGAAGTCGTTGCGCTTGAGCTTCAAGCTGCCCTTTACGGTGGCCGCCGTGCCCTGCGCTTCGAAGGTGAAGGGGGCGGTCACGTTTCGGGTCTGGCCCTTGATCGTGAGTTTGCCGGCGACTTCGTAGCGCTTGTCTCCAAGTGCCTTGAACGAGGTCGATTCGAAGCGGGCAAGCGGATGCGCGGCCGTGTTGAACCAGGTCTTGGTCTTGACTTCTTCATTGCCCTCGGTCGAGCCGGTGTCGATGCTGGCGACCTCGATGTCGAAGGCGGCGCGCCCGGCTTCGGGATGGGCGGGGTCGAACCTGATATTGGCGGCGAAGCGTTCGAACTTGCCATCCATGCCGACACCCATCTGGGTGTACTGGAAGGTGAAGCGGCTTGCTGCCTTATCGATGGCGGTGAATTCGGCCGCGCTTGCGGCGGTGATTGTGGCCAGCGAGAGGGCAGCGGCCGTGGCGAAGTGTCGCAGTGTGCCTGTTTTCATGAGGGGCTCCGGGTGGGTGAGCGCACTTGCAAGCATGCAAGGGGCTGTTGTGGTGAATGGGGGGCGCGGTTCAGGCCGATCAGCCCTGTCGTTTCCCCGGCAGCATCCGGCGCAGGATGTCGTCGCGGTCGATGAAGTGGTGCTTGAGTGCCGCGCCGATATGGGCGATGACGAGTGCGGCCAGGCTTAGGTTCAGCGCTTCATGCACCGACTGCAGCAGGTCGCCGAGTTCGGCGTTCTTAGACAACAGGTCGGGCAGCGGGACGATGCCGAACCAGACGGTCTGGAAACCCTTGGCCGAACTCATCAGCCAGCCGGAAAGCGGGATGGCAAGCATCAGCAGGTAGAGCGCGACATGGGTGCCATGAGCGATCATCCGCAGTGCCTTGGGCATGCTCTCGGGCAGCGGCGGTGCCGGGTGGCGCAGGCGCCAGGCGAGGCGCACCAGCACCAGCATGAAAAGGCTGACGCCTGCCCATTTGTGCCATGAGTAGAGCTTGAGCTTGAATGGCGACAGCGGCAGTTCGTGCATGTAGACGCCGAGCGAGAATGCACCGATCAGCCCGAGTGCCATGAGCCAGTGCAGCGAAACGGCAGTGCGTGTATAGGTCGTGTTCATCGTCGTGTCCGTCGGGTTTATCGGTTCGGCGGCGCGAGGCCGGGCCCGGTGCCAAACATGAAGCTGTCCATTGCAAGCACGTCGTGCGTGATGCCGCCCGAAATGCGTGCGCTCTGCGTCCAGTCCTTGCCGGCCGCGCCGATTGCCGCGAACAGGGGCAGGAAGTGTTCGTCGGTGGGATGGGCGCGGACCGCAAACGGCGCTTTCGTGCGGTAGTCCAGCAGTTCGCCAAGTGCACCCTCATCGATCTGCTTCCATACCCAGTCGGCAAATGTGCTGGCATAGGCTTCGACGCCGGATTGCGCTGCGTGTTCAGCGAATACTTCGTGCAGGTTGTGGGTGAGGCTGCCTGAGGCGACGAACAGAATGTCCTGCTCGCGCAGCGTGGCAAGGGCCTGACCCAGCTCCAGCAAGGCGAGCGGCGAGGGGACGGCCGGTTGTGAGATCTGAATGACGGGAACGTCGGCTTCGGGGAAAAGGTGCATCAGCGGCACCCATGCGCCGTGGTCCCGACCGCGCCCGGCGTCGGCAATTGCCTCGATGCCGTGGTGGGCGAGCGTCGCGATGACTTCCGCGGCAAGCGCGGGCGCCGCAGGGGCGGGATACTGGAGCGAATACAGTTCTCGCGGAAAGCCGCCGAAGTCGTGAACGGTGTCGAGTGCAGCGCCGCTCTGAACCCTGACCCCACGGGTCATCCAGTGCGGCGACAGCACGACTGCGGCACGTGGTCGTGGCAGTCTGCGACCCAGTTCGCCAAGCCGGGGGCCCAGCAGGCCGGGCTCGACGGCGAACATGGGTGAGCCGTGAGAGATGAAGAGTGTAGGGAGTGGCACGGGGTCCGCCTTGTCCTGGTGCGTATTCGATGCCTGCAGTGTATTGACGACTCAGGGGTGGATAAATAGTTGAGCGTTTGACTTACTGTCTCTGAAATCGAGACAATGCCCCCATGGGACGTTTCCGTGAAATGAACAGCTTTGTTGCAGTCGTCGAGGCGGGCAGTTTTGTCGCAGCGGGCGAAGTGCTGCGCCTGTCCAAGGCAGCGGTGTCGCGCAGTGTGATCGAGCTCGAGACCCGCCTCGGTGCCCGCCTGCTGCAGCGTACGACGCGGCGGCTGTCGCTGACCGAGGCCGGGCGGGCTTACTACGGGCATTGCAAACAGATCCTTGCCGAACTGGAAGAGGCGGATCGTGCAGTGGGCGTGGTCAGTGGCAATCCGGTCGGGCGTCTGCGCATCAATGCACCCTATTCGTTCGGAATACTGCACCTCGCGCCCCTGTGGGGCGGGTTCATTGCGAAGTACCCCGATGTCGAACTCGACATCAGCCTCTCCGACCGACTGGTCGACGTCGTCGACGAAGGGTTTGATGTCGTCATCCGCATCAGCCGCCTGCAGGATTCGACCCTTGTCCATCGACGGCTCGCATCCACCCGGCTGTTGATCTGCGCCAGTCCGGAATACCTTGCGCAGCACGGCATGCCAGCCTCGGTCGAGGACATTGCCCGTCATCGTGTCATTGCATACAGCTATGCAGCGCAGGGTGACGTATGGCGCTTCACGACACCGCAGGGCGAGCAAGAGGTGCAGACCAAACCGCATGTCCGCACCAATAACGGCGACACCTGCCGCGCGCTGGCGCTCGCTCACCAGGGGCTGGTCAAGCAGCCTGATTTTCTGGTGGGAAACGATCTTGCACAGGGACGTCTGGTTGAAGTGCTGCCAGAATGTCTGGTCGGGGAGATCGATGTCTACGCGGTCTATCCTTCGCGCAAACACCTCTCGGTCAAGATCCGTGTACTGATCGACTATCTTGCCGAAGCCTTCGAGCGGCCCGGGTGGGCGTGGCAGGGCGGCGCCAGCCATGGCGGGGGGCGACAGGCGTGTACCGAGCCAGCGCGTCCGTGACGCATGGCGCAAGGTGGCGGACTGCGCGATGTCAGGGGGCTGCTTCATGATGTGCGCTTGCCGGGAACGACCGAACATGACGGAATGCAGACATGCGGCCTGAACAGAATACGGATCCCAGTCCTGACTTTCTCCCCGAGGCTGGGGGAACGATCCTCGTCGTCGATGACGTGCCGGACAATCTCGCCGTGCTGGGGGCGCTGCTGCAGCCTCACTACGATGTGCTGGCGGCGCCTTCGGGCACGCGGGCGCTCGAGATCTGCTCGCGCGGACCCGTGCCGGACCTGATCCTGCTCGACGTCATGATGCCGGGCATGGACGGCTACGAGGTGCTGGAGCACCTTCGCTGGCAGCCTGCGACACGTGACATTCCGGTGATCTTCCTCACCGCGCTGGATGACCCGCGTGACGAAGAGCAGGGTCTGGCGCTCGGCGCGGCGGACTACATCACCAAGCCGATTCACCCTGCGGTTGTGCTCGCCCGCGTGCGCAACCAGCTTGAGATCAAACGCGCGCGCGAAATGCTGCACAACCGGAACCTTGATCTCGAGTCAGAAGTGGCGCGGCGCATGGCCGAGAACGACATGACGCAGCTGGTGACGATCCGCGCGCTGGCTCACCTCGCCGAAACGCGCGACCCGGAAACCGGCAACCACATTCTGCGCACGCAGGGTTATGTGCGTCTGCTGGCCACCCGGCTGCAGGCTCATCCGCGTTTTCAAGCGAGGCTGGACCCGGGCTACATCGAGCTGCTGACGCGCTCGGCGCCGTTGCACGACATCGGCAAGGTCGGTATCCCGGATCATATTCTGCTCAAGCCCGGGCCACTTGGTGCCGATGAATGGATCATCATGAAGACGCACTCCCGCCTTGGTGCGGAGGCGATCGAACTGGCAGAGGGGGACATCGAGCAGCCCGTGCCCTTTCTTGCGCTGGCAAAGGAGATCGCGCGCTGGCATCACGAGCGCTGGGATGGCAGTGGCTACCCGGACGGGCTCAGGGGCGACGAGATTCCGGTTTCGGCGCGGCTGATGGCCGTTGCCGATGTTTTCGATGCGCTGATTTCGGATCGCATCTACAAGGCAGGCATGTCCTACGCCGACGCGCGGAAACTCATCGAGGCGGGGCGCGGACAGCATTTCGACCCGGACGTGGTAGACGCCTTCCTGAGCGGATTCGAGGCATTTGTCGACATCGCGGAGCATCATCGGGATGTCCATCGCGCCCTGTCCTCAGGCGGCACCTGACCGCTGCAGGAGATTGACCGAATGGAAGCAGACCCGTCGGCAACTGCGACAGATTCTGACAGCAGGGCGCTTCGTCGCGCCACCTGGCGGGTGGTGCTGCCCTACGCGTTGTTCGCGAGCGTGTGGATCGTGCTCTCCGACCGTGCGCTCGATCTCTTGCCCGAATCCATCGCAGACAAGGCCTGGCTGCAGACCTTCAAGGGCTGGTTCTTCGTGTTCATCACCTCACTGCTGCTCTATGGCGTGGTGCGCGACATGCTGCTGCGGCTCACCGAGGCGAGTCGGCGCAGGCATGAGGAACAGCGCAGCCGTCTGCAGGCTGCGCGACTCCTGAGCGCGATTGCCGATAGCTCGAGCGATGCGATTTTTGCCAAGGACCTCCGCGGCCGCTACCTGTTGTTCAACAAGGCGGCGACCGACTTTGTCGGCAAGGACGCCGATGAGGTTCTGGGACATGACGACCGCGTGCTCTTTCCCCCTGCTTACGCGCAGATGGTGATGGCCAACGACCAGCAGGTCATGGCAGCCGGGGAGACCATGAGCTTTGAGGAAACGGTGAGGTTGCCCGACCGCGAAGTCACGTATCTTGCCACGAAGGGGGTGTTGCGCGGAGCGAGTGGTGAGGTCACCGGGATGTACGGCATTTCGCGTGACATCTCCGCGCTCAAGGCCGTCGAGTTCGAACTGCGAAAGCTGTCGCAGGTCGTTGAGCAAAGCCCCGAGAGTGTCCTGGTGACCGATCTCGAGGGGCGGGTCGAATACGTCAACGAGACCTTCACGGTGCATAGCGGCTATCTGCCTGCCGAGGTGCTCGGTCAGCCTGCGAGCATGTTCGGCGAGGCCCTGACGCCCGCGTCAAGCTTCGAGGAACTGTGGGCTGCCCTGTCGCGAGGTGAGGCGTGGAGCGGCGAGTTCATCAATCAGCGCAAGGACGGCAGCAGCTATGCCGTGTTCGCCCGGGTGGTGCCGATTCGCCGCGAAGACGGCAGCATCTCGAACTACATGTCACTGCAGGAGGACATCACCGAGAAGAAGCGTATCGAGGCCGAACTGGAGCAGCACCGCAAGCATCTCGAAGAACTGGTGTCGAGCAGGACGGCCGAGCTGAGGGATGCCACCGAACGTGCGAACGCGGCCAGCGAGGCCAAGAGTGCCTTCCTGGCCAATATGAGCCATGAGATCCGGACCCCGATGAATGCCATCATCGGCCTCACCCACCTCCTGCGCCGGGATCATCCCGCGCAGCGCCAGATCGAACGCCTGGACCGGGTGGGCACTGCAGCGCGTCACCTGCTGTCCGTGATCAACGACATTCTCGACCTGTCCAAGATCGAGGCCGGCCGGCTCCGGCTGGAGAGCGGCGAGTTTGCCTTGGGCGCAGTCTTCGAGCATGTGCAGTCCCTGATTGCCGAGCAGGCGAAGGCAAAGGGTCTGACCGTTGAGCTCGATACCCGCGACGTGCCGGGACGGCTGTGTGGCGACGCCACCCGCTTGCGTCAGGCCCTGCTCAATTACGCAGTGAATGCGATCAAGTTTACCGAGCACGGTTCGGTGTCGCTGAGCGCATCCGTTGCAGAAGACCGGGGTGATGCGCTGCTCGTACGCTTCGAGGTCACGGACACCGGCATGGGGGTGGCGGCAGACAAGATTCCGCGCCTGTTCGATGCCTTCGAACAGGCGGACGCCTCTACCACCCGGCGTTTCGGGGGAACCGGTCTTGGCCTGGCGATCACCCGCCGGCTTGCGACCCTGATGGGGGGAGAGGCGGGCGCCGAGAGTGAGCCGGGCCACGGCAGCACCTTCTGGTTCACTGCCGTGCTCAGGCGGGGGCGCGGCGCGGTGGCCAACCCCCCGTCCGTGTCCGCCGGTGAGTCCGAACGCGTCCTTCGCGAGCAACATGCAGGCGCTCATGTTCTGCTGGCTGAAGACAATCCGGTCAATCGCGAAGTGGCACTGGATCTGCTGAGTGCAGTCGGCCTGGCCGTCGAATCGGTCTCCACCGGGCGGGCCGTGCTCGAGCGCTGTCGCACCAGCGATTTCGACCTGATCCTGATGGACATGAGGATGCCCGAGATGGACGGGCTGGCGGCCACGCGCGCCTTGCGGGCGCAGACGCGCAACCGTCACACCCCGGTCGTCGCCCTGACGGCCAACGTTTTCGAGGAGGATCGTCGTGCCTGTTTTGCGGCAGGCATGGACGACTTCGTGGCCAAACCAGTGGATCCGCAGGACCTGTATTCGACACTGCTGCGCTGGTTGCCGCCGCGTGCGGTGGCGGGTGCAGCTGCCGCGCAGGCGTCGGTGCCTGCGGAACCCACCTCTGCTGAGCGCGCGCCCGAAGTGATCGAGGCTGCAGTCGCGCAAATGAAGCTGTATCTGGCGAACGCAAACATGCGTGCCAACCGCCTGCTTGAGGACGAGCGTCGCGTCTTCGCAACGGTACTCGGTTCCGTTTTTTCAGAGTTCGAGCACAATGTAGCCTGCTTCAGGTATCCGGAGGCACTGGCCTTGCTGGCGCAGTGCCGGACACCCGGGCGCGACTGAACGTCGGAAACCGGTTTGAGCCGTTACGATGCATCGTCGGACACGCGCTGATCCGACCACCTTTCGGAGACACGCCCGCCTTGGGTTCTACTCGCTCAGCCATTTCATTGCGTCGAACGCTGCTGCTGCGTGCCCTGCTGCTCGCCTTCGGCAGTTCGCTGGTGGTCACCATCGGCTTTGTCGCGCTTGGCATGGTGCCGGTCCTCGAACGCGTTGCCGAGAGTGATTTCAATCTTGCCGCAGAGCGTGTCGAGGCCAGGCTGCGTCAGACCTTCGAGCCCGAAGAGCGTCAGCTTGCCATCAGCCTGGCATGGATCGGTGGCAACCTGCCTGACGTGGACAATCCGGCGCGTTTCAACGAGTACTTCATGCCGGTCCTCGCCGCGTCGCCGTATATCACCTCGGTGGTGGCCGGTACGTCGACGGGCCAGGGCTGGATGCTGCTGCAGCGTGGAGATGGGCAGTGGCGCAACCGTCTGACCGACATCCCGCGCTGGGGCCAGATGCAGCTTTTCATCGACCTCGCGCCGGGCGTCAAGGCACAGGAACGCCGGGAGGCCCTGGACTACGATGCCCGCAAGCGCCCGTGGTTTACCGGAGCGCTCACGGAGGCCGCGCCCGGAACGGTGCATTGGACGCGACCCTACACCTTCTTCACCACCGGTGATCCCGGCATTACCGCGTCACGGCACACCATGCTGGCGGATGGGCGCGACCTGGTGATTGGCTTCGATCTGACCTTGCGCGACCTGTCGGCTGCGACGCTGGATGCGGAAGTCGGCCGGCAGGGGCTGGCACTGATCATGACCGAGGACGAAAGCGTGCTCGGGCTGCCCAGGCGACCCGACAGTGTTGCCGTCGATGAATGGCTGGGCAGCGTGCTCCTGCCGGTTGGCACCCTGGGCATCGCCGCAGTCAACGATCTGCTGCCCGTGTGGCGACGCGCCAGAGGACAGCCGATCGGTGTGGCGCACTACGAGTCGAACGGAGCGCCCTGGCTGTTCAGCGCGCGTGCCTATCGACTGGGGAAGCAGACCTTCTGGGTACTGGTGCTTGCGCCTGAAGCCGACTTTGCGCCGGCCTGGACGGTCATCGGTTTTGGGCTTGCGGGCGGACTTCTGCTGCTGCTGGCTGCGGCAGGCTGTGTGGCCCAGATGCAGGCGCGCATCATCGCCCGTCCGCTCGAGACACTTGCCGAGTCGAGCGAGCGCATCGGTGCGCTCGATTTCAGCCCGCCGCAACCGGTACAGAGCCGGATCGCGGAGATTGCCCAGCTCGCACAGGCGCAGGAGAGCATGCGCGAACTGCTGCATCGCAACCAGCTGGCGCTGCGCGATCACGCCGAGCGTCTGAACACGCAGGTCCGGGAGCTGCGGGACGCAGAGGACCGCATCAATACGCTTGCCTTCTATGATCCGCTCACCGGCCTGCCCAACCGCCGGCTGCTGAGCGACCGCCTGCAGCGGGCACTGACCAGTTGTGCCCGCAATCATCGCAAAGGGGCCTTGCTGTTCATCGATCTGGACAACTTCAAGACGCTCAACGATACGCTGGGGCATGATCTCGGCGATCTGCTGCTCAAGGAGATGGGCGGGCGCCTCGCCGCGACGATACGCGAGGGTGATACCGCGGCCCGGCTGGGTGGCGACGAGTTCGTGCTCGTCCTCGAGGGCCTGAGTGCCGACGCCGATGAAGCGATGGCGCATACGCGGCTAGTCGGCGCCAAGCTGCTGGAGGCGCTCAACAAGCCCTATCAGCTGGGTGGGCATGAGACCTGCAGTACTGCAAGCATTGGCGCGACCCTGTTCGAGGGGCACGAGGTCAATGTCGACGAGCTCTTCAAGCAGGCCGATCTGGCGATGTACCAGGCCAAGGCCGACGGGCGCAGCCGGCTGTGCTTCTACGGGCCTGCAATGCAGGCAGAGCTCAGCGAGCGCGCTGCTCTCGAGGCCGACCTGCGGCGTGCGCTCGCGCAGGAGCAGTTCGAACTGCACTATCAGCCACAGGTGAGTTCGGCTGGCGGCCTGATTGGCGTCGAGGCCCTGCTACGGTGGAATCATCCGCAGCGCGGCATGGTGTCGCCGCTCAGCTTCATTCCGGTCGCGGAAGATAACGGGCTGATCCTCGACATCGGACGCTGGGTGCTGCTCGCTGCTTGCCGGCAGCTTGCCGAGTGGGCCGAAGTGCCGCGCCTGGCGGCCATGACTGTGTCGGTCAATGTCAGCGCACGCCAGTTCCGGCATCCCGACTTTGTCGACGAGGTCAAGTCCGCGCTCGAGTTCACCGGGGCGGCCAGCCGCCTGCTCAGGCTCGAGCTGACCGAGAGTCTGCTGCTTGAGGATGTCGAGGCGGTCATCGTCCGCATGCAGGCCTTGCGCGCGCTTGGGGTGGGGTTTTCGCTCGACGATTTCGGCACCGGCTATTCTTCCCTGTCCTACCTGAAGCGCCTGCCTCTGACCGAGCTCAAGATCGACATGTCCTTCGTGCGCGACGTGCTGGTGGACCCGAACGACGCGGCAATTGCACGCACCATCATCGCGCTCGCGCACACGATGGGGTTGAGCGTGATTGCCGAAGGGGTCGAGTCCGAAGCCCAGCGCGGCTTTCTCGCGCGTTCGGGCTGCGATGCCTATCAGGGCTATCTGTTTGGCCGGCCGGCGTCTGCCGCGCAGCTCATGCAATTTGCCCACAACGCGACCTCGGTCGCAAGCTGAGTCAGGGGCTGTCGAGACCGCGTGACCCGCACGCGTGCCTCAGCCTGGCAGGCAGACGAATCCGTCCATCACCATGCGCGCACTGCGGCTCATCACGGCCTTGCCCAGCGTCCAACCGGCCTCGGTCCGGTGTGCGTCGACACCGACGCGGGTGCAACCGGAAGGCTGGCCGAGTCTGAGGGGGGCGGTGCCGTGCTCGCAGACATGCTCGGATGCCACCGTGCCAGGGATGGCCGCCGCTGCAGCGATCGCAATGGCTGCCGTGCCGGGGATGGCGTGGTGAAAGACGCCCATCGACAGCACCCGGCAGGAGAGGTCGATGTCGTCGGCGGTGAACGCGCACCCGTCGGCGGCGCGAAAGGCCTTCGCGCGGTCGAGTACGGCGAGCTTGGGCGTATGAGCGCGCGCCTGCGCCTCGGCCGCGTTCGCCGCCAGCCCCATGGCGAGGGCGCCCGCAACGCGGATGCGCTCGCAGCGCGCCAGGAGCCCGGGCTGGGCATTAAGTGCCGCCTGCGAGGCGCTGCAATCGAGTTCGAGCGCGGCCGCGCCGATCAGAACCATTGGATTCCCGGCGTTGATCAGGGTGGCGTCGATGCGCTCGTCCGCCGTTTGAAGGCAGTCGCGCATCCGCCCCGTCGGGAACAGTCCGGCCGCACCGCTTCCTGCCGGGTCGAGAAATTCGAGCCGGATCTCTGCTGCGGGGAAGGCCACGCCGTCGAGCATGAAGTCGCCCGCCTCGCATACTTCGCCTGCAAGCATTGGCACCTGTGCAAGGATGCGTTTGCCGATGTTTGCCTGCCAGATGCGCACCCTTGCCATGCCGTCGGCGGGCGCCTGCAGCAGTCCCCGGCTGATGGCAAACGGGCCGACGGCCGCAGTCAGGTTGCCGCAGTTGCCGGACCAGTCGATGCGCTCGCCTGATACCGGCACCTGCCCGAACAGGTAATCCACATCGCAGCCGGCCCGGCTCGAGGGTGCCAGGATGACGACCTTGCTGGTGCTTGAAGTGGCGCCGCCGAGTCCGTCGATCTGTTTGCCATAGGGGTCGGGACTGCCAAGCAGGCGCGCGAGCAGGGCGTCGCGGGTCGCGTCGTCGGCAGGCAGATCCCTTGCCAGCATGAACAGGCCCTTGCTGGTGCCGCCGCGCATCCATGCGGCAGGGATGCGGCGCTGACGGGTCATGCTGCGGGTGCCACCGGGGCGGCTGTTGCGTCGTTCGGGCTCTGAGCGTGGGCTGGCCGGCGGCGCTCGATTCTGATGGAGCGGGCGCGCAGCTGACCGCAGCCTGCATCGACGTCCTGACCGGCCGAGTGGCGCAGTTTGGTCAGCACGCCACGACGATGCAGCCAGCGGCCCAGCTCGGCCGCGCGCTCCCATGAGGGGCGGCGGAACTCGAGTTCGGGTACGGCGTTGTACGGAATCAGGTTCATGATCGCGTACTTGCCGGTGAGCAGACGAACGATGCCTTCCATCTCCTCCTCGCTGTCGTTGACGCCTTCGATCAGCGTCCATTGATACTGAATCGGATAACCGGTGGCGCGGGCATAGCGTTCGCCCAGTTCGACCAGTTCGGCAGGGGCGATGCGGGGCGCGCGCGGCAGGAGCTTCTCGCGCAGCGCGGGCAGGCTCGAGTGCAGGGACAGGGCCAGCGCCGGTTTGACCGTCATCTGCGGGAGGCGCTCAAATACGCGTGGATCGCCGACCGTGGAGAACACCAGGTTCTTGTGTCCGATGCCGCCGATGGTGCCGAGGAACTCGATGGCTTCGATCACGTTGTCGATGTTGTGGGCCGGTTCGCCCATGCCCATGAACACCACCTTGGTCACCCGGCGCATGCTGCGGGCGAGGGCGACCTGGGCAACGATTTCTGCACTGCCGAGCTGGCGCAGCAAACCGTCCTTGCCCGTCATGCAGAACACGCAACCGACTGCGCAGCCGAGCTGACTCGATACACACAGACCGTCGCGCGGCAGCAGCACGCTCTCGACGGTCTGCCCGTCGGCCAGTTCCACCAGCAGCCGTGAAGAGCCGTCGTCGCCAGGGTGCGCTGAGTTCAGCCGTGCAAGGCCATCGAGCTCGGCCATGAGTTCGGGCAGGGCGTTGCGGATGGACTGCGGTAGAAAGTGCTCGGCGGGGCGACGGCCGGCGTCGAGCGGCCGGCGCTGAATCCAGCCTCGCAGCACCCTTTGCTCATGGCAGGTTTTGGCGCCGAGGTCGTGCAGGCGGCGGGAGATCTGTTCGATACGCATGGGGTCCGAATCCTAGCACCCGCGTCGATGCAGCGGACAAGAAAAAGCCCCGATGGCAGGCCATCGGGGCTTTGGTCAAGCAGTGCCGCTGAAGCGGAACTTACTTGGCGATGTTCTGGAACTTGGCCATGGCAGCCTGACCAACTTCGGTGGCCAGTGCGGTGAAGGCTTCGCCCTGCGACTGCAGGAGCTTGAACAGTGCGGTGTTGGCATCGACGTTGAAGCGAACCAGCTCTTCCGGCGTCTTCAGCTTGGTGGCCTTCTGGGCTTCGGCCTGGAAGAAAGCCATCAGCTCTTCGCTGGCCTTCTTCTGCAGTTCGATGGACTTGCCAATGGTTTGAGCCTGAACGGCCATAAGGGCCTGAACAGCTTCAATCGGGTTCTGGAATTCGGGTTTCGTAGCCATGGTGTTCCTCCGGTGGTTATGTTGCAGTGCACAATATGTATGTAACTCTACCCCAATCGTTCGTGAAGTCAACGCTTTTTTTACGAAGTTTGAATGGGCCGGGTTACAGCCGTGCTGCTTGCCATTCATATGACGCGGTCTTCACACGCTTCGTCTCCCGCGCCTGGGCGGCTTGACGGCTTCAGCCGGTCTTGCGCGGCACGGGCCTGAGGATGGTGCTGTGTTCTCCGCGCATGACCTTGAGCAGTTCGGTGCGCGCCTTGTTGTGAGCAAGCCCCCGTTCCACCAACGATTCGATCAGCTGACCAAAGCGTTCGCGCTGTTTGAGTCCGGCCGCGCTGCGATCGCGGCGGTTGTTGAAGCAGTCCATCAGTGTTGATCCGCAAACGCAGTTGCGAAACAGTTCGACGATGACCGCGCCGTCATCATCCAGGGTTTGCTTGAGTCCGCTGCGTCCGCTACCCACGCGCCCGGTCTGGCCGACGTAGTCGTCGACGTTGGCATAGGTCCGGCCGCACATTGCGCAGCGCTTTGGAAAGGCGTTCGCTGCCAGTTCCTGCAGACCGGCATACAGGCTGCCGTCGATGCCGATGTCGAGTGGTGGGTTCTGCTCGTCTGTCATTCGTGCTCTCCCGGGGCTGGCTTCCTGCACTGAGTGCGGGTTGTCGTTCGACCCTGTTCTTCAGGCACAAGCGTACCCGGAAAAAGCAAAACGGAATATTGCCGATGCGAAGCCCGATCATAAGGTGAAGGGCGCGAGCGATCCGGACCGCAGGCCGACGCGGCCACCACCATCGACGGCAATGGGTTCGGGAGAGATGGAAAAAAATGCCCGCCATCGTGAGGATGGCGGGCACTCAAACCCGGGACGGGCAGGGAATCGGATGGAATGCGGGATGGCTCAGGCCGCGCGCTTGAGCGCGTAGCGCCGGGCAATCGCGTCCAGCGGCAGCGGCTTGATGCGGCTGCCGTGGCCGGCGCAGCCGAAGGCCTCGAAGCGCTCCTGGCAGATGCCTGCGGCGGCTTCTTTCGCGGCCTTGAAGAACTTGCGCGGATCGAATTCCTTGCGCTCCGTGTCGGCAAGTCTGCGCATCGCACCGCTCATGGCCAGGCGCAGGTCGGTGTCGATGTTGATCTTGCGCACCCCGTGGCGGATGCCTTCGACGATGGCGTCCACCGGCACGCCCCAGGTTTCGCCGATGTCACCGCCGTGTTCACGGATGATGCTGAGCCATTCCTGGGGCACGCTGCTCGAACCGTGCATGACCAGGTGGGTGTCGGGAATGCTGAGGTGAATGGCAGCGATGCGGTCGATGGCGAGGATGTCACCGGTGGGCGGTCGGGTGAATTTCCACGCGCCGTGGCTGGTGCCGATGGCCACGGCGAGTGCATCGACGCCGGTGGCGTCGACGAATGCGGCGGCTTCGGCCGGGTCGGTGAGCATCTGTTCGTGCGCCAGCGTGCCTTCCGCGCCGACGCCATCCTCTTCGCCGGCCTGGCCGGTTTCGAGCGATCCGAGGCAACCGAGCTCACCCTCGACCGACACCCCGACAGCGTGCGCCATATCGACGACCCGGCGCGTCACCTCGACGTTGTAGTCGTAGCTTGCCGGGGTCTTCATGTCTTCGCGCAGGGAGCCGTCCATCATCACGCTGGTGAAGCCGGCGCGAATCGACTGCTGGCAGATGGCGGGGCTGGCGCCGTGGTCCTGGTGCAGGCAGACCGGGATCTCGGGCCATTGTTCGACGGCCGCCTCGACCATCTTCTTGATGAAGGCCTCTCCGGCGTAGCTGCGCGCACCGGCCGATGCCTGCAGGATGACCGGGCTGTCGGTCGCGGCGGCGGCCTGCATGATCGCCTGGATCTGTTCCATGTTGTTGATGTTGAAGGCGGGGATGCCGTACTCGTGATCGGCGGCGTGATCGAGCAACTGCCGCAGTGAAATCATGGCCATCGGGTGTCTCCGTGGTGGTATCGAAAGCCGCTCAGTCGGCGCTCATCATGGCGCAGGCTGTATCGAGCATGCGGTTGGAAAAGCCCCACTCGTTGTCGTACCAGGCGGTCACGGTGACGAGTTCGCCATCGACCTTGGTCAAGGTGGCGTCGAACAGGCTGGAGTGCGGGTTGTGGTTGAAGTCGCAGGACACCAGCGGCAGATCGTTGATACCGAGGATGCCGCGCAAGGCGCCGTGGGCCGCTTCGCGCACGAGGTCGTTGACCTCGCCGACGCTGGTGGCGCGTGAAGCCACGAAGGTGAAATGGGTGAAGGACACGTTCGGCGTGGGGACGCGCATCGCATAGCCGTCGAGCCGTCCTGCGAGTTCGGGCAGCACCAGGCCGACCGCCGCCGCCGCGCCCGTCCTGGTCGGGATCAGCGACTGTGTGGCGGAGCGTGCGCGGCGCAGGTCGGGGTGATGAACGTCGATCAGTACCTGGTCGTTGGTGTAGGAATGCACCGTGATCATGTGGCCACGCACGATGCCAAGCGGGCGGTGGAGGGCGAAGGCGAGCGGCGCGAGGCAGTTGGTGGTGCAGCTCGCGTTGGAGACCACGCGGTGCTTGCGTCGCAGTGTCCGGTCATTGACGCCATAGACGATTGTGGCATCCACATCGTCGCCACCCGGTGCCGAGATCAGCACCTTGCCGGCACCGGCATCGAGGTGTGTGCCTGCTTTGTCGCGCGAGGTGAAGAGCCCGGTACATTCGAGCACGACGTCGATGCCCAGTTGCTGCCAGGGCAGTTGCGCCGGATCGCGTTCGGCGAGGACCTGGATGCAGTCGCCGGCAACCGTCAACGTGCCGTGGCCAACCTCGACCGGATGCGGAAACGGGCCGTGAATGCTGTCGTAACGTGTGAGATGGGCGTTGGTTTCGGGGCTGCCGAGGTCGTTGATGGCGACGATCTCGATGTCGTGGCGTTTGCCGCTTTCATAGTGCGCGCGCAGCACGTTGCGGCCGATGCGTCCGTAGCCGTTGATGGCGACTCTGGTGGTCATGCTGTCTCCTCGAGTGGTGTGATCCTGTGTCAGCGCAGTCGGCGGGCCGTATCCACGATGCGTTCGGGCGTCATGCCGAACAGAGTCGCCAGCTCGCCTGCCGGGGCCGATTCTCCAAAGCGGTCAATACCGATGACGGCGGCGCGTGGTGCACCGGCAAGGTATTTCCACCAGCTGTCGGGCTGTGCAGCCTCAATCGCCACGCGCGGAACATCGGGCGGCAGCACGGCATCGCGCCAGCTCGCGGCCTGACGGTCGAAGGCCGCGGTGCAGGGCATGGAGACGACGCGGGTGGCGATGCCGTCGGCCTGCAGCCGCGCGCGTGCCTCCATCGCCAGCGCGACTTCGGAGCCGGTGGCAATCAGCACCATCGCAGGCTGGCCGTCGTCGGCTTCGGCCAGCACGTAGCCGCCGCGTGCGATGTCGCCGAGGCGCTCCGCGTCGCGCGCTTGATGGGGGAGGTTCTGGCGCGAGCAGGCGATCACGCTGGGACCGTCGGCCCGCATCACCGACGCGTTCCAGGCCGCCTGCGTTTCGACCGCGTCGCAGGGCCGCCAGACGTCGAGATTGGGGATCTGCCGCAGGCTGGGCAGGTGTTCGACCGGCTGGTGCGTGGGGCCGTCTTCGCCGAGGCCGATGGAGTCGTGCGTCATCACGTAGACGACGCGCTGGCGCATCAGCGCGCTCATGCGCATGGCGTTGCGGGCGTAGTCGGAGAAGACGAGGAAGGTGGCGCCGAAGGTGAGGTAGCCACCGTGCAACGCGATGCCATTGAGCGCGGCGGCCATGCCGAACTCGCGCACGCCCCAGTTGATGTGGCGCCCCGCCTGGTCGGCGCGCACTGCGCCGCAGCCGGGCCAGTCGGTGAGGTTGGAGTGGGTGAGGTCGGCAGACCCGCCGAGCAGTTCGGGCAGGGCGCGGGCGAGGCGGCCGATGGCGTGCTGGCTGGCCTTGCGGCTGGCAAGTGTGGCGGCTTCGTTGTGCACGCCGCGCAGGATGGCATCGGCGAGGACGCGGAACCCGACGGGCAGGCGCTTGGTGACGCGGCGGGTGAACTCTGCGGCGAGTTCGGGCCACTCCCGGGCGTAGGCGTCGAACTGTGCCTGCCACGCGCTCTGGCGGGCGGCGCCTGTTTTACGGGCATCGAAGCTGTTGCGGATTTCTTCGGGGATGTCGAACGGGGGATGATCCCATCCGAGTGCGGCTCGGGTGGCGGCGATCTCGTCCTTGCCCAGCGGGGCGCCATGAACACTGGCCGTACCCGCGCGTGCCGGGCTGCCGCGACCGATGGTGGTGCGGCAGCAGATCAGGGTCGGGCCGGTGTCGTCGCGCGCGTTCCGGCGGGCGTCCCTGATGGCATGGTCGACGGCGTCGGTGTCGTGGCCGTCGACGTGTTCGATGACGTTCCAGCCATAGGCGCGAAAGCGTGCCGGGGTGTCGTCACCGAACCAGCCTGCAACATCGCCGTCGATGGAGATGCGGTTGTCGTCCCAGAGCGCGACGAGTTTCGATAGCCGTTGCACGCCGGCAAAGCTGGCCGCTTCGTGGCTGATGCCTTCCATCAGGCAGCCGTCACCAAGGAAGACCCAGGTGTGGTGATCAACGATGCGGTGGCCGGGTCTGTTGAATTCGGCAGCAAGGAGTTTTTCGGCGAGCGCCATTCCGACGGCGTTGGCGAGGCCCTGGCCGAGGGGGCCGGTGGTGGTTTCGATGCCGGGGGTGAGTCCGTATTCGGGGTGCCCCGGGGTTTTGCTGTGCAGTTGGCGGAAGCGCTTGAGTTCGTCGAGCGGGAGGTCGTAGCCACTGAGGTGGAGCAGGGCGTAGTGCAGCATTGAGCCGTGGCCGTTACTGAGAATGAAGCGGTCGCGGTCGGGCCAGGTGGGGTCGGTGGGGTTGTGTTTGAGGTGGCGGGTCCACAGTGCGACGGCGATTTCCGCCATGCCCATGGGCATGCCGGGGTGGCCGGACTGGGCGGCCTCGACCGCGTCGATGGCGAGGAAACGCAAGGCGTTGGCGCACAGGGTGTCCTGCGCGGTTTGTGACAGGCGCATGTTCATTGGAGTTGGCTCCGGGATGTTGAATTTTGTTGGTCGCGTCGTGTGTGCCACGAAGCGCTGAGCGCACGTGGTGTTTGTTCTGCAGCCTGCGGAACTCGCCCTGCGGGCTCAGACAGTCCTCGGCTGCGCCACAAACACCCCGCACACTCAGCTTGGCGCGGGTGGCTGCATGCAGTCTGTCAGACGTGGCAGCAACTCATTTCTTTCAGAACTGGCACGTGCTCCGTGGTGTGCGGGGCATTCACGGAGCGGCCGAGGACTGTCTGAGTGAGCGCAGCGAGCGAGTTCCGCAGGCCGACGGAGTGAATGCCCCGCACACCACGAAGCGCAGGCACGGTCGCCCGCAAGCCATCGGACGCTTGCTGTTTCCCTGGCTGACGCAACTGCTCGCTGCACGAGGTCTTTGTTCCACGTTCTGTGGAATGGGCGCGTACAGTCCTCGATCGCTGCACAAACACCTCGTACAGCCCGCACGGCACCTGTGCTGGTGTTGAGTTGGGTGGAGATCGTCACAGCAGCTTCCTCCGCCGTTCCATCAGGCGCCAGATGAAGGGGGTGAAGATCAGCTGCATCGCCAGTTCCATCTTGCCGCCGGGCACGACGATGGTGTTGGCCCGACTCATGAAGCTGCCGTGGATCATGTTCTGCAGATAGGGAAAGTCGATGCCCTTGGGATTGGCGAAGCGGATCACCACCATGGACTCGTCGGCGGTAGGAATGGTGCGGGCGATGAAGGGGTTGGAGGTGTCCACCATCGGTACGCGCTGGAAATTCACATGGGTGCGGGAGAACTGCGGCACCACGTAGTGCACGTAGTCGTGCATGCGACGCAGGATGGTGTCGGTCACCGCCTCGGTTGAGTAGCCGCGCATGTTCTTGTCGCGGTGCAGCTTCTGGATCCATTCCAGGTTGACCACTGGCACCACGCCGATCAGCAGGTCGGGGAAGCGGGCGATGTCGGCGCCTTCCATCTTCACCGCACCGTGCAGGCCCTCGTAGAACAGCAGATCGGTGCCGGTCGGGATCTCCTCCCACTCGGTGAAGGTGCCGGGTTCCTGGTTGTAGGGGGCGGCCTCCTCCAGGTTGTGAAGGTACTTGCGGCGGCGGCCACTGCCCGATTCGGCATAGGTCCGGAACAGTTTCTCCAGCTCTGAAAACAGGTTGGCCTCGGCGCCGAAGTGGCTGAAACGGGACAGTTCTCCGCCAGCTTCGGCTGCGGCCAGTTTCTCGCGCATGGTCTTGCGGTCGAAGGCATGGAAGCTGTCGCCCTCGATCACTGCAGCAGTCACGTTCTCGCGCCGGAAGATTTCCTCGAAGGTGCGCTGAACCGTGCTGGTGCCCGCGCCGGACGAGCCGGTGATGGCAACGATGGGATGGCGTTCGGACATGGTCGTCCTCCTTACTGTGAGAAGGCGTGGTTGTCGCTGAACAGCGAGCGCGTGTTGAACAGCGGCAGCGGACTGTCGAGGCCGGCTGTCGGGTCGGCATGGTAGGTTTCGATGCGCTCAACCTCCTGGCGTGATCCGAAAACAAAGCCAATTCGCTGATGCAGTGCCTCTGGTTCGACTTCAAGAACCGGCATGCGTGCCGTCGAGGCCCGACCGCCTGCCTGTTCGACAATGAATCCGATCGGATTGCACTCGTAGAGCAGGCGCAGGCGGCCAGGGCGGCCGGGGTCCTTGCTGTCGCGCGGGTAGAGAAACACCCCGCCACGCATCAGGATGCGGTGGGTTTCGGCCACCAGCGATGCGATCCAGCGCATGTTGAAGTCGGCGCCGCGCGGGCCGCTGCGGCCTGCAAGGCATTCGTCCACATAGCGCCGCACCGGCGGCTCCCAGAAGCGTGAGTTGGACGCGTTGATGGCGAACTCGCGGGTGGTGTCCGGCACACGGATGTCCGGATGGGTGAGGAAGAAGTCGCCGAGAATCGGGTTGAAGGTGAAGCCCGCCACGCCGGTGCCGACACTCAGCACCAGCATTGTGGAGGGGCCGTAGATCGCATAGCCGGCTGCAACCTGGCGGGTGCCGGGCTGCAGGAAGTCGTCGGCGACCGCGTCCTCGCCGGGCGTGGGCGCGCGCAGGATGGAGAAGATGCTGCCGACCGCGACATTGACGTCGATATTGCTCGAGCCGTCCAGCGGGTCGAACACCAGCAGGTATTTGCCGCGGGCGTGACCTGCGGGCAAGGGGATAGGGGCTTCGTTTTCCTCCGACACCATGCCGGCGAGACCGCCACCCCAGTGGGTGGCACGCAGGAAGATGCCGTCTGCCAGCACGTCGAGCTTTTTCTGCTGTTCGCCCTGCACGTTGGCGCTGCCATGGTCGCCGAGCATGTCGGCGAGTGCGCCGTGGGCCACGGCGCGCGAGATGGCCTTGCAGGCCTGGGCGACCTGCAGGATCAGGGCGTTGAGTTCGCCGGTGGCCTCTGGATGGTGACGGCGTTGGTCGATCAGGTATTCGGTCAGGGTGCTGCGCTCGATGTTGAACATGGGTCGGCCTCTGTGTGCGGGTTCAGTAGTCGCTGCGGTCTGCACCGCGCTCGGGGTCGAAGTCGAGTTCGGCATCAAACGCCGGTTCGGTGATCGTCACCGGCCTGGCAAACTGCCGGCTGGCGCGCACGTCGGCCTCGCTCAGCGTGCACAGTGCGCTGGCATCGACGCTTGCGCCGGACTCGAACAATCGCAGGGCCTGGCGCAGGCGCATGCGGTCGAGGGCGTTGCGAATGCTGCGCGCGTTGGCGAAGTGGGGGCGGGTGCGGCGCAGGGCGATGTACTCGTCGAAGGCGAGGCGCGCGGCAGGGTCGAAGCGATAGTTCCACTGCGCGAGCATGCGTTCGGCGATCTCGCCGAGTTCGCTGCTGGCGTAATCGGGGAAGTCCACATGGTGGGCGATGCGCGACTTCATGCCCGGGTTCGACTCGAAGAAGCGCTCCATGCGGTCGGCGTAGCCGGCGAGGATCACCACCAGATCGTCGCGCTGATTCTCCATCACCTGCAGCAGGATCTCGATCGCTTCCTGACCGTAGTCCTTTTCGTTCTCGGGACGGTACAGATAATAGGCTTCGTCGATGAACAGCACCCCGCCCATGGCGCGCTTGAGGACCTCCTTGGTCTTGGGTGCGGTGTGGCCAATGTACTGGCCGACGAGGTCGTCGCGGGTGACCGCCACGACGTGACCGCGCCGACAGTAGCCGAGACGCTGGAGGATCTCGGCCATGCGCATGGCGACCGTGGTCTTGCCGGTCCCCGGGTTGCCGGTAAAGCTCATGTGCAGCGAAGGTGCGGCGGTCGTGAGCCCGAGTCGCTGGCGCACGCGGTCGATCAGAAGCAGGGCGGCGATCTCGCGCACCCGGCGCTTGACCGGTGCGAGCCCGATCAGATCGTGGTCGAGGCCTTCGAGCACGTCGCCAATGCCGGCGTCGGCGTATTCGGCGGCGAGGTCGATGCTTGCATCTGATGTGGGCGGTGTTTCGCCCGTCAGGCCTTGCAGGTCACTGGCGCTCATGTCGGTCTCCTCCATGCAGCATTCGGTGTGCGGGCGGAATGCGTTGTTCCGCCCTGCGTTCGGCCGGCTTCAGCCGGCGTATCGGGCGCCCTCTGTGCCTGCGCCCACGGCATAGCTCTCGAGCGTGTAGCGCAGGTTTCGTCCTCCGGTCTCCTGGCGTACCAGACGGAAGCCGGGTTCGCTGGGAGGGCGCTGGACGATGAAGGACATGCGCACTGTCTCCCAGCCCTTGGTCGAATCGAATGCGTTTACCCGGATGTAGTGGCCGGGATTGGCCTCGCGGCAGGCCTGCAGCTCCTGCATGACGCCGGCCGGGTCGGCCAGGTCGAACATTGGCAGACCCCACATCGACCAGTAGGTGTTGCGTGGATGCGGATCGTCCGTATATTCGAGCGCGACCGCCCAACCCTGATTCAGGCAGTAGTGGATCTGTGCCCCGATCTGGCTGTCGCTCAGATCGGGCAGGAATGAAAAGCAGCCCTGAGTGATACGCATGGTGGTGTCTCCTCGCTGTGTTCTGATGAATTCGTGCGGCGCGATCAGGCCACGCTGGCGGTGGGCACGAAGTCCGATGTGTCGGTGCTGGTGTAATTGAAGGTGATATCGCCCCAAGTATCGAGGGCGGCGCGCAGGGGCTGACACCACTTGGCGGCGTCGGCGAGGATCTGCGGGCCTTCGTTGACGATGTCGCGGCCTTCGTTGCGCGCCAGCACCATGCTCTCGAGCGCCACGCGGTTGGCCTGGGCGCCGGCCTGGATGCCCATCGGATGACCGATGGTGCCGCCGCCGAACTGCAGCACGACGTCGTCGCCGAAGAGGTCGAGCAGCTGATGCATCTGGCCGGCGTGGATGCCACCCGAGGCGACCGGCATCACCTTCTTGATGCTGGCCCAGTCCTGATCGAAGAACAGGCCGCGCGGCAGATCCTGCTTCGTCACGCTGTCGCGACACACGTTGTAGAAGCCCTGAACCGTCATCGGGTCGCCCTCGAGTTTGCCCACCGCAGTGCCTGCATGAAGATGGTCGACGCCTGCGAGGCGCAGCCACTTGGCGATCACGCGGAAGCTCACGCCGTGATTCTTCTGACGGGTGTAGGTGCCGTGGCCCGCACGGTGCATGTGCAGGATCATGTCATTGTCGCGGCACCAGTTGCTGATCGACTGGATGGCCGTCCACCCGATGATGAGATCGACCATCACCACGCAGGAACCCAGTTCGCGGGCAAGTTCCGCGCGCCTGTACATCTCCTCCATGGTTCCGGCGGTGATGTTGAGATAGTGGCCCTTGATCTCGCCCGTCTGTGCCGCCGCCTGATTGACGCCTTCCATGCAGTACAGGAAGCGGTCGCGCCAGTGCATGAAGGGCTGCGAGTTGATGTTCTCGTCGTCCTTGGTGAAATCCAGTCCGCCACGCAGCGCTTCATACACGACGCGGCCGTAGTTCTTGCCGGAGAGCCCGAGCTTGGGCTTCATCGTTGCGCCCAGCAGCGGCCGGCCGTACTTCTCCAGGCGCTCACGCTCGACCACGATGCCGGTGGGCGGGCCGCGAAAGGTTTTCACATACGCAACCGGCAGGCGCATGTCCTCAAGGCGTGCAGCCTTGAGCGGCTTGAAGCTGAACACGTTGCCGATGATCGACGCGGTAAGGTTGGCGATCGAGCCTTCCTCGAAGAGGTCGAGGTCGTAGGCCACCCAGCAGAAGTACTGGCCTTCCTGGCCCGGCACCGGGTCGATACGGTATGCCTTGGCGCGGTATGTGTCGCTGGCGGTGAGGCGGTCGGTCCACACCACGGTCCAGGTGGCAGTGGAGGATTCGCCGGCGACTGCCGCTGCCGCTTCGACCGGATCCACGCCGTCTTGCGGCGTGATGCGGAAGACCGCGAGCACATCGGTGTCCCTGGGTTCGTAGTCCGGATCCCAGTAGCCCATCTGGGCATACTTGAGCACGCCGGCCTGGTAGCGCTTCTTGGGGTCGAGAATCTGCTGCGGAGTATCGGGTGCGCCCATGTCTGTCTCCTCTGGTCTGGTGAGCAGACATTACGGTTTTGTTGAGATAAGCTCCAATGATGAATGTTGGGGTTTTGAGATAAGGTTTTCTGATGAGACTCGCGCATCGCCTGACGATGAAGCAGCTACGCGCAATCGTCGCCGTGGCCGATACCTCCAGTTTCACGCAGGCGGCCCGCCTGCTGCACCTCACCCAGCCGGCCGTGTCGATGCAGATCAAGGAGCTCGAGACCGTGGTCGGTCAGGTGCTGGTGGACGGGCGGCGGGAGATCCGCCTCACCCCCGCCGGGGAGGTGCTGGTGCGCAGGGCGCGTGAAGCGCTGGCTGCACTGGAGATGGCGGAGGTGGAGCTCAAGTCGATGCGTGGCGTGGCCTCGGGAACGCTCGAGGTCGTGGCCATCACCACCGCAGAGTACTTCGTGCCCCACCTTCTGGCGGAGTTCGGACGCCGCTTCCCGGACATCAAGTTTCGCCTGACGGTGGAGAACCGCGACCGCGTGCATGCACTGCTTCACGAGCAGCGCGCCGACCTCGCGATCATGGGCCAGCCGCCGGGGGGCATGGCCTTGCGCCGGATTCCGTTTTCGCCACATCGACTGTCCTTCGTTGCCCGCCCCGACCACCCGCTGGCGGCGCGACGCAACATCCCGCCCGCCGCGCTCGCCGGTGAGCGCCTGTTGCTGCGCGAACGCGGGTCGGGCACGCGCAGCAACCTCGAGCGCTTTTTGCGCGCGCACGGCGTTAAGCCACTTGCCGCAGATGAACTCGGCAGCAACGAGACCCTGAAGCAGGCAGTGATGGCGGGCATGGGCATCGCCTTCCTGTCCCACCACACGTTTGCAATGGAGGTCGAGAGCGGTCGTCTTATCAGACTTGATGTTGCCGACACGCCCGTTATCCGGGAGTGGAATGTGCTCGTGCATGCAGAGCGCCCACTGACGCCGGCGCTGGAGGCCTTGCTGGAATTTCTGCAGACTGATGGTGCGGCGATGATGCGTGCAATCACTTGCTAAAATGCGCGCGTGGCTTGTTAGGTTTATAACTTTATAACTTTATAACTATGTCTTTTTTTATTAAACCACATTTGTACAAGGGTAAATACGGAGTTCGCCAGAAAGCCTTTCTGTCATAATCCGGCAGTCCCTGTCACGGGTGTGCGCGTTGGCGTAACGATCAAATGAATCTGAACCGTAAGATCACCTTGCTGCTCGCTGCCGTAGCGCTGGGTATTCTGGTGACGCTGGCAATCATCAGCCTCTACGCCTTTCGTAGTTTCTCGATTTCCTCATCCACAGCGCATGTTCGCACGGCTGCCGAAATGGTCAGAGTGCATCTGACCGAGGCCATGATTCATGGTGTGATCGACAAACGCGAGCAGTTTCTCGACCGTCTTCGGGAAGTGCAGGGTTTGCGCTCGGCAAGGGTGATCCGCTCCGAGCATGTCGATCAGCAGTATGGAGCGGGCATGGCTCAGGAAGCGCCGGCCAACGATACCGAGCGACAAGTACTGATTGATGGCCAGGCGCGCTACTTGTTGAGCGACAACGGGAGCGACACCGTGTTTCGAGGCACGATCCCCTTCGCTGCCACGGCGCATGGTTCGCCGAATTGCCTTCAATGTCACCAGGTGCCTGAAGGCACCGTACTTGGCGCAGTAACGATCGAACTGTCCCTCGCCGAGATCAAGCGTCAGGCCTTTCTGGCGATCGCCAGCATCCTGCTGACCGTCGTGGCGATTTCCCTTGCAGCATTGTGGCTGGCACGACGCATCATTCTGCCGGTGGGAAACACTGCGCAGGCAGTCGAAAAAACGGTGCAGCGGGCGCTTAGAGGCGATTTCAAGGGGCGACTCGAACAGCGTACGGACGACGAGATCGGCAAGATCGCCGCGCAGACCAATCAGTTGCTTGGTTTTCTCGATGAGGGTTTGTCCCGCATCAGTCAGCGCGTGATCCAGCTCACAGGCCGCAATCCGAAGCAGGACGAAAACCAGCTTGAGGCGACCATCGACATGGTCAATGGTCTCGCCGATGCGTCAGCATTCAAGCAGGCGATCGAGGAGGACGAGAACAAGCGCGAGATTTACGATCGCTTTGGCAAGGTGCTGGTCGAACGTTTCGGCGTGAGCGAGTTCTCCATCTACGAGACCGAGGGGGCCAAGCTGATGGTGCCCATCATGGTGGATGGAATTCCCGGCGGCGACTGCCGGTGGTGTGATCAGCAGATTCTGGCGCGCAGTGAAATGTGCAGGGCACGTCGCACCGGACATCCCGTGGATGGCCTCATCAGTCCGGAGATCTGTTACGCGTTTCATCCGCCGGGCGATGCGGGCGAGTCGCGGCGGCATTATTGCGTGCCGATCATTCAGTCAGGGTCTGTGGGTAGCGTGATCCAGCTTGTTGCGCCAGCGTCGCGTGCCGAGGCGCTTGCCGAGCTGGTGCCCTATGTTCATGTCTATCTGCGCGAGATGGCGCCGGTGCTCGAGGCCAAGCGTCTGAACGAGACCTTGCGCGAGTCGGCACTGCGCGATGCGATGACCGGGCTGAGCAATCGGCGCTTCCTCGAAGAGTATGTCGATACCTTGATTGCGAATGCGCGTCGGCGCAAGACTCCGCTTGCGGTGCTGATGCTGGATCTCGACTATTTCAAGGTTGTTAACGACACCCATGGTCACGATGCTGGCGATGCCTTGCTGAAGGCAGTGGCCGGAGTGCTGAAGCAGTCGGTGCGGGCTTCGGACATGGTGATCCGCTTCGGTGGCGAGGAGTTTCTGATCGTTCTTCAAGATGCGGACGAGGCTGCGGCCATGAAGGTCGCAGAAAACATCCGTGTGGCGGTCGCCGCACTTAAGGTGCAGATCAACGGACATGTGCTGCAGAAGACCATCTCGATCGGTGTCGGGATGCTCGCCGATGACAGCAATACATTCTGGCAGACGGTCAAGTTTGCCGATGTGGCCTTGTATCGTGCCAAGGATAGTGGCCGGAACCGTGTCGTATGCTTCAGCCCGGAGATGTGGACCGGGCAGGACGAAACCTACTGAGACTTGAGATCAGTCTTCACGAGTGAATTTGCGCTCGAAGCGGGCTCTGCCCTCACGCTCGAATGCGGCCTCGTCCCAGTCACCCGGCAACAGCAGGTGCGCAAGCTCTGGACGGAACACATAGGTGTCGGCGGACAGTTGCTGCCCGTCCGGGCATTCGACCGTGACCGGGGTGCGCCGATACTGCTCCCCTTCGAAGGCATCCAATCGTGCAATGGCGTCGGCGGGCACGGCCAGGTAGAGCACGCCATGAACCTCATCTGCGTCTGATGGCACGATGCCCGGGTAGTCCTCATCCTTGACCGGATGGCGGCTGAAGCCGGTCAGACGGGCGGGTTTTGCGCTGAGTTGCATTCCGCACACGCCGAACATGATGTGCTCGGTCATCAGCGAGCCGTAGGTAAAGCAGTGTCGATTGTGTCCGGTCATCGGGGCAGGTCCGTTCTGTAGTGTCCGAGGCGAAAAAAAGCGCGCCAGTGGCGCGCTCTTGTGCAGCTTCGTCGCCGGAAGGCGATCAGCGTACGACTTGCGTCAGTTCGCCCGCCTTGTAGCGCGCAGCGATCTTCTCCAGCGACAGCGGCTTGATCTTCGAGGCCATGCCAGCGCAGCCAAAGGCTTCGAAACGCGCCTTGCACACCAGCTTGGCGGCTTCGCGAGCGGGCTTGTTGAACTCGCGCGGGTCGAACTTGGACGGGTTCTCGAACAGGAACTTGCGCACCGCGCCCGTCATCGCCAGGCGGATGTCGGTGTCGATGTTGATCTTGCGCACGCCGTGCTTGATGCCCTGCACGATTTCCTCGACCGGCACGCCGTAGGTTTCCTTCATGTCGCCGCCGTACTGGCGAATGATCTCGAGCAGTTCCTGCGGCACGGACGACGAACCGTGCATCACCAGGTGGGTGTTGGGCAGGCGGGCGTGGATGGCCTTGATGCGCTCGATGGCGAGGATGTCGCCGGTGGGCTTGCGGGTGAACTTGTATGCGCCGTGGCTGGTGCCGATGGCGATGGCGAGCGCGTCGCAATCGGTCTGCTTGACGAAGTCGGCGGCCTGATCGGGGTCGGTCAGCATCTGGCTGTGGTCGAGCGTGCCTTCGGCGCCGACGCCGTCTTCCTCGCCGGCCTGGCCGGTTTCGAGCGAGCCGAGGCAGCCCAGTTCGCCTTCGACGCTGACGCCGATCGCGTGCGAGAACTTCACGACCTCGCGGGTGACGGCGACGTTGTACTCGTAGGAGGAGGGGGTCTTGCCGTCTTCGAGCAGCGAGCCGTCCATCATCACGCTGGAGAAGCCGGAGCGGATCGCGCCCATGCAGATGGCGGGGCTCTGGCCGTGATCCTGGTGCATCACGACGGGGATGTTCGGGTAGGTTTCGACCGCAGCTTCGATGAGGTGGCGCAGGAAGGCTTCGCCGGCATACTTACGGGCGCCGGCGGAGGCCTGCATGATCACCGGGCTGTCGGACTCGGCAGCCGCTTCCATGATGGCCTGAACCTGTTCAAGGTTATTGACGTTGAAGGCAGGCAGACCATAGGTGTGTTCGGCGGCGTGGTCGAGCAGCTGGCGCATGGACACGAGAGGCATCAGAAATCTCCGGGGGTCGCCGGCGCTGGGTGGCCGGTCAATGGTCAGGTTGAATAAAGCGGCATTTTATCCCGTGAGCGGCTCCAGCCGGAACCGGCTCACACGGATTGAGACAAACGACGCGGTAATTTCACCACACGCGCGGCCTATTCGTCGCTGTTTGGCGGGTGATGATCGCCGACGCGCACGATCTTCAGGGTGTTGGTGCCGCCGGTGGTGCCGATGGGTTCGCCGATCGTGAGCACGATCAGGTCGCCGTATTCGACGACCCCCTGGTCGAGCAGAATCTGCTCGGCTTCCCACAGCAATACGTCGCGGTCGACATGGAGCTGGCTCATCAGCAGCGGATACACCTCGCGATACAGCGTCATCTGGTTGCGCGCGCTGATCTCAGGGGTGAGGGCGTAAATCGGCACGCCACAGATCGGCCGGCTCATCCACAGCGCGGTCGAGCCGGTCTGGGTCAGCGAGGCGATGGCCTTCACCTTCAGATGGTAGGCAGTCCAGATCGCCGCCATTGCAATCGATTGGTCGATGCGGGTGAATACCCGGTCCAGCACCTCGCGGTCGAGCCCGATTTCAGCCGATTTTTCGGCTTCGAGGCATACCCGGCTCATCGCCTCGACCACTTCGACCGGGAAGTTGCCGGAGGCGGTTTCGGCCGACAGCATCACCGCATCGGTGCCATCGAGCACCGCATTGGCGACGTCCGAGACCTCGGCGCGGGTTGGCACCGGGCTGGCGATCATCGACTCCATCATCTGTGTGGCGGTGATGGTCAGTTTGTTGCGGTCGCGTGCGGCGCGGATCATCTTTTTCTGCAGTGCGGGTACGGCGGCATCGCCCACCTCAACGGCGAGGTCGCCGCGTGCCACCATGATGCCGTCGGAGGCATCGAGGATTTCGTTCAGGTTGGCGACCGCCTCGGTGCGCTCGATCTTGGCGATCAGCATCGCCTCGCTGCCCGCCGCGCGCAGGAGCTGACGTGCCATGTACATGTCAGCTGCACTCTTGGGGAAAGACACCGCGACGAAATCGACGCCGATCTGTGCCGCGGTCTTGATGTCGTCCATGTCCTTGGCAGTGAGCGCCGGCGCCGTCAGCCCGCCGCCCTGGCGATTGATGCCCTTGTTGTTCGACAGCTCTCCGCCGACGCGCACGCGGGTGTGGATCTCGTGACCGAACACGCGCTCCACCACCAGTTTGAGTCGGCCGTCGTCGAGCAGCAGAACGTCTCCGGGTTTGACGTCCTTGGGCAGGTCCTTGTAGTCCAGCCCGACACGTTCGCCGTTGCCGGTCTCGCAGCGTGCATCGAGGATGAAGGGCGCGTCTCCCGTGAGCGTCACCCGGCCATTCTCGAACTTCCCTACCCGGATCTTGGGCCCTTGCAGGTCGGCAAGGATGCCCACCGGCCGGCCGGTGCGCGCCGATGCCTCGCGGATCGCGCTGGCGCGGGCAATGTGATCCTCGGCCTTGCCGTGGGAAAAGTTCATCCGTACCACGTCCACGCCCGCATGAACCATGCGCTCGAGCACATGAGGGTCGGTTGAGGCGGGGCCCAGTGTGGCTACGATCTTGGTATGGCGCGGCATGCAGTCTCCTTGTCTTGTGTTCCTCGCCATGGATGCTCGTCCTGGCGTGGCTAGCTCATGATTCTATCGGAGTGTGGAATGCAAAGGCGGGGGCGACGATGTGCATATCGTGTTCTATGCTGAAAAGAGAACTGCAAGGAGACGCTTTATGGAAAATGCAGCAATGCTGATGGCCTTGGTAGCGGTGGGACTGCTGGCGTTTGTGATCATCAGGAAGAAGGCGGAGGGAGACGAACCCGAGCAGGAGCTCATACGTGAGCAGCCGCACAGACGGTCCTTTCACGCTGTGGAGGTGCGGGCCTCCGGCAAGGCGTGTGCATCCTCACGTGCGCTGAAGGGCAAGCGTTACCTGTCCACCGAAGCCCCGCCCATACCCTTGCCTTCCTGTACCCAGGAAGCCTGCTCCTGTGTCTATGTCCATTTCGACGACAGGCGTGCAACCCAGCGACGCGACGTCTACCTGCATGGTGCGTACGAGCAGGGCGAGCGCAAGCAGGAGCGGCGTGCGCAGAATGGCCGCAGGCAGTCCGATCGTCTGCTGTTCGGGGGCGGCCACTGAATGAAGGCATTCGAGGCGCAGCGTCGAGGATATGCGTTGGTCTTGCCGTGACGCGTGGTGAGTCTGATCCGGCGTGATGAGCTGGCGGGTTGCCATGTGTGGCGCGACTGATCGCTTGACGAAGAATTGAAGCCTGAATGCCACTGCAAGAAAAACGGCCATCCGCAGATGGCCGTTTTCGATAGCACGACGACTTCAGTCGTTGTAGCGCGCCTCAAGTGCCGCAATCGCGGGCAGCGTCTTGCCTTCGAGGAACTCGAGGAAGGCGCCGCCGCCGGTGGAGATGTAGCCGACGTCGTCTGCGATATGGAACTTGGCAATGGCCGCGAGGGTGTCGCCGCCGCCTGCAATCGAGAACGCTTCGGAGTGGGCGATGGCCGAGGCCATCATCTTCGTGCCGCCTGCGAACTGGGCGTGTTCGAAGACACCCACCGGGCCGTTCCAGACGATGGTGCCGGCATGGGCGATGATGTCGGCGAGTTTTGCCGAGCTCTTGGGGCCGAAGTCGAGGATGCGGTCCTGCGGGCCGACTTCGTCGACCGGGATGCGGTTGGCACGCGCCAGCGCTGAGACCTCGTCCGCCACGACCACATCAACCGGCAGCGGCACTTCGGCGCCACGGGCCTTCATGATGTCCATGACCTGATGCGCTTCGCGCACCATTTCTGGCTCGGCGAGGGATTCGCCGATGCGCTTGCCTGCGGCGAGCAGGAAGGTGTTGGCAATGCCGCCGCCGACGATCAGCTGATCGACTTTCTCGGCCAGGGTCTTGAGGATGGTGAGCTTGGTCGACACCTTGGCACCGCCGACGATGGCAACCAGTGGGCGTGCAGGCGCATGCAGGGCCTTCGACAGCGCGTCGATCTCTGCGCCCATCAGCATGCCGGCGCAGGCCACGGGGGCAAAGCGGGCGATACCGTGGGTGGTGGCCTCGGCTCGGTGGGCCGTACCGAAAGCGTCGTTGACGTAGATGTCGCACAGTGCGGCCATCTTCTTCGCCAGCTCTTCGTTGTCCTTCTTTTCGCCCTTGTTGCAGCGGCAGTTTTCGAGCAGAACAACCTGCCCGGGTTCGACGACAAAGCCGCCATCAACCCAGTCGGCGATCAGCTTTACCGGCTTGTTGAGCAGTTGCCCGAGACGCACGGCAACCGGTGCCAGGGTGTCGTCGTGGCTGACCGTGCCCTCGGTGGGGCGACCGAGGTGGGAGGTGACCATCACCGCGGCGCCATTGTCCAGACAGTACTGGATGGACGGAATCGAGGCACGGATGCGGGTGTCTTCCGTGATGTTGCCGGCGTCGTCCTGGGGGACGTTGAGGTCGGCTCGGATGAAGACCTTCTTGCCGCGCACATCGAGCTCGGCGAGTTTCTTTACTTGCAGGGGCATCTTGTGACTTCCGGAGTAAGAAGGGCCGGGCACAGGCCCGACCCTTCTGGGTGATTACTGGTAACCGTCTTCGGTTGCGTCGTGGTTGATGCCGATCAGCACGCCACGTCCGCCGCCGATGCCGCCGCCGGTATAGATCAGACTGCCCTGACCCTTGTAGTAGGTCTCGAAGCGATGTCCGTCAGTGCCGAAGTAGAAAGGAATCCAGGCTTTGCCGGTGACATAGCTCTTCATGTCGGAGCCGCGGCCGATCTTGTCTTCGACTTCGCCCTGCGACATGCCGATCTGCAGCGAAGTAAACTTGCTGTTCCTGGCGGGCTTGCCCCAGATCTCGCCATCGAAGCTGCCGTCGCGCGACTTGACCGTGCGATAGTCCTTGCCGTCTGCGGTTGTGCTTGCAGCAGGCTTGTCGGCAGCCTGTTCGGCCGGCTTGAGCGGGTTGGAGACGCAGCCGCCAGCGAGCAGTGCTGCGGCCGAAAGGAGTGCAACGAGGGAACGGTTCATTGTTGTGAATTCCTCGCAGGATCAGGCTTGAGCGACGGCTTTGGCAGCGTCGAGCATGCGGCAGGAATAGCCCCATTCGTTGTCGTACCAGGCCAGCACCTTGACCAGCGTGCCGTCCATGACGCGCGTCTGGGTGGCGTCGAAGGTGGACGAGTGCGGGTCGTGGTTGAAGTCCATCGACACGAGCGGTGCCTCATTGACCGCCAGCACACCCTTGAGCGCGCCCTTGGAGGCTTCGGTCATGAGCTGGTTGATCTCTTCCTTCGAGGTCGGGCGGCTTGCGGTGAAGGTGAGGTCGACCAGCGATACGTTCATGGTCGGCACGCGCAGTGCGAAGCCGTCGAACTTGCCCTTGAGCGCCGGCAGCACCAGGCCGACGGCCTTGGCCGCGCCGGTCTTGGTCGGGATGATGTTCTGTGCGGCGGCACGTGCGCGACGCAGGTCCTTGTGACGCACATCCACCAGCACCTGGTCGTTGGTGTAGGCGTGGATGGTGGTCATCAGGCCTTGTTCGATGCCGATGTTGTCCTGCAGAACCTTGGCGACCGGTGCCAGGCAGTTGGTGGTGCATGAGGCGTTGGAGACCACGGTCATCGCGCTCGTGAGCACGTCGTGGTTGACGCCATAGACGATGGTCGCATCGACGTCGTCGCCGCCCGGCGCGGAAATCAGGATCTTCTTTGCGCCCTGCTTGAGGTGAACTTCGGCCTTGGCCTTGGTGGTGTAGGCACCGGTGCACTCGAGCAGCACATCCACGCCGAGATCGCCCCAGTTGATGTCGAGCGGGTTCTTGGTGGAGAAGAAGGGGATGCGGTCACCGTTGATGATGATCATGTTTTCGCCTTCGGTTTCAACCGGGAAGGCGAAGCGACCATGGGTGGTGTCGTACTTGGTCAGGTGAGCGTTGGTGGCCAGGTCACCTGAGGCGTTGATGGCGACGATTTCGAACTGGTCACGCAGACCGAGTTCGTAGAGGGCGCGGACGGTACAGCGGCCGATGCGGCCGTAGCCGTTGATGGCGATCTTGATGGTCATCGAAAAGTCTCCCTGACTGGAATGGCTGAAAAATCGAGTACCGACGCCCCCGGCGCCGGCACCTCTCGCGCCGGTCCGGGAGCGACGGCTTGCTTAGCTGATGCGTTGTTTTACGGACTGGACCACATGTTCGGTGGTGATGCCGAAATGCTTGAAAAGCTCGCCGGCGGGTGCCGATTCGCCAAAGCTGTCGATGCCGATGACGTCACCTTCGAGGCCGACATACTTGCGCCAGCCGTCGGTGACGCCCGCTTCCACCGCAACACGCGGCACGCCTGCCGGCAGCACCGACGCCTTGTAGGCGGCATCCTGACGGTCGAACACGTTGGTCGAAGGCATCGACACCACACGCACCGTGATGCCGTCGTCGAGCAGTGCCTTCTGTGCTGCGATGGCAAGGGCGACTTCGGAGCCGGTGGCGATGATGACTGCCTGCGCCTTGCCGCCTGCGGCCTCGGACAGGATGTAGCCACCGCGACGGATCTCGGCGATCTGTTCGCCGCTGCGGGCCTGGAAGGGCAGGTTCTGGCGCGAGAAGCACAGCGACGACGGGCCGGTCTTGCGCTCGATTGCGCATGCCCAGGCAACGGCGGATTCGGTGGTGTCGCAAGGACGCCATACATCCATGTTCGGGATCAGGCGCAGGGTGGCGGTCTGCTCCACCGGCTGGTGGGTCGGGCCGTCCTCGCCGAGGCCGATCGAATCGTGGGTGAAGACGAACACCTGACGCAGCTTCATCAGCGCAGCCATGCGCAGTGCATTGCGGGCGTACTCGCTGAACATCAGGAAGGTGGCGGTGTAGGGGATCAGGCCGCCATGCAGGCTGAGGCCGTTGGCAATGGCCGCCATGCCGAACTCGCGCACACCGTAGTACACATAGTTGCCACCGGTCTCGCGGCTGACGCCCTTTGCGCCGGACCACAGCGTGAGGTTGGAGCCGGCGAGGTCGGCCGAGCCGCCGATCAGTTCGGGCAGCTTGGGCGCAAACGCTTCGATGCTGTTCTGGCTCGCCTTGCGGGTGGCGATGGTCTCGGCCTTGTCGGTGATCTTTGCGATCACGGCTTCGACGTGCGAGGACCAGTCGGCCGGCAGAGCCTTGTCGATCACGCGACGGCGGAATTCGGCGGCCTGCTCGGGGAAGGCTGCAGTGTAGGCAGCAAGCTTGTCGTTCCAGCCGGCTTCTGCGGCAGCGCCCGCCGAACGGGCGTCCCAGGCTGCGTAGACATCGGCCGGTACTTCGAACGGAGCGTGGCTCCAGCCGATCAGCGCGCGCGCAGCTTCGATCTCTGCTGCACCCAGCGGCGCACCATGTACGTCGTGGCTGCCCTGCTTGTTGGGGGAGCCTGCACCGATCACGGTCTTGCAGCAGATCAGGGTCGGCTGAGCGGTGTTGGCCTGCGCCGCCTTGATCGCAGCGTCGATCTCGACCGGGTCGTGGCCCTGCACGTCGCGGATCACCTGCCAGCCATAGGCCTCGAAGCGCTTCGGCGTATCGTCGGTGAACCAGCCGTCCACATGGCCGTCGATCGAGATGTTGTTGTCGTCGTAGAAGGCAATCAGCTTGCCCAGGCCCCAGGTGCCGGCCAGCGAACAGGCTTCGTGGCTGATGCCTTCCATCAGGCAGCCGTCGCCAAGGAAGGTATAGGTGTGGTGATCGACGATGTCGTGGCCGGGGCGGTTGAATTCGGCAGCGAGCACCTTTTCGGCCAGCGCCATGCCCACTGCGTTGGTGATGCCCTGTCCCAGCGGACCGGTCGTGGTTTCAACGCCCGGGGTATAGCCGTATTCGGGATGCCCCGGCGTCTTGCTGTGCAGCTGACGGAAGCGCTTGAGCTCCTCGATTGGCAGATCGTAGCCGGTGAGGTGGAGCAGGGCGTAGATCAGCATCGAGCCGTGGCCGTTGCTGAGCACGAAGCGGTCACGGTCTGCCCACTGCGGATTGGCCGGGTTGTGCTTGAGGTGATGGCGCCAGAGGACTTCGGCAATTTCAGCCATACCCATCGGAGCGCCCGGATGGCCGGAGTTGGCCTTCTGCACTGCATCCATTGCCAGCGCGCGAATCGCGCCTGTGATGGGGTTGAAAACCGGGGGCTTGACGTTTCTGGACTGCGACATGGTTTCCTCAAAGCCGGGAGGGGCGGCTGGAAAAAACGCGAATTATCGCCGAAAACAGGGGGTGTTTGGTAGTGGCGAGCCCTTTTGCAACAGTGGCCGGCCTGCCCGTTCAAAGCACATCGGCATGAATGGCCAGTCGGGCAGGCGCGCCAGCGGCGGACTCAGACCCACTGGCGGCGTCTTTCCATGAGCTTCCAGATGAGCGGGGTCAGGATCAGCTGCATGGCAAGGTCGAGCTTTCCGCCGGGGATTACGATGGTGTTGGCCCGGCTCATGAAGGCATCGTGGATCATTCGCAGCAGGTAGGGAAAATCCACGCCGCGCGGGTCCTTGAAGCGGATGACCACCATGGATTCATCCTGCGTGGGGACATCTCGCGCGATGAAGGGGTTCGATGTGTCGACCACCGGCACGCGCTGGAAATTGATGTGGCTGCGGGAGAACTGCGGCACGATGTAGTGCACGTAATCGTGCATGCGGCGCAGGATGGTGTCCTGCACTGCCTCCGGGGAGTAGCCGCGTACCCGTGTGTCGCGGTGGATCTTCTGAATCCACTCGAGGTTGATCGTGGGTACGACGCCGATCAGCAGATCGACGTGGCGGGAAACATCCACCCGCTCGGAGACCACTGCACCGTGGAGGCCTTCATAGAACAGGCAGTCGGTGCCGACCGGGAGGTCTTCCCATGCGGTGAAGCTGCCCATGGGAAGGTTCCAGCGCATGGACTGGGCTTCGTTGTGGATGTAGTAGCGGCGGCGGCCCGTGGCGGATTCGCCGTAGGCGCGGAACAGGTTCTCAAGATCTTCCAGCAGATTGGCTTCGGGACCGAAGTGGCTGATGCCGCGTTCGCCCGCGCGCTCGGCCTCCTCGATTTGCGCTTTCATCTCGGCGCGGGTGAAGCGATGAAAACTGTCGCCCTCGACGATCGCCGCGTTGACGTTTTCGCGATGAAAGATCGCCTCGAAAGTATGCTTTACTGTCGTCGTGCCTGCGCCCGAGGAGCCGGTCACCGCGATGATGGGATGTTTCAGGGACATGATCTGATCCGGAGGCGATGGTCGGAAGTAGGGCTGGGGTCGGGGCGGGCGCTCAGCGGCCGATTCAGTCGTCCGCGTAGACGCGGGCGCAAGCCACCACCAGGACGTGAACCTCGGCCGCAGTCAGTTCGGGATAGCGGTCCCTGACGACGCGGTAGGCAAGGTGGTCGAGCGTACTGTTCGCCCAGCGACTCTCACGCGCAAAAAAGGGCGCGATCAGGAGGCTGGCTTCGTCGAAGATCTCCCGTACGCGGTGATATCGGCGCTGTTCAGCGCTTTCATCCTGCATGGACTGGGCTGATGCGGGTGAGTTCATAACGCTATCGGGGATGGCTGTTTGCGCAAATCATAACGCGATATGGTGCAGTGCAGTATCCTGCGATGATCCTTTTGGGCTTCAGGAGTGCGACTGCAGCCATGCGCGCCATTCGTCGAACAGGGCCGGGCTGGCCGCCGCAATCACGCCGCGTTTGACCGCGGGGCCGGCCATCAGGGTGCCGCCATCGAGTGCCATCGCCAGTCCGCCGGACTCCGAAAGAATCAGCTGGCCGGCTGCATAGTCCCAGAGCATTTGTCCGCCGTGCAGGTAGACGTCGAGTCGTCCGGCGGCCACGAAACACCACTCCAGCGCGCTCGAGCCGAAATTCCGTTGCGAATAGTAGGGCGGCCGTACCGCCAGTTCGTCCCCGAGATGGTGGCTGATGCGCTTGAAGTCGACGCCCGCAACCGCCTCTCGAAGGCGCTTGGAGCCCTTGCGCAGGGGCAGTTCGGTACCGTTGAGAAAGGCGCCCGCACCCTTGGCGGCATAAAAGCTCTCGTCCGTGATCGGGTTGTACACCACGCCGAAGCGGGGCTCGTAATCGACGAGGTAGGCGATCGACACCGCAAAGAAGGGGATGCCATTGGCGAAGTTCGTCGTGCCGTCGATCGGGTCGATGCACCACATGCCACGCCGGCCCTTGCTCCACAGATGGCCCTGCTCTTCGGCGCTCATCTCCTCGCCGAGCACCGGCCCGGGCATCAGTTCGGGCAGGGCCTCGGTGAAGCGCTGCTGGGATGCGACGTCTGCCTCGGTGAAGAAGCTGCCGTCCGCCTTGCTGTTACGTGAGGATTTCAGGTAGCGGGGCAGGATCTCGTCACGCGCGATCTCCCGAACCAGGGATTCGAGGGCGCGGGCGCGGGCCAGGCGTTGTGCTGCAGTGGGCATCTCAGGCACTCCGTCGTGGGTGTGGGTTACGAATAGCGCGGCCTCGCCAGCATCCGGCATGCCCTGCACGCAGGGAAGATGTTGGTGGCGAGGTGCCGCGGGGGAAGGTGCATGCCTATAATCTTACGATGATTTCACGCTTTCATTTTGATGGTGTCCTCCCGCCGGACGGCGAGGTCCCCCTTCCCGCTGCCGTTTCTCACCATGCCTTGCGCGTATTGCGTCTGGCAGAGGGTGAGCCCATGGTGCTGTTCGACGGTTCCGGTATCGAGGTCGATGCCCGCCTTGTGGTGCGGGGAAAACAGGGTTTCGCCGTGCTCGGCGAGCGGCATGAGATCAGCCGTGAGTCTCCGCTCGAACTGATTCTGGTGCAGGCGCTGGCGAGCGGGGACAAAATGGACTGGATCGTGCAGAAGGCGGTCGAGCTTGGTGTGGCCCGGGTGATCCCCGTGCAGGCAGAGCGCTCTGTTTTGAGGCTCTCCGGAGAGCGGGCGCAGAAACGTCAGGCACACTGGCAGCAGGTGGCGATTTCCGCCTGCGAGCAGAGCGGGCGCAATGTCGTTCCCGAGGTGGCGCCGATCCAGTCGCTAACCGCCTATCTTGAAGCGAATGCGGGCGCGGACAGGCTGGTGCTTGCGCCCGGGGGGGAGCGGCCGCTGGCGGAACTGCCGCGGCCCGGGGCCGCGCTGCATCTGATGATCGGCCCCGAGGGCGGATGGAGCGACTCCGAGTTGAATGCATGCCGTGCGACGGGTGCCATTGCGCTCGGCCTCGGACCGCGGATACTACGCACTGAAACCGCGGGACTGGCCGCCATTGCGGCCATGCAGGCGCGTTGGGGCGATCTCTGAAGCCCCAGTCCGGCAGTCCTCCCAAACGCAGATGCGATCACGAAAGGATGTCTGATGTTTGAATCCGCCGAGTTGGGTCACCGTACCGACAAGGAAACCTACGACGAGGCCGTCCCCGCATTGCGTGCTGCCTTGCTCGACGCGCAGTTCGAGTTGCTCGATTCGAAGCAGTTCGCGGTGGTGGTGCTGATCAATGGCATCGACGGTGCGGGCAAGGGTGAGACCGTCAACCTTCTCAATGAATGGATGGACCCGCGGCATATCGAGGCCTGGGCTTTCGATACGCCGACCGATGAGGCATCGGTCCGCCCCTTCATGTGGCCGTTCTGGCGCGCGCTGCCCCCGAAAGGCAAGATCGGCGTGCTGTTCAACAACTGGTACACCGAACCGATCCGCGAGCGGGTGGAGCGCAGCAGCAAGAAAGCCGATTTTGACCAGCAGATGGACGAAATTCGCCGCTTTGAGGAGATGCTGGCCCACGAGGGCGTGCTGCTGATCAAGCTCTGGTTCCACCTCTCCAAGGATGGTCAGAAAAAGCGTCTGAAGGAGCTCGAAAAGGATCCCAAGACGCGCTGGCGTGTCACCGATCGCGACTGGCACTACTTTGAACGCTACGAGCGCTACCGGGACGTCGCCGGGCGCGCGCTGCGTCTGACCAGCACAGGTGACTGTCCGTGGACGATCGTTGACGGCAGCGATGCACGCTTTCGTGCGCTGTTTGTCGGTCGTGTGCTGCTCGACGGCCTGCGCAAGCGCCTCGACACCGCACAGCGGCACTGGATGCCGCGCAAGACGGCGGCGCCGCTGCCGCCCGCGATCGATTCGCTCAATCTGCTCAACAGCCTGCAACTCAAGCAGGACATGAGCAAGAAGGAGTACGAGGACCTGCTGGAACGTTACCAGGGCCGGTTGGCGCTGCTGACCCGCGATCCTGCCTTCCGCGAGCACGGCGTGGTGCTGGTCTTCGAGGGAGGCGACGCCGCGGGAAAGGGCGGCGCAATCCGGCGCATCACGGCCGCGCTCGATGTGCGTCAGTACCGCATCATCCCGATTGCTGCGCCGAGCGAGGAGGAGCTTGCCCAGCCCTATCTGTGGCGCTTCTGGCGTCACCTGCCGGGCCGGGGAAAGGTCGTGATCTTTGACCGCTCCTGGTATGGCCGGGTGCTGGTCGAGCGGGTCGAGGGCTTCTGCTCCGAGGCGGACTGGATGCGGGCGTATGGCGAGATCAACGATTTCGAGGATCAGCTGGTGCAGGCCGGTACGGTCGTCGTGAAGTTCTGGCTTGCGATCAGCAAGGATGAACAGCTGGCGCGGTTCAAGGCGCGTGAAGCTGAGCCGCACAAGCGCTTCAAGATCACCGAGGAGGACTGGCGCAATCGCGAGCGCTGGGACGATTACGCACGTGCGGTGTGTGACATGGCAGACCGCACCAGCACTGAAAACGCTCCGTGGACGCTGGTCGAAGCCGACAACAAGCTGTTCGCGCGAATCAAGATCCTGCGCACGGTGTGCGAAGCCCTTGAGGCGGCAATGGCAAAGTGAGAGCCTGCCTGACCGGCGTAGGCAGCGGCAATGAAGATGTCTGTTACAAAACAGGGCTTCACGCTTTCTTGCAATGCAACATCAAACTGCGGTTGTGTCCGTTAGAATTGAAACATGACAACAACGTGAGGCGGCGCACGCCAACGGCGGCAGTCGTCTGCTTAAACCAAGCGGTGAATTCTTGAGCGATGATTCTTCCCCTGAAACCACTGCCGATACCGGTGCAAACAAGCCGGCGGCAACGGGTTTCGACTCGACGGCCCAGTTCGTGGCCTGGGTGCGTGGTGCAGCCCCCTATATCCATGCCTTTCGAGGCAAGACCTTCGTTGTTGGCTTTGGAGGCGAAGTGGCTGGTGGCGAGCTCGCGCAGAAGCTTGCCTACGACTGCAACCTGCTTGCCGCGCTGGGTATCCGCCTGGTGCTGGTGCACGGCGCGAGACCGCAGATTGATGCGGAGATCGAGCGCAGGGGGCTCGAGTCGCGGTTTCACAACGGCCTCCGGGTGACCGACCCGGCAGCGCTCGAATGCGTCAAGTCCGCCATGGCGGTGACCCGCTTCGAGGTCGAGGCCCTGCTTTCCCAGGGCTTGCCCAATACGCCGATGGCGGGCAGCTACATGCGCGTGACCGGTGGCAACTTCATTACGGCGCGCCCGGTCGGGGTGGTCGACGGTGTCGATTACCAGTTCACCGGCGCCGTGCGCAAGATCATTGCCGACGAGATCAATGCCGACCTCGATCAGCAGAACGTTGTCCTGATCACGCCGCTGGGCGTGTCTCCCGCCGGCGAGATCTTCAACCTGTGCATGGAAGAGGTGGCAGAAGCAGTTGCGGTCGCGGTGAAGGCCGAGAAGCTGATCTACCTGTGTGATGCGCCGGGCCTGCTCGACAGCGACGGCGAACTGATCGAGTCCGTTACGGCCGACGAGGCGCAGCGGCATTTCGATGCGGGTGAGGGGCTTACCGAAGACCTGCACCTGTATCTGCCGTGTGCGATCCGGGCGGTTCGCAAGGGCGTCGCACGCAGTCACCTGATCGACCGCGACGAGGACGGCGGCCTGTTGCTCGAGTTCTTCACTCACGCCGGTGTAGGCACCGTGGTGTCGCGGGACGCACTGTTCCGCCTGCGCGAAGCGGGTATCGATGACGTCGCGGCGCTGGTGTCGCTGATTTCGCCGATGGAAGCCGACGGCACCCTGGTGCGACGGGGCAGGGAGTTGCTCGAGCAGGAGGTCGAGCGCTTCACGGTGGTCGAGCATGACGGCATGCTGGTCGGGTGTGCGGCGCTCTACCCATTCACCGAAGACAACGCGGCCGAGCTTGCCTGCCTCGCCGTCGTGCCCGAATACCGTCGAGCGGGCCTTGGTGATCAATTGCTGAAGCGGATTGAGCGCCGGGCGAGAATGCAGCGCCTGGAGCGGCTGTTCGTTCTTACCACCCGCACTGCACACTGGTTCCGCGAGCGCGGTTTCAGTGAAATCGGACCCGAGACGCTGCCTCAGCGCAAACGCGATCTGTACAACCTGCAGCGTCGCTCCAAGGTGTTTGTAAAAGCGCTATGAATCGCGCTGCCGCCATGCTCTCGCGCACGACATCGCCACCGGGGGCTGGCGGCGAATGCTGAAGATTCCGCACATCTGGCGCCGCTCGGCGCGCTCGCGAAAAGCGGACGATGCCGCCGAACTGGCACTGCTGCGCAGTGTGGCAAAGGGCATTCACGGGGTCGAGGCGATGTTCAGCCACGACGGCAGGCTGCGCTGGATCAGTCCTTCGGTCGAACGCCTCACGGCGCGTCTGCCCACGCGCTACCTCGGTGCCGATGATGCGCTGGCATTGCTGGTGCATTCTTCCGATCTGGCCTATTGCCGCCGCGTCATGGGTGAAGTGCTGGCATCGGGCGAGGCGCGCGATTTCGAGCTTCGCCTGCAGCGCGACGACGGCAGGTTCAATTGGGTGGCTTGCCACTGGCGCGCACTGCGTGACGAGCAGGGGGGCATCGAGGGTGTCCGCCTGTCGGCAGAAGACATTCAGGCGCGCAAGGAAACCGAGTACACGCTGCTCGAAACGGTGGCCGAGCTGCGACGGGCGCAGGCCTTGCGCGAGCACTATCTCACGCGCAGCAACGATGAGCGGCATCGGCTCTCGGCCCTGCTCAACGTCATCCGGCTCGGGATCCTGTTCATCGACCGGGATCACCGTGTGCTCTATTTCAACAGTGCGATGCTCAAGCTGTGGGGCTATCCGCCGGAGGAGAACCTGATCGGGGTGAGGGATGTGGTGCTGCAAAGCACGATTGCGCCCCTGCTGATGGATCCGTCCGCGTATTTTGCGCATATCGCCAGCGTCGTTCGTTCCCCACAAGTGAGTGAGCCGCATGAGTTCAAGTTCAAGGATGGCCGGATCGTCACCGACATTTCGGCGGTCGTCGAGGGCGGGCTCGATGGGCGCGGTATCGGGCGAGTGTGGATTTACGAGGACGTTACCGAGCGCCGCCAGGTGGCCGAGCAGCTGGTGGCGCTTGCCGAGCGCGACCCGCTGACCAATCTGTTCAACCGCCGACGCTTTCATGAAGAGCTCGACCGCCTGCTGGCCGACGCCGAGCGTCGGAAGACCGGCGTCGGCTTGCTGTCCTTCGATCTCGACGGCTTCAAGCCGATCAACGACCAGTACGGACATCCGGCCGGCGACGAGGTGCTGATCGGGCTGGCCGATGGGCTGCGTCGAATCGTGCGCCGCAACGAGATGTTCTTTCGTCTTGGCGGAGACGAGTTTGCCGTGCTGGTGCCCGACGCCAATGCCGAAGCCCTGTCGGAGCTTGCCAGCCGACTGCTCGAAGGCGTTGCGTCCTTGCGTTTCCATTTTTCCGGGCACGAGGCGAGTGTTACCGCCAGCATTGGAGCCGCCTGTTATCCGGATCACGGAAAGGATGTCGAGACCCTCATGGCTGCGGCAGACCGGGCCATGTACCGTTCCAAGGACGCGGGGCGCAACTGCTGGAGTCTGGCCGGGCAGTGAGCGCGGTGCTGGTTCATGCGTTGTGCTCGGCGCAATTGCCCGTGTTCGACAGGCTGATAGAATGGGCGCCTGAGTGTTCGACTAACCCCAATTGCAAAGAGGAATGAATAATGGCCCGTATGGTCAATTGCGTGAAGCTGGGTCGCGAGGCCGAAGGTCTTGACCTGCCGCCGGTTCCAGGCGAACTGGGCAAGCGTATTTACGCCAGCGTTTCCAAGGAAGCCTGGCAGCAGTGGGTCAAGTACCAGACCATGCTGATCAACGAGAACCGCCTCAATCTGATGGACGCGCGTGCGCGCAAGTATCTCGCCGAACAGATGGAGAAGCACTTCTTCGAAGGTGGTGCAGACCAGATCGGTGGATACGTACCGCCGGCTGCCTGAGCCAGGATTCCGCGGTGCGGCCTGGTGGCCGGCCGCAGCGGAAATGAAAAAGGGATGGTCTGCGACCATCCCTTTTTTTCGATCCGGTGCCCGGAATCAGGCCTTGGTGTTGCCTGCCTCGGCTGCCACGGACTTGGCGTAGCGGACATCTCGTCCCTGAACGAGGAACACCACGTATTCGGCGACGTTCTTTGCGTGATCACCGATGCGCTCGATGGCCTTGGCGATGAAGAGCACTTCGAGACTGCTGGAGATCGTGCGCGGATCTTCCATCATGAAGGTGATCAGCTGACGCATGGTGCCCTTGAAGCTGGCATCCACGTCCTCGTCCTGCTTGGTGATTGCCGTCCAGTTCGACACATCGGCACGGGCAAAGCTGTCGAGCGCGCTGCGCAGCATGTCGAGCACCAGGCCGGTGGCGTGACTCAGGTCGACGCGCATCGAGAAGGTATGGTCGCCGGAGTGCAGGCGCTTGCCCGCCTTGGCGATCTTCTTGGCCTCGTCGCCGATGCGCTCCAGATCGGCGATCGCCTTGATGACGGTCATCACCAGACGCAGGTCAACCGCTGCGGGCTGGCGTTTGGCAATGATCTGGTTGCACTCTTCGTCGATCTCGACTTCGAGCAGGTTGATCCGGTGGTCACCGTCGATCACGCGTTCGAGCAGCGCGGTATTCCCGGTTTTCAGGCCCTCGAGCGCATTCGCAACCTGGGTTTCGACCAGGCCGCCCATCTGCAGTACGCCGGTACGGATCTTTTCCAGTTCGGTATCGAACTGCTTGTGGGTATGTTCGGTCATTTTTGGCATGGCTTATTCCAGGAAGGCGACAGGCTATCAGGTCCAAATGAAAGTTTTGTTTCAGTCACGAAGCTGACGCTCGACGCCGCCGGCGCTTGCGAGCAAGAGGACGTCGGCACCACGGCGGGCGAACAGACCATTGGTGACAACGCCGACGATCTGGTTGAGCGTGGTTTCCATCGCCACCGGGTCGCTGATTGACAGCCCGTGCACGTCGAGGATCAGATTGCCGTTGTCGGTCACGAAGCCCTCACGCAGGCGCGGCGAGCCGCCAAGGCGGACGAGTTCGCGCGATACCTGAGCCGCGGCCATCGGAATGACCTCGACCGGCAGCGGAAACTTGCCGAGCGTAGCGACCTGCTTGCTCGCGTCGCAGATGCACACGAAGCGACGGGATACGGCGGCGACGATCTTCTCGCGCGTGAGTGCGCCGCCGCCGCCCTTGATCATGCAGAAGTGACCGTCGATCTCATCCGCGCCGTCGATATAGACCGGGATCTCTTCGATCTCGTCGAGGCTGAAAAGCTTGATGCCGTGGGCGGCGAGGCGTTTCGAGCTGGCTTCCGAGCTGGAGATGGCGCCACGAATGCGGTCGCGCATGCCGGCGAGTCCGTCGATGAAGTGGTTGACCGTAGAGCCCGTGCCGACGCCGACGATGCTGCCGTCCTCGACTTCCTTGAGTGCTGCCAGGGCAGCGGCTTTCTTGAGTTCGTCCTGATTCATGAAAAATCCGTATGGTGGGGTCGTGTGTTTCAGACGAGGCCGTCGAAGGGCTGGACCAGCACCCGGTCACCGGGCTGCACGCCTGCGCAGTCCTCGGGCAGGACAATGAAGCAGTCTGCTTCGGACATCGAGCGCAGGATGCCCGAGCCTTGCGCGCCTGCCTGTGCCACGCTGATCTGGCCGTTGGCCCGCGACAGTCGGCCGCGGATGTACTCGCAGCGTCCGGGCTGCTTGCGGATGGTGTCGCTGCAGCTTGCCTCGAACAGGCCGGCCGGCGGCAGCGGATTGACCCCCATCAGCTTGAGCAGGGCGTCCTGCACGAACTGATAGAAGGTCACAAGCACCGCTACCGGGTTGCCCGGCAGGCCGAACAGCATTGCATTGCCGATGCGCCCGAAGGCCATCGGGCGGCCGGGCTTGATGGCGAGTTTCCAGAACGAAACCTCGCCCATGCGCATCATCATGTCGCGGATGAAGTCCGCTTCGCCAACCGATACGCCGCCGCTGGTGATGATGACGTCGGCGGCCTGCGAGGCTTCGCTGAAGGCGGCTTCGAGCGCGGCCGGGTTATCCGCGATCACGCCCATGTCGATGAGGTCGCAGCCGAGGCGGCTGAGGGCACCGAACAAGGTGTAGCGATTGCTGTCGTACACTTCGCCGGGTGCAAGCGGACGGCCGATGGATGCGATCTCGTCACCGGTGGAAAAGAACGCCACGCGCAGGCGCCGGCAGACGGTGATTTCGGCGATGCCAAGCGAGGCAATCAGGCCAAGCTCGGCCGGTCCGCAACGCCTTCCGGCGCTCAGGGCTGCGCTGCCCAGGGCGAGGTCCTCGCCGGCACGGCGCAGGTTCTGACCACGTCGCTGGCCTGCGGGAATGAAGACCTGGTTGTCTTCGCGGCGCGTGACTTCCTGCACCACGATGGTGTCTGCACCTTCGGGAATGGCGGCGCCGGTCATGATTCTGATCGCCTGGCCGGCGCCGACGATGCCGGAGAAGGGGCGCCCGGCGTAGGCCGTGCCAACCACGGTGAGCGCCGTGTCGCCACTGGCGGCAAGGTCGATCGCCCGCACGGCGTAGCCGTCCATGGCGGAATTATCGTGTGCAGGGACGTTGCACGGGGCAATGACATCGAGGGCGAGCACACGGCCGAGCGCTGAGCGCACGGCAACGCGCTCCCAGCCAACGATCGTGCTCACTGCATCAAGGATGGTTGCTCTTGCTTCGTCGGCGCTCAGGAAGTTGCGGGGCGTCGTTTCGGGAGGGCTTGGCTGAGTCATCTGCTGGATCCGGAGGTGCGGTGACGAATGATGTCGCGGACGTCCATTTTTACCACAATGCAGGCACGACTGGCGTATTACGCAATGTTGGCGTGCCAACCTGTCGCGCAGGTCTGCCGTTAAAATTTGCAGCATGACCCAGAATGTTCACGAAGCCGCCCTGGCGGCGATGATGCTCGACGATCCCGGCGCCAAGTGCGCGGCCACGATGCAGCTGCGTTCGGACTGGTGCGTCGGTGCGCTCGAGCCCGTGCCGGGCGCGGACGACCCGCACGCAGTGACAGTGCCGGGGCGTCCGCGACGTCCGCAGCTCGTGCCGCCGCAGCAGCTCTCTGCGCGCCGGGTGGGGACGCGGGAAGGGCATGCGGCGATGCTGCACGCGATTGCGCACATCGAATTCAATGCCATCAATCTCGCGCTCGATTGCGTTCATCGTTTTCGCAGCATGCCGCGCAGCTTTCACGACGAATGGCTGATGGTGGCGGCAGAGGAGGCTTATCACTTCGGTCTGGTGCAGGCGCGCCTGACTGCGCTTGGCTATGACTACGGAGACTTCCCTGCGCACAACGGGCTGTGGGAGATGGCCTGTCGTACGGCGGACGACGTGCTGTCGCGCATGGCACTGGTGCCGCGTGTGCTCGAGGCGCGCGGGCTCGATGCCACGCCGCCGATTGCGGACAAGTTGCGCAGTATCGGTGACCGGGAGAGCGTTGCGGTGCTCGACATCATCCTGCGTGACGAAGTGGGGCATGTGGCGATTGGCGACCGCTGGTTCCGCAGGTGCTGCGAGGACCGGGGGCTGGATGCCGAGGCGTGCTATCTCGATCTGATTGCCCGCTTCGACGCACCCTGGCCGCAGCCGCCCTTGCACCGGGAGGCGCGTTTGGCGGCTGGATTCAGTGCCGCCGAACTGGATCGCCTGGCGCGCGGCCGGCACTGAACACGCCGCAGCATCAGGGCTCAGCCTGCACTGCGGGCAGGTGCGTGGCATGAGTGGGGCAGGAACAAAAAAAGGGTGGCCGCAGCCACCCTTTCCTGTTCGTGCGAACTGCGCTTAGCGCAGGCCGGCTGCGTAGTCGGCCACAGCCTTCATTTCCTTGTCGGTCATCTTCAACGCGATCATGCGCATCATCGAGTTCGGGTCGTTTGCACGGGCGCCGTCACGGAAGTTCTTCAGCTGGGCTTCGGTGTAGTCGGCAAACTGACCCGCGAGCGCAGGGTACTGGGCAGGCAGGCCGGCACCGGCAGGGCCATGACAGGCTGCACAGGCGGGAACGCCCTTGGATGCAATGCCTGCGCGCCAGATGTGCTGACCGGCGTTGAGGGTGTCGAGGTTCTTGGCGGCTTCAGGCTGCAGCGTCTGTGAGGAGAAGTACTCCGCCAGTGCTTTCATGTCGGCCACGTCGAGACCGGCGACCATGGCGCCCATCACTGCGTTTTCACGCGCAGGCGGCTTTCCGTCCCAGCTCTTGAATTCTTGCAGTTGCTTGAACAGGTACTCGGAGTGCTGGCCAGCGAGCTTCGGGTTTGCCGGAAGCTGGCTGTTGCCGTCCGCCATGTGACAGCCTGCACAGATCGTCTCAGCGGTCTGTTTTGCCTTGGCCAGGTCGGGTGCCTGATCCTGAGCTTGGAGGCTGCCTGCGACCAGCAGCAGCGAGAGCAGCAGGGAACGCTTGATCATGATGTCCTCGGAAAGCCGTGAGTGAATGCCCTAAAACGCGGTATTCTATATCACGAAACCCTCGTTGCGCGACGCGAAGAGGGTTTTTACCCAGCCCAACGGCCTTTGAGCCCTTCTTCGATGCCCATCTTCCGCAACGCACAATTCGAAATTTCGATCGCCAAGCCCTCGGGGCTTCCACCGCCCAACGGTTCGGAGATCGCTTTTGCCGGCCGCTCCAACGCTGGCAAATCGAGTGCGATCAACACGCTCGCGGGTCATGTTCGTCTGGCCTACGTCTCCAAGACGCCCGGGCGGACGCAGCTGCTCAACTTTTTCCGTCTCAATTGCGGCGCCTGTCTGGTCGACCTGCCGGGCTATGGTTATGCCGCAGTTCCCGAGAAGATCCGCCGCGAGTGGGGCGGGCTGATCGAGACGTATCTGAAAGAGCGCGAGAATCTGATCGGACTGGTACTGATGATGGATTCGCGTCGTCCGATGACCGAGCTCGACCGCCAGATGATCGGCTGGTTCGCGCCGTCGGGCAGGCCGATTCATGTGTTGCTGACCAAGAGCGACAAGCTCTCGCGCGGTCCGGCCAATGCGACCCTGATCGCGGTGCGCAAGGAGCTCGCGGCCTATGGCCCGCAAGTGACCGCGCAGCTGTTCTCCAGTCTGAAGAAAACCGGTGTCGAGGAGTGCGAACGCATCGTCACCGGCTGGCTCGGGATGAACGAGCTGGCGCCGGACGCTGCGCTGCCCGCAGATGAAACGGCGGGTACAAAAACAAAAACCCCCGGCTAAGGGGGAGGCCGGGGGTGAAAAGCCTCGATAGGGTCGAGGCCCCGCTCAGGGAGGTGAAGCGGGAGATGGTTCATCACCATCTGCGGTGTGAGATGGTCCCCCAGGCGTGAAGTTCCCGGCCGAAAACGTTACCGTATGTGTTTAGTCCGATCGATTGCGTCGATCGCTTTTTCATGACTTCTGACGGACTCGAAATGCAAGCCAATCCGAACTTTCCATCCACCCGCATGCGGCGCATGCGGCGTGACGACTTCTCGCGTCGTCTGATGCGCGAGAATGTGCTGACAGCAAACGACCTCATTTATCCGGTGTTTGTCCTCGAGGGCGAAGCTGCGGTAGAACCGGTATCGTCGATGCCCGGTGTTTCGCGGGTGTCGCTCGACGGTCTGCTGCGACTGGCCGAAGAGGCACAGAACCTGGGCGTGCCGGCGCTCGCACTTTTCCCGGTGGTTGGCGCCGACAAGAAGAGCGAGGGTGCGGAAGAAGCCTGGAACCCGGACGGCTTGGTGCCGCGGGTAGTGCAGGCGCTGAAGGCGAACTTCCCGGATCTCGGCGTGATCACCGACGTCGCGCTCGACCCCTACACCAGCCACGGCCAGGACGGACTGATCGATCCCGCGGATCCGCGGGGCTATGTCCTCAACGACGAGACGCTCGAAGCGCTCGCCAAACAGGCGCTGTGCCATGCCCAGGCCGGGGCCGACGTCGTTGCACCATCCGACATGATGGATGGCCGGGTAGCGCGCATTCGGGCAAAGCTCGATGAAGATCAGCGCATCTACACCCGTATCCTTGCCTATTCGGCTAAGTACGCATCCAGTTTCTACGGTCCTTTCCGGGACGCAGTGGGCTCGGCCGGCAATCTCGGCAAGGGCAACAAGTACACGTACCAGATGGATCCCGCGAACAGCGATGAGGCCATCCGCGAGGTTGCCCTCGATATCGCCGAGGGTGCGGACATGTACATGGTCAAGCCAGGCATGCCTTATCTCGATATCGTGCGTCGGGTGAAGACCGAACTGCAGGTGCCGACCTACGTCTATCAGGTGAGCGGCGAATACGCCATGCTCAAGGCCGCTGCGGCCAACGGCTGGCTGGATGAGAAGGCGTGTGCAATGGAGGCGCTGGTGGCCTTCAAGCGCGCGGGTGCCGACGGCATCCTGACCTACTTCGCGCTCGACGCTGCACGCTGGCTGCGCGCCGGCGACTGATCGTCCGCTGTCTGCGGGTTCAGCCGAGCAGGCTGCCCGCAGCGCGCCTCAGTTTGAGGATGGAACGGATCTTCACGTCAACATAGGCGGGGTGACGGCTGCCGCCACCCACGAGGACCGTGCGCATGCCCAGCTGGCGCGCGGTACGCAGATTGGCCGCGGTGTCTTCGACCATGATGCAGCGACGGGGGTCGAGGCGGTAACGGCGGATGATCTGCCGGTACGCAGCCATTCCGGGCTTGGGCTGCATGTTCAGCGATTCGATGGCGACCACGTCGTCGAATATGTTGCGGATGCCCATGATGCCGAGCACGTTCTCGGCATATCTGCGCGGGGCGTTCGAGAACACGATTTTCCGCCCCGGCAGTTTCTTCAGCATGCCTTTCAGGGCGCGGTCGAACACCATCATTTTGTGCAGGCGATCGAAGCTGTGGGTCTCGCTCAGGAAGTGGTGAGGGTCGGTCGCGTGATGGCGCATGAGCCCGAGCAGCGTTGCACCGTACTGATGCCAGTAACGGGTTCGCAGTGCGTTGGCCTCGTCCGCACTCAGCGCGAGGTGGCGCTCGAGATAGGCCGTCATGCTGCGGTTGATGTGCGGGAAGATGTGCGGGCTGGCGTTGTGCAGCGTGTTGTCGAGGTCGAACAGCCAGACTGGGGCGGAGGTCATCGGAGCATCGTCCTTGGTGATCAGCTCGACGAACTGTCGGTCTGCCGCGGACGGAACTGGATCACAGCCCTGCCGTCCTCGGTGTTTTTTGCAGGGGCTTTCCATGCGTGCCCCTGAATGACCTCGAAGGTGGCCGGCAGGCGCCCTTCGGTACGGAGTTTTTCGTAGTGCGCCCGTGCAGCCGCCCAGCCGTCGCGGCCGCTGAGGCCGCGCGGGCGTGAGCTGGCAGCGTTGTTGCCGCCGCTGGCGCGCAGATCGCTGAGCAGGCCGTCGACATCGTTGTAGGTCAGGGTCAGCATCTCCATGTCCATGACCGGGTCTGAAAAACCGGCCTTGACCAGCACGTCACCGATGTCATGCATGTCGATGAAGCGGTGCACCCTTTCGCCGGCCTGATCGGGCAGCGCTTCGCGCAGCTCGCGCAGCGTGTCGGGGCCGAGACTGGAGAACATCAGCAGGCCACCCACTTCAAGCACCCGGTGCGCTTCCTGCAGCGCAGGCAGGGGGTCGTGCAGCCCCGGCAGCATCAGGTTGGACCACGCCAGCGAGACGCTCGCACGCGGCAGTGGAAGGGCGTTCGCGTCTGCCGCGACCACCGGTGTGCCATGCGGTGAAGAGCCGATCAGGCGCCCCAGCAGGCGCCGCGCCGTGCCGCTTTGCGGCGTGGTGCGGCGGCGGCATTGCTCAAGCATCGGGAGCGAGAAGTCGAGCCCGATGAGCGCGGCTTCGGGGAATCGCTCAGCAAGTCTCAGCAGGTCGCTGCCGGTCCCGCAGCCAAGGTCGACGATGCGCTTGGGCGAGATCCGGATGTAGTCGAGGCGCTCGTCCATGCGTCGGGAAATCTCGCGTGCGAGAACGTCGGCGCTGTCATAGCGTGCAGCCGCGCGGTCGAAGCGCTGCCTGAGCAGTCTACGGTCGAGCTGGAAGTCTTGATCCTGCGCCACTGGTGCTTCAGATCGCCTGCAGACCGAGGCGAACGAAGAGCTGTTCGTCGTGATCGGCGCCGGGGTTGTCGGTGGTCAGCAGGCGTTCGCCATAGAAGATCGAGTTGGCTCCAGCCATGAAGCACAGGGCCTGAAGCTCGTCGTTCATTTCCTGGCGGCCAGCAGACAGGCGCACGAAGCTGGTGGGCATGGTAATGCGTGCGGCGGCGACAGTGCGGACGAACTCGAAGGGGTCGAGCTTGCTGCCATCGGCCAGCGGGGTGCCCGGAATCTGCACGAGATTGTTGATGGGGACCGACTCCGGCGGCGGATTCATGTTTGCCAGCTGGGCAATCAGTCCTGCGCGACCGGTCTGTGTCTCTCCGAGGCCGATGATGCCGCCGGAGCAAACATTGATGCCCGCGCCGCGTACCTTGTCGAGGGTGTCGAGCCGGTCCTGAAGCGTGTGGGTGGTGATGACCTCGGCGTAGAACTCGGGTGCGGTGTCCACGTTGTGGTTGTAGTAGTCGAGCCCGGCCTCCGCGAGTTGCGCTGCCTGGCCCTCGCCGAGCATGCCCAGGGTGACGCAGGTTTCGAGCCCGAGCTTTTTCACCTCGCGCACCATTTCCAGCACCGGGACAAGATCCTTGTCCTTGGGGCCGCGCCAGGCTGCGCCCATGCAGAAACGCGAGGAGCCCTTGGCTTTTGCCGCGCGGGCATGTTCGAGCACCTCCTCGACCGGCATCAGGCGTTCGCGTTCGAGACCGGTGTCGTAGCGGGCGGACTGCGAACAGTATCCACAGTCTTCGGAGCAGCCGCCGGTCTTGATCGACAGCAGGGTGGAACGCTGAACCTGTCCCGCGGTAAAGTGTTCGCGGTGGACCTGTTGCGCACGGTACATGAGGTCCATGAACGGCATGTCGAACAGCGACTGCACGTCGGCAACGCTCCATCTCGCGTCAGAGGGCAGGGCTGGAGCAGGCTTGCGGGCGAACTGGATGGTCGATGTACTTGTCATGCTTCTTGGTCCACGCTGTAATCCGGTAACCCGGCATCTTCGTTCACGGCGCGAAAACTTGTCAAATACCCATCGAAGTCTGCAGCAACTTCTCAACCATGTGCTCGATGTGGTGATGCCGCAGGATTGTTACCTGTGCGGTGCGCGTTCGGACGGGCAGCCCGTGTGCCCCGAGTGCCATGCGGGGCTGCCGTTTCATCGCGCGGCGTCGTGTCCGGTGTGTGCGCTGCCGACGACGGAGGGCGAGGTGTGCGGTCATTGCCTGCGCACGCCTCCCGCGTTCGACGCCACGCGTGTGGCCTTCGACTATGTGTTTCCCCTCGATGTGCTGGTGCAGGCGCTGAAGTACCGGCACAAGCTCGCGCTGGCGGGCTACTTTGCCGACGCACTCGGGCTGCCCCGGGAGGTTGATCTGATCGTGCCGATGCCACTGCATCCCATGCGTCTTTCCGAGCGCGGCTTCAATCAGGCGGTAGAGATCGCGCGCCCGCTGGCAGGCGCCACAGGGTTGCCGATGGCTCTCGCCGGTCTGGCGCGAGTGCGCAACACGCCGGCTCAGGCGAGTCTCGGCCGTGCCGAAAGGGCCGCCAACATGCGGGGGGCCTTCGAGTGCTCCCTGCGCCTCGACGGGAAGGCCGTGGTGGTGGTCGATGACGTCATGACCACCGGCGCATCGCTGGATGAGGTCGCGAGATGCCTCAAGGCCTGTGGCGCGGTACGGGTCGAAAACCTGGTGGTCGCCCGCACACCGGCACCGCTCTGAGCTAGAGTGCGCGCTTTGCCACTTCTTACCGAGCAATGTTCGACATCGTCCTGTTCGAGCCCGAGATCCCTCCGAATACGGGCAATATCATCCGCCTCGCCGCAAACACGGGCGCCAGGTTGCATCTGGTCGAGCCGCTGGGCTTCGATCTGAGCGACAAGCAGCTTGCGCGTGCGGGGCTGGATTACCACGATCTCGCGCATGTCACGGTTCATCCGGACTGGGATTCATGCACGGCGACCTTTGCCGGGCGGCGGATCTTTGCGCTGAGCACACGCGGAACGGTGCGGCACGATCACATCGGGTATGCGCCGGGAGATGTGCTTGTGTTCGGGCCGGAAAGTCGCGGCCTGCCCGAGCAGGTGCTGCATTCCGTGCCGGCGGGGCAGCGCTTGCGAATTCCGATGCGTCCGGCAAACCGGAGCATCAACCTGTCGAACGCGGTGGCGGTGGTGGTCTACGAAGGGTGGCGCCAGCTCGGCTTCGAGGGCGCAGTCTGAGCGCTGCAGCGCACGGCGCGCACCAGGTGCCCGCCGTTGCCGGGCCTATTCGTGCTTTGGATCGCGGGCGAGGAGTTGTTCGACCACTTCGCGCGCCACATGGCCCTCGTGCAGGAGGGCGTTTACGGCCGAGCAGATGGGCATGTCAACGCCGACGCGTTCTGCCATGGCCGTCACTTCGCGCGCGGTGGACACCCCTTCTGCGACGTGGCCCAGATCGCGCAGAATGTCATCCAGCGTCTTTCCTTCGGCCAGCGCAAGGCCAACCCGGCGATTGCGTGAGAGGTCGCCGGTACATGTGAGAATGAGGTCACCCATGCCGGCAAGCCCCATCAGGGTTTCCGGTTTGCCACCAAGCGCTTCGGCGAGGCGTGCGATCTCTGCGAGGCCGCGGGTAATCAGGGCTGCCCGTGCATTCAGGCCGAAACCCATGCCGTCGGATACACCGGACGCAATGGCCATAACGTTCTTGATGGCGCCGCCGATCTCGCAGCCAATGACGTCGGTGTTGGCGTAAAGGCGCAGCAGGGGTTGATGAAGGCTATTCACCCAGTGGCTGGCAAATTCCGGGTCGGCAGAGGCGATGGTGACTGCTGCAGGCAGTCCGCGTGCAACCTCGGCGGCGAAGCTTGGGCCGGTCAGTACGCCGCAGGGCGCATCGGCCCCGAGCTCTTCGAATACGATTTCGTGCGGGAGCCTGGCGCTGCCCGCTTCCAGCCCCTTGCATGCCCAGATCAGCGGCGTGTCGGGCTTGAGGCGGTGCAGGGCGCGCGTGGTGCTGCGCAGGCCTGACAACGGGGTGACGACCAGGTGCAGGTCCGCACTGCGTGCCGCCGCGTCGAAATCGCTCGTCAACTGCAATTCCGGATGAAGCGGAAGTCCGGGCAGATAGCGGCGGTTTTCGCGCTCCGTCCGCAGGGCTTCGATATGGGCAGCGTCGCGCGCCCACAGGGTGACCTGATGGGTGTCTGCAAAGGCTTGCGCGAGTGCCGTTCCCCAGGCTCCGGCGCCGAATACCGAAATTTGCATCTGATTCAAAGCCCCCAGACTTCGTTTACACGGAGGTATCCGCTGGCGCCGTCCGCATGGCGCACCTTGATCCAGCCGGCGACAGGGGCTTCGGTGAGTTCAAGGACTGCATCCCTGACGGTGATGAAGGCCGCGGGGGCTGTGTCATTGGCTTGCTGACGAACGGATGTCTGCGCCACGTTCACGATGACGGTCCGTTTGTCGGCAAGCGCGCGGCGATCTATCCACGACAGACCGCCCGCCGGATCGCGCACCTTGACCCACTTGTCGAGCGACACGACCATTTCGACCGGCGTGCCGGCAAGAATGATCGCGAGTTTCCTGCCCTTGTCCGACGGCGTGTCGTACAGAATCGACGGTGCTGCGACCGAACGGAACTCGATGGCGAGGCTGGCGGAACTCGCCAGCGTCAGGGCAAGGGCGAGCGCGAGTTTGAGGGGGCGGGAGCGCATTTGCGACGACTTACTGAACCGGCACTTCGCCAGCCGGAGCCTGTTGCTGCTGACGGGACTGGTACAGTGCTTCGAAGTTGACCGGTGCCAGCAGCACGGGCTGGAAGCCTGCACGGGTGACCGCGTCGGAGACGGCTTCGCGGGCGTACGGGAAGAGGATGTTCGGGCAGCCGATCATCATGACGGGCTCGAGATCGCCTTCCGGGATATTGCGGATCTGGAATACGCCGGCCTGAGCAACCTCGACGAGGAATACCGAACGGTCTTCACCGATCTTTGCCGCAACGGTCACGGTCAGAACGACTTCGTACAGCCCTTCGTCGACTGCATTGCCATCGGTGCGAAGTTGAACGTTGATCTGGGGCGTGTCGCGCTCAAGGAAGATCTGCGGTGCGTTGGGCACCTCGAGGGAGAGGTCCTTGACGTAGACTTTTTCGATGGAGAAGACGGGTTGCGCGTTTTCGGTCATGTAAGTTGCCTGATTCGGTTGGAATTTAATGGGTCAGCTTGTGCTGCCATCGAGCATGGATACCAGCGATCCCGCCTGATCCAGCGCGTAGAGATCGTCACAGCCGCCGACATGGTAGTCGCCAATGAAGATTTGCGGAACCGTGCGTCGCCCGGTGATCTGCATCATCTCGGCACGTTTGGCAGGGTCGCCATCCACGTTGAACCTGATCATGTCGGTCACGCCGCGTGCGAGCAGCAACTGTTCGGCGCGGGCGCAGAAGGGGCAATAGCTGCTTGTATAGATGCGGACTTCGGGCTGCATGCTCACTTCCTCTTCTTGCTCACGGGCTGCCCGGCCTTATCCCATTCGATGAGGCCGCCGCGCAGGTTGTACAGTTTTTCGAAGCCGGCCTTTTTCAGCGTCGCCAGCGCCGAGCCCGAGCGTGCGCCGGTGGCGCAGCACAGGATGATCGGACGGCTCTTGAACTTGTCGAGTTCGGATGCACGACGGGCAATTTCAGCCATGGGGAGGTGACGTGCATTGGGGATATGTCCCTTGCCGTACTCGCCCTGATCGCGAACGTCCACGACGATGGCGTCTTCGCGGTTGATCAGCATCGTGGCTTCGGTCGGGCTGACCAGGGTCTTGTTGCCCTGGTTACGAACGAAGTCGAACAGTAGCCAGCCGCCCGAGACGGCTGCAAGTGCGGCCCAGGCCAGGTTTTGTTGCAGGAATTCCACGAAATCGTTGCTCCGGAGTTGTTACTTGTTGGATTGCGTGGGGGCGACGCCACAGAAGACTTCGCGCATGAGCACGATCAACTGCAGCGTGCGCTGGTCGCCCACGCGGTAATAGACGCGATTGGCGTCCTTGCGGGTTTGCAGGACACCCTTGTCGCGCAGGATGGCGAGGTGCTGCGAAATGTTGCTCTGGGAAGTGCCCACGGCCTCGACGATGTCCTGTACGCACACCTCTTCGCTGCCGAGGATGCACAGAATCTTGAGCCGCAACGGATGCGCGATCGCTTTCAGCGCCCGGGCAGCCGTTTCGATGTGTTCATGCTTGTCGATCAGCTCGAAGATGTCTTGATTAATCACTTGAGGGCCGGATGGGCAAAACCAATAGTATAAAATAACGCGTTGTTGTCTAGCGCGCCATCTCTGTGTCGTGCCAGCAGTGTATCTGTATTGCAGTTTTCAACCCTTACCGGACACCGACTTTCTATGTACAAAATCGTTCTGCTTCGACATGGTGAATCAACCTGGAACAAGGAAAACCGCTTTACCGGGTGGACCGATGTCGATCTCACCGAGCAAGGGGTGGGAGAAGCACGCGTTGCGGGCCAGTTGCTGAAGGATGAGGGATACGCTTTCGATCTCGCATTCACCTCCGTGCTCAAACGCGCGAACAAGACGCTCAACATCGTGCTCGAAGAGCTCGATTCGCTGTGGCTGCCGGTCGAGCATTCATGGCGCCTGAACGAGCGCCACTACGGCGCGCTGCAGGGGCTGAACAAGGCCGAGACTGCGGCCCAGTACGGCGACGAGCAGGTGCTGGTATGGCGCCGCTCCTACGATACGCCTCCGGCACCGCTGGAAGAGGGCGATGCGCGCCTGAACTACGACGATCCCCGGTATGCGTCGCTGCCGCGTGCGCGCTTCCCCCGTACCGAATGTCTGCAGGACACCGTGGCCCGCGTCGTGCCCTACTGGGAAACCGTGATCGTGCCGCAGATTCTCGCCGGACGCCGCATCCTGGTCGCCGCCCACGGCAACAGCCTGCGCGCGCTGATCAAGTACCTCGACAACATCTCCGATGCAGATATCGTCGGCCTCAACATCCCCACCGCGCAGCCGCTGGTGTACGAGCTCGACGTCAATCTGAAGCCGGTCAAGAGCTACTACCTTGCCGACGAAGACACCATCCGCGCCGCTCAGGCTGCGGTTGCCGGACAGGGCAAGGCAAAGGTCTGAAACCTCTCTCGTGACAAACGCGTGTGGTCGTGCCGCCCTGCGGGGCGTTCTGGTGCTGATGCTGGCAGGCATGCTCCTGCCCGGGAGCGCGCTTGCGCAGGCGACGGTCGAGATCAAGGAGAAGCGTTCCGACCTGGACGACCTCAAGCAGCGGATCCGCGATCTGCAGAAGGACATGGCTCAGACGGAGGCCACCCGTTCGGGCGCGGCCACGGCGCTTGCTGAAGCCGAGCGGGCCGTGTCGAAGGCGGAGCGCGATGTCCGTCGTCTGGCCGCGGAGCGCGCTTCCTCCGAGAAGAAGCTCGCGATGCTCGAGGCCGAGCAGCGCGAGGTCGAGGCCCGCATCGGTGCGCGCCAGGGCGAGCTCGCGGAATGGCTGCGGCGGCACTACATGTTCGGTGCTGCCGATGGCGTTGCGCCGCTGCTGTCGGCACGCGACCCCAATCAGCTCGCGCGTGACGCGCACTATCTCGAGTATCTGGGGCGCGCACGCCTCGAACTCATTGATGGTTTGCGCAGCGACCTGCGTAACAAGGCCGAGCGTGCAGTCGAGATTGCATCCCGTCGCGACCGCCTGACGCAGCTTGAAGCCGAGCAGCGTGCGCAGCAGGCATCGCTCAAGGCGGTGCATGAGAAGCGTCGCGAAGCACTTGCCGAGATTGCGAGTCAGCTCACCTCGCAACGCAAGGAGGTGAGTGCGCTCAAGGCCGACGAGCAGCGTCTGTCGCGCCTGATCGAAACCCTGGCGCAGCGCGCCCGCGAAGCGGCTGCACGTCAGGCCGCGGCGCGCGCGGCCGAGGCCCGCAGGGCGGCTGCCGCTGCGGCCGCGGCGGAGCAACAACAGGCTGCATCTTCATCTTCATCCTCATCCGAGCGGCGTCCGTCGCGCCCGACGGCGTCCTCTTCACGTCATTCCGAGCCGGTCGTCGGCGAAGTGCGCAAGTCGGCCGGCCCCACGCCCACAGGTGTCAGCTTCGGCCAGTTGCGCGGTCAGCTGCGCTTTCCTGTTCGTGGCGAACTCATCGGACGCTTCGGTGCTCAAAGGGCTGAGGGTGGAACGACCTGGAAGGGCGTTTTCATCCGTGCAGCCAGCGGTGCTGAAGTGCGCGCAGTTGCGGCCGGCGAGGTGGTGTTTTCCGACTGGTTGCGTGGCTACGGCAATCTGCTGATTCTTGACCACGGCGGAGACTATCTTTCCGTGTATGGCAACAACGATGCATTGCTCAAAGTCGTCGGTGACAACGTGGCTGGCGGCGATGCGATTGCCAGTGTGGGGGTGAGCGGAGGCGGCCCGGAATCGGGTTTATACTTCGAAGTCCGTCATCAGGGACGGGCACTCGACCCCCTGCAGTGGGTGCGGCTTAACTAGATTCAGATTCAGGCGCGGCCGAGGGGTCGCGCTGGCATATTCCCCGATGGAGTGCTCATGCCCAGCAGCAAGTTGAAACAATTCGGGCTCGTAATGACCGGCGTCGTCGCCGGTGTGATGATCAGCCTGAACTTCTCCGCCAATGCCGACAAGACCGCGCTGGCGCCGCTTCCCGTCGAGGAGCTGCGTGCGTTCGCCGATGTCTTCAATGCCATCAAGCAGGGCTATGTCGAGCCGGTCGATGACAAGAAGCTGGTCACGCATGCGATCAGCGGAATGCTGAGCGGGCTCGATCCGCATTCGGCCTACCTCGACGCAGAGGCGTTCAAGGATCTGCAGGTGGGAACTCAGGGTGAGTTTGGCGGCCTGGGCATCGAAGTCGGGATGGAAGACGGCTTCGTCAAGGTGGTGTCGCCCATCGAGGACACACCGGCTTTCCGCGCAGGCGTGAAGGCGGGGGACCTGATCGTCAAACTCGACGATACGCCGGTGAAGGGCATGAGCCTTAACGATGCGGTCAAGCGCATGCGCGGCAAGCCCAAGACCGACATCACTCTGACCATCATGCGCAAGGGCGAAGTCAGGCCGGTCATCGTCACCCTCACGCGCGAAGTGATCAAGGTCCAGAGCGTCAAGTCGAAGGTCGTCGAGCCCGGCTATGGTTACCTGCGGGTCGCGCAGTTCCAGGAGAACACAGCGAGTTCGGTCGTGACGCACCTGCAGAAGCTGGCCAAGGATGGCGAACTCAAGGGGCTGGTGCTCGATCTGCGCAACGATCCGGGCGGCCTGCTTCACGGTGCGGTCGGTGTGGCGGCGGCTTTCCTGCCGGTCAATACCCTGGTGGTGTCGACCGACGGACGTACAGAGGATGCCAAGCGCGAGTTCCGTGCATCGAGCGACGACTACCTGCGCGGTTCGCGGGACGACTTCCTGCGCGCGCTGCCGAAGTGGGCGCGCGATGTGCCCATGGTGGTGCTGGTCAACGGTGGCTCGGCCTCTGCGTCGGAGATCGTTGCGGGTGCGCTGCAGGACCACAAGCGTGCCGTGATCATGGGAACCCAGAGCTTTGGCAAGGGCTCGGTGCAGACCATCCTGCCGCTGAACAATACGACGGCGATCAAGCTCACCACGGCGCGTTACTACACGCCGAGTGGTCGGTCCATCCAGGCCAAGGGTATCGAGCCCGATATCGTGGTCGAAGAGTCCACCAACGGCTCGGCCAAGCGGATTCGCGAAGCCGACCTCGACGGTCATCTCGGCAACGATCGTGATCCGGAGGCCGAGCGCAAAGCGCGCGAGGCGCAGGATGCGCAGGGTGCTGATGAGGACGAGGCCGCTCAGGCTGCGCGTTTCGAGCAGGCCGGCAAGGACGACTATCAGCTTGGCCAGGCGATCAATCTTCTCAAGGGCCTCCAGATCGTCCAGAATAAAAATAATCCATGAGACAGGGAGGGTTGTGATGCGACGTGAAACCGCCTACAAGCTTGCCGGCAGGCGTCACGACCATCCCGTTGCCGGGTCGGGGATGGAGAAGCACCGTGAGCTGCGCTTCAAGAAGCTGCCGCCAGGCCAGGTAGAGCAGGCACTCCGGGCGCTGAGCATGCTGAAGGGGCTGGAGGTCGAGGAGGGGGTTGGAGAATACGCACTGGTTGTGCGTTATTCAGTCCTCGACTACAGCTTGGAGTCACTCGAAGAAGCGTTGCGCGAGGCCGGTTTCGCGCTGGACAACACGCTGTATTCGAAGCTCGTGCGGGCACTGGTCTATTTCTGTGAGGAAACCCAGCGTCACAACCTGGTCTCACCCGAACGCCTGCTGAAGAAGTCCAACGAGGTCTACATCCAGGCCTGGGATCACCATGCGCATGGTGATCACGACGAAACGCCCCCTGACTTGCGTGAGTACAAGTAAGGGCGTTTTCCTATCCATCGTGCGGGCTGCCATGTGCGGCCCTTTTTCTTGTGTGCTCAGCCATGAATGACGATCAGCTACTGCGCTACAGCCGGCATATCCTGCTTCCGGAAATCGGTGTCGAAGGTCAGGAGGCCATTCTCGGCGCGCGTGTCCTCGTGATCGGGGCTGGTGGCCTGGGGTCGCCCGCTGCGATGTATCTTGCCGCGGCCGGTGTCGGCACGCTGGTGCTTGCAGATGGCGATACAGTGGATCTGACCAACCTGCAGCGCCAGATCCTGCATAGCGCCGAGGGCGTAGGGCGGCTCAAGGTCGAGTCCGGACGCGATACGCTGCACCGCCTCAACCCCCTTGCCCAGGTCGAGATCCTGCCGTTCCGCCTTGAGGGCGATGCGCTCGACGCGCAAATTGCTGCGGCTGATGTCGTGCTCGATTGTTGCGATAACTTCGCGACCCGTCATGCCGTCAATCGGGCCTGCGTCAAGCATCGCAAGCCCCTGGTGTCGGGCGCGGCAATCCGCTTTGACGGTCAGGTGTCGGTGTTCGATCTGCGCAATGCCGAGAGTGCCTGCTATCACTGCCTGTTCCCGGAAGGCGAATCGCTCGAAGAGGTCCGCTGTGCGGTGATGGGGGTATTTGCGCCGCTGGTGGGCATTATCGGCTCCACCCAGGCGGCCGAGGCGCTCAAGCTGATCGCTGGCTGCGGAACCTCGCTCGATGGTCGTCTGCTGCTGCTGGACGGCCTCGGAATGGAGTGGCGCAGCGTGTCGCTCGGGCGTGATCCCGGTTGCGCGGTGTGCGGGGCGCGCTAGGCGCGATCAGCGACGGGGACGTGCGATCAGGCGCAGATCGTCGCCAATCTGGCGCAGATCGCGGATATCGAGGCTTACCGCCTCATCCAGGCGGGTCAGCTCAGCCAGATTGAACAGGCCCTGGGCCGCGTCGCCAACCAGAATCGGCGCCAGATAGAGCAGGAGCTCATCGACGCAGCCTTCGCGCAGCAGCGAGCCATTGAGTTTCAGGCCGGCTTCCGCGTGGATTTCGTTCAGGCCGAGCCGGCCAAGCTCGTTCATCAATGCAGGCAGGTCGACCTTGCCGCCCGCGTTCGGTAGGACCAGCAGGCGGTGCCCGGCGCCTGCCAGGGATGCGTGCCTGTCACGGTCTTCGCTGGCAGTGGCAATCACGATCGGGTCGCCCTGCAGGATGCGTGCCGTGGGCGAGACGTCGAGCCGGGCGTCGATCAGCACCCGCAAGGGCTGGCGTTCGCAGGGCACGGCTCGCACGGTCAGCTGGGGATCATCTGCCTTGACCGTGCCGATTCCGGTCAGGATCGCGCATGCGCGAGCGCGCCAGCGATGACCGTCGGCACGGGCCGCCGCGCCGGTGATCCACTGGCTGACGCCGTTGTTGAGCGCGGTCTTGCCGTCGAGGCTGCTGGCTGCCTTGAGGCGCAGCCAGGGGCGGCCGCGGGTCATGCGCGAGACGAAGCCGATGTTGAGTTCCCGGGCTTCGTTCTCGAGCAGTCCGTGCGCGGTCTGTATGCCGCTGGCCCGCAGTCGTTCCATGCCGCGCCCGCCAACCAGCGGATTCGGGTCTTCCATTGCCGCCACAACGCGGGACACCCCGGCCGCGATCAGCGCGTCCGCGCACGGAGGGGTGCGACCGAAGTGGGAGCAGGGTTCAAGGGTCACGTAGGCAGTCGCACCGCGGGCGGCATCGCCAGCCTGCTGCAGGGCGTTGATTTCGGCATGAGGCTCGCCGGCACGCCGGTGCCAGCCTTCGCCCACGGTCATGCCGTCACGCACGATCACGCAGCCTACCCGAGGATTGGGGGTCGTGCTTTCAAGGCCATTGGTGGCCAGGGCGAGGGCCCGGGCCATTGCCTCGTGGTCAGCTGCCGAAAAGGTCATTCTCGGGATCCGCAGGTGTTGCGCTGCCCCGCGCGCGCTTGGAACGCGGCTGCACTTCGCGAATCACTTCGGAAAATTCATCCACGTCGGCAAAGTTGCGATACACCGATGCGAAGCGGATATAGGCGACCTTGTCGAGCTTCTTGAGCTCCTTCATCACCAGTTCGCCGATCTTTTCGCTCGCTACTTCGTTCTCGCCCATCGACAGCAGGCGTGCCTCGATTCGGTCGACTGCGGCCTCGAGCGCTTCGGTGGTGACCGGGCGCTTGCGCAGCGAGAGCTTCATGCTGCCGGATAGTTTCGCATGGTCGAAATCGGTGCGACTGCCGTTGCGTTTGACGATGTGCGGCATCTTGAGGTCGATGCGCTCATAGGTCGTAAAGCGCTTGTCGCAGTGCATGCAGCGTCTACGGCGGCGCACGACGTCGCCGTCGTCGTTCTCGCGCGTGTCGGTGACCTGGGTATTGGGGTCACCGCAGAAGGGGCATTTCATCGCGTGGGCGCAGGCAGTCCGCTCGGGCGACCCGCGCTGAAACCAGCAGCGGGCCGCTCGTGCGTCAAGTGCTTACTGGCCGTAGACCGGGAACTTCGCACACAGCGCCGACACCTTGCTGCGCACGCCATCAATCACCGCGGCGTCTTCAGGCGCTGCGAGTACGTCTGCGATCAGGTGGGCGATCTGCTCGGCTTCGATCTCGGTGAAGCCACGGGTGGTCATCGCCGGCGAGCCGATACGGATGCCGGAGGTCACGAAGGGCTTCTCCGGGTCATTCGGGATCGAGTTCTTGTTGACCGTGATGTGCGCACTGCCGAGTACGGCTTCGGCGGCCTTTCCGGTGATCTTCATCGAGCGCAGGTCAACCAGGAAGACATGGCTCTCGGTGCGGCCGGAGACAATGCGCAGTCCGCGCTCTTCGCCGAGCACGCGCGCCATCACGCGGGCGTTGGCAATTACCTGTTCCTGGTAATTCCGGAACTTGGGCGATGCGGCTTCCTTGAAGGCAACTGCCTTGCCAGCGATGACGTGCATCAGCGGGCCGCCTTGCAGACCGGGGAAGATGGCGGAGTTGATCGCCTTTTCGTGCTCGGCCTTCATCAGGATGATGCCGCCGCGCGGGCCGCGCAGCGTCTTGTGCGTGGTCGAGGTGACGACGTCGGCGTGGGGCACCGGGTTCGGGTAGTAGCCAGCGGCGATCAGGCCGGCGTAGTGCGCCATGTCGACCCAGAAGATCGCGCCGATTTCCTTTGCAACCTTGGCGAAGCGCTCGAAATCGATGCGCAGCGAGTAGGCGGAGGCGCCGGCGATGAGGATGCGCGGCTTGTGCTCGCGTGCCAGCGCTTCCATCTTGTCGTAGTCGATTTCTTCCTTCTCGTTCAGGCCGTAGGCCACGACGTTGAACCACTTGCCCGACATGTTCAGCGGCATGCCGTGGGTGAGGTGGCCGCCTTCGGACAGGCTCATGCCCATGATGGTGTCGCCCGGCTTGGCAAAGGCCAGCAGCACGGCCTGGTTTGCCTGCGAGCCCGAGTTGGGCTGCACGTTGGCGGCATCGGCACCAAAGAGTTTCTTTACACGTTCGATGGCGAGTTGCTCTGCCACGTCGACGTGCTCGCAACCGCCGTAGTAACGCTTGCCCGGATAACCTTCAGCATACTTGTTGGTCAGCTGGGAGCCCTGGGCTTCCATGACCGGGTATGAGACGTAGTTCTCGGAGGCAATCAATTCGATGTGGTCTTCCTGGCGGCGGTTTTCCGCCTGCACGGCGGCCCACAGCTCGGGATCGACCTTGGCGAGGGTATCTTGGGAAGAAAACATGGAACGGACTCGGCAGGGTTGTGATAAAGGCGGATATTAACACGCGAGGCGAGGGCGTATGTCGAGCCGCGTGCGCCGCAACATGTTTGTTTCGCACAGACTCAGGCGTTGGAGAGCTCGTCGAGTGCGCTGCCAAGGTGGGACTGGTCTCCCCAGCTGACCAGTTGCCAGCGGCCGTCGTGGTGGGTGATCCAGTTCAGCGCGGCATTCGGGATGGTGAAATCGCGCGGCGAGTCGAGCGACTTTCCCGTGCTCAGGCGGTGAATGATGTCGAGCACGCCGCCATGCGTCACGATCAGAATCTGTTCGCCGGGGTGGCGCTCGACGATTTCGAGCAGGGCTGCGGCAATGCGCGCAGCGAAGGCGGTAAGGCTTTCGCCTCCATCCTCGAAGGCAAAGCCGGCGTCGCGGCTCAGGAAACGGGCGTAGTCAGCAGGGAAACGGGTTTGGGCTTGCTCGTAAGTCAGGCCCTGGAAATGCCCGTAGTGGCGTTCGCGCAGTCCCGGGTGGGTGTTGATACGGTCTTCGGGGCCGGGCCAGATGCATGCCGCAGTGCGTCGGGCGCGCTGCAAGTCGCTGCTGTAGGCGGCCGCGAAGCGCTGGTCCGAAAGGGCACGGCCCGTGGCCTGAGCCTGGGCGATGCCGTTTTCGTTCAGTTCAATGTCGAGATGCCCCTGGAGACGCCTTTCGGCGTTCCAGGTGGTTTCTCCGTGACGAACAATGCAGAGTCGGGTGAGTGGGTTTTCCATCCGCCCGATCTTACCATCCGCCAGATTCCGCCGGCGCCCCCCAGCCGCCGCCTGAGGTCGGTGCTTCGATCTCGATGGTGTCCAGATCCACCTTCACTTCGGCATCCAGGCTTCCGGTAACAAGTTCCGGGAAGATGATGATCAAGGCCAGAACGAAGATCTGGATCAGAACAAACGGTACCGAACCACGATAGATCTGGGTGGTCTTGACCGGTTCGATTCGCTTGCCCGTCACCCGGTCGAGGAAGGCGCTGACCGGCGCGACGCTGCGCAGATAGAACAGTGCGAAACCGAATGGTGGCGTCAGGAACGACGTCTGCATGTTAATCGCGATCATCACACCAAACCAGATCAGGTCGATGCCGAGCTTGTCTGCAACCGGTGCGAGAAGCGGGAGGAGGATAAAGGCGATCTCGAAGAAGTCGAGGAAGAAGCCCAGGCCGAAGATGACCATGTTCACGAAGATCAGGAAGCCGATCTGGCCGCCCGGCAGCTTGTCAAACAGGTGCTCCACCCAGTGCTGGCCATCGACTGCCGTAAACGTGAAGCTGAAAATCGTCGAACCAATCAGGATGAAGAGCACGAAGCACGACAGACGGGTCGTGGACTCGAGTGCCTGCGTGAGCGTCTTCAGGTCCAGTCGCTTGCGCACGGCTGCGAGCAGGATGGCGCCGACCGCGCCCATTGCGCCACCTTCCGTGGGTGTTGCAACACCGAGGAAAATCGTACCAAGCACCAGGAAGATCAGTGCAAGCGGCGGAATCAGGACGAACACCACACGCTGACAGATGCGCGACAGCAGTCCGAGCTTCAGCGCGCGGCTGATGCTTGCAGCGGCCAGCGCGAAAATGGTGCCCGCGGACATTGCCATGACGATGATCTCGTCGAGCGCAGGCTTTGCTTCGGTGCCATTCATGGCGCTCAGGATGTTGGCGTAGTTCATGCCGAACAGCGTCGAAATGGCCGTGGTGACAACGGCAAAGACAAGCAGCGAGCGCAGGCCGGAAGTGCCGTCTGGCTCGCGGTGGGTCAGCGCTTCGGGCGGCAGGGCCGGCACCAGTTTCGGCTTGAAGATTGCAAGGCCGATAATGAAAATCGCGTAAAGCGCAACAAGCAGGAAGGCCGGCAGGAAGGCGCCCTTGTACATGTCGCCGACGCTGCGTCCGAGCTGGTCGGCCATCACGATGAGCACGAGAGAGGGCGGAATCGCCTGGGCCAGGGTGCCGGAGGCGGTGATCGCACCGCAGGCGATTTCACGGCTGTAACCGTAGCGCAGCATGATCGGCAAGGAGATCAGGCCCATTGAGATGACGGAAGCAGCCACCACGCCCGTGGTGGCTGCAAGCAGGGCACCGACGAAGATCACGGCAAGCGCGAGGCCGCCGCGGACCGGGCCGAACACCTGCCCGACGGTGTCGAGCAAGTCCTCGGCCATGCCACTTCGTTCGAGGATCAACCCCATCAGGGTGAAGAAGGGAATTGCCAGCAGCGTGTCGTTCTGCATGATGCCGAACACACGCAGCGGAAGCGCCTGAAACAGTGACGAGGGCAGCAAGCCGGCTTCAATGCCGACAAAGCCGAAGAAAAGGCCGCAGGCTGCAAGCGCAAATGCGACCGGGAAGCCCGACAGCAGGAAGAAAATGACCGCGCCGAACATCACTGGCGCGGCATTGGCGGAAAAGAACTCGATCATTGCGTGGCCTTTGCTGCGTCGGTTTCGTGTTGTTCCGTCGGGGTGTCACCATGTCCGCCATGCAGGGTCGGATCCGGTGCCTTGCCCGCGAGGTAGCCAAACCGCTTGATGAGCTCGGAGACTGCCTGCAGCGCAAGCAGCCCGAAACCGATCGGTACCATGATGTACACCGGCCAGCGGATCAGGCCGCCGGAGTTCGAGGACACCTCACCCGAGGTGTAGGCGGCCTCAACGATGGGCCAGGAAAAATCGATCATGAAGTAGCACAGCGGCAGCAGAAAAATCAGGATGCCGCCAATGTCGATGAATGTGCGGGTGCGCTTGGAGAAGTTGTTGGCAACCGCGTCGATGCGCACGTGTGCGTTCTGCAGGAAGGTATATCCGGCGCCGAACATGAAAACGGCCGAGAACAGATACCACTGGATCTCGAGAAACGAGTTCGAGCCAACGTTGAAGGCCTTGCGCGCAATGGCATTCAGGGCGCTGATGACTGCTGCAGCGAGGATCAGCCAGATGATGGATTTCCCGATCAGCCGGGTCAGGCCGTCTATCAGGCCGGAGAGTTTTAGAAGGATACCCATGAGAAAGTCGGCTTTGCCCCGAAGGTGCTGATTGAGCCGGTGTACTCCTGTGCTCTGCTCAGAAGGGCGGCTGGAAAGATTGTGCTGGCGATGTCTTGCCAGCACGTTTGCACGGCCGGCAGGCACCGGCCGTGCGTGAACAGCTGTTACAGTTTCTGTGCCGACATGTACTGGTCGTAGCTACCATCGGCGATCGGCGCCCACTGGTAGGAATCGGCGAGGAATTTCGCGTAGTCGCCGTAAATCTTCTTCCAGTCCGGGTTGGTGTCGTTCAGTTCTTTGTACACCTCGTTGCGGGCCTTGAACGCGGCGTCCATGACCGACTTCGGGAAGCGGTCGAGTTTGGCGCCTTCCGCAATCAGCTGCTTCAGGGCGTTCGGGTTGCGCGCATCGTAGCGGGCCTGCATGACAACGTGAGCATCGGACGCAGCCTGGCGAACAATGGCCTTGTACTCGTTCGACAGTGCGCCCCACTGCTTGTCGTTGATGTACAGGGACAGCTGAGCGCCACCCTCCCACCAGCCCGGGTAGTAGTAGTAGGGAGCAACCTTGTGAAAGCCGAGCTTCAGGTCGTCATACGGGCCGACCCATTCGGTTGCATCGATGGTCCCTTTCTCGAGTGACTGATAAATCTCGCCGCCCGGGATGTTCTGCGACACGCCGCCCATCTTGCCCAGCACGCGACCGCCGAAGCCGCCGATACGCATCTTGAGACCGTTGATGTCGGCGGGCGATTTGATGGGCTTGCGATACCAGCCACCCATCTGCGCGCCGGTGTTGCCCATCGGGAAGTTGACGACGCTGAACTGCGCGTAGAACTCGCGCAACAGCTTCATGCCGTTGCCTTCGTACATCCACGCCGTCTGCTGGCGCGAGTTCATGCCGAACGGAATCGCGCAGTCGAACGCAAACGCTTCGTTCTTGCCGAAGAAATAATACGGAGCAGTGTGGGCTGCATCGATGGCGCCCTGCTGAATTGCGTCGACCACACCGAAGGCCGGGACGAGCTCGCCGGCGGCGTGAACCGAGATCTGGAACTTTCCACCCGTTGCTTCCGCAACGTTCTTGGAGAACGTCTCAGCGGCGCCGTAAATCGTATCGAGCGACTTCGGGAAGCTTGACGCAAGACGCCAGCGGATCTGTTGTTGTGCGTTTACGATCGCCGGTGCGGTGCCAGCCGCAAGTACGCCAGCGAGACCTGCACCCTTCAGGAATTTACGACGTTCCACGTTATCTCCTTTGTATCTTTCTGTTTTAGCAATTGCTGCGCTGATTATATGGATTGGCGCGCGCCGGAAAACCGCGGAAAACCCTAACCGGGGTGCCACTTTAGTTGTATTCATGCGGCTGAAGTCGTTGTTTTAGTGAAAACTTGTCGTGCCGGCAGTGCTTCCTGGCGGGTTTGGTGACGACTTGCGCGGCACGTCAATCAGTCCCCGGCCTCGACGCTGTCCTCTCGATCTCCGGCGTGGCCTTGTCATTCGGGTGGATGAGTGCCGTCAGTGCGTCAACTGCATAGTCGACGGCGTTGCGCATCGGATACAGGATCGTCGTCGCGCCGTGCGTTTTCAGCGCAGCATCGTCGAAGTCATCGCGGGCAACGATCGCCACGCCTCCGGCGAAATGATGCGCCCGCAGGCCGTCCAGCAGATCGTGGTTTGAGGCCATGTCCGGTAAGGTGCTGACAATCCAGCGTGTGTCCCTGACCGGAAGGCTTTCGATGAACTCGCTGGTGGTGCAGTCTCCGTATCGCACCGGCAGACCGCGTCGCCGCAGCTTGCGCACCGCCTCCGGGTCGTATTCGACGCCGAGCACCTTGAGTTCGGCTGCCTGGAGGCAGAGCGCCAGCCGGCTGCCGTAACGCCCGAGGCCGACCACGATCACGTCTGCCATGTCGAGGTCATGCCGCTCTGTCGCGACCGCCAGTTCGCGGAAGGGGCGCTTTCGTTCAAATACACCGAGCCAGGCTGCAAGTTTCTCGTAGAGCGGGTGGGAGTAGAGAATCGCGTAGGTCGACAGGGCAATGGTGATCAGGCCGACAAGCGTGGTCAATCCGAGTGCGCTCTTGTCGAGATGTCCGAGGGAGATGCCCATGGCAACGAAGATGATCGAGAACTCACTGATCTGGGCCACCGTCAGTCCGCACAGGAAGCCCGTACGCTTCCGGTATCCCATATAGCCCATGATGGCCATGACGATCAGAGGGTTGCCGATCAGCACGAACAGGGACAGCGTCAGCGCTGGCCACAGTTCGTTGCCGAGCGTGGAGAAATCAAGCTTCGAGCCGAGGTCGATGAAAAAGAACAGCAGCAGGAAGTCGCGGATCCCGGTCAGCCGTGCGTTGATGGCGTTACGATAATGCGTCGAGGCAAGCGAGAAGCCGGCAAGAAAGGCGCCCGCTTCCTTGGAAAAGCCGGCCCACTCACCAAGTGCCGCGAGCCCCGTGCCCCAGGCAACGGCAAAAATCAGCAGCAACTCCTGCGATTGCGCCATGCGGGCGACGACCCTCGGCAGGACGAAGCGCATCAGCAGATACAGCCCGGCGACGGCAATGCCGATCCGCAGTCCGAGCGACCCGGCAAGGGATAGCAGCGAGCCTTCGCCGGCGTCACCGCGCAGGGCGCTCATCACCATCATTGCGATCACGACGGCGAGATCCTGCACGATCAGGAAGCCGACTGCGATGCGTCCGTGCAGGGAGTCGATCTCGTGCTTGTCGGACAGGAGCTTGACGATGATGATGGTGCTGGAGAAGGTCAGCGCAACAGCGATATACAGCGCTTCGATCCAGCCCTTGCCCATCGCAAGGACGATGAGAAAACCAATCACGATGGTGAAGGCGAGCTGGCCCAGGCCGGTGGCGAGTGCAACCGGGCCAATATGGCGGATATGCTTCAGGTCGAGCTTGAGGCCAACGACGAAGAGCAGCATCGCGACGCCAACCTGCGCCAGCAGGTCAATCTGGTCGTGCGCGGTGACAATGCCCAGCACGGCGGGGCCGACGACGATGCCGATGACAATGTAGGCAATGAGTACCGGCTGGCGCAGCCAGAGCGAAAACGCGCCTGCAGCGGCGGACATCATCAGAAGCAGTGCGAATTCCGAGAAAACGGTATGCATGCGTCAACTCCGTCATTCGCGGGTTTTGAATCCTGGGGGCGAGCGTTCGTGCCTGGCGTCGAGTCTGGTCCCCGGTGCTGAACGCAAAGGACCGAGTGCCGCCGGGTTTGAACAGGCCCGCCATCAAGGGCCGTGAGTATGGCAGCCCGCACCCATCCGGGATGACTGCGACGGTGCAAGATGCCACCTTTGTGCCACGCAGGGGCGCCCCCGTCAATCAGGTTTCGCAGCGATTGCTGGCGACGAACGGGCGGAATGGTCAGTCTGTGTCCAGTCCTTTGCCGCAAGACGGTTGCCGAGCTGTGCGGAAAAGAAAAAGCCCCGACTGATAACAGTCGGGGCTTCAATTTGGTGGAGCCGGGGGGAATCGAACCCCCGTCCGCAAGTCCTCTACAGACAGATCTACATACTTATCCGCCCTATTTGGATTTAACCCCTGACTTAGCCGGTCGGCAGGCCGGTCAGAGGCGAGTTACCTTACCTTTAGCTGTCGAACCAAGTAACCCGGCGCAACTCGCGATTCTCTGTAAATGACACTGCAGCGGCTTGGCTTTCACCTTACCACCCGACCCAGAGACCTGTCGGTGCAGCGCTAACCGGGATTAAGCGGCTAGAGCGAAACGCTCGTCGTTGGCGTTTATAGTTTCCCAGATGGATTTACGAGGTGACTGGTCCTCGGTATGCACTGCGCTGCTTCGCGACCCACGTCGAAGCCAGGTCGGCCCCAATGATCGGTGAAGCCATACCAAGATGGGGCGTCTTGGTGATATTTCAAGTGCTCAGTGTATCACGGGCCTGCTTTGCCCTGCGTGCTCAGGTTTCGCGCCGGGTATGGAGCAGGTAATTGACATCCGTGTTCCGTCCGAGTGCATAGACCTTGGTCAGAGGGTTGTAGTTCATTCCTGTGAGTGTCTGGGGGGTGAGCCCGGCGTTCCGGCTGTAACGGCTCAGCTCCGAAGGTTTGATGAACTTCGCGTACTCGTGCGTGCCACGCGGCAGAAGCTTGAGCAGGTACTCTGCGCCAATGATGGCCAGGGCGTAAGCCTTCAGGTTGCGATTGAGGGTTGAGAAGAAGACATGGCCGCCGGGCTTGACCAGCTTTGCGCAGGCGGCAATCGTGCTTGCCGGATCTGGCACGTGTTCCAGCATCTCCATGCAGGTCACGACGTCGAACCGGGCAGGGCTTTCTTCCGCAAACGCTTCGGCGCTGACCAGTCGGTAATCGACTTTCTGTCCGCTCTCGAAAAGGTGGAGGCGGGCAACGCCAAGCGCCTTTTCAGACAGGTCGATGCCGGTTACCGTGGCACCAAGCGACGCCATGCCTTCGGACAGGATGCCGCCACCACAGCCGATGTCGAGGACGTCCTTGCCTGCAAGGCTGGCAATGTCGTCGATCCAGTTCAGTCGAAGCGGATTGATCTCATGCAAGGGTTTGAATTCGGAGGCGGGGTCCCACCAGCGGTGGGCCAGATCGCTGAATTTCTGCAGTTCTGCTGGGTCTGCGTTAAGCGTGGTCATGGTGAGAGCCTTAAACGTGCACGGCAGTAAGGACCGACGTTGCCGAAAAGCGTTCGCTGTGTCCATAAAAAGAAAAAGCCCCGCCGAAGCAGGGCTTTCTGAACGACAGCAGTCGAATTACTTGGAGCCGATCACTTCGACTTCAACGCGACGATCCGGCTGCAGACACTCGATCAGAGCCTTGCGGTTCTTGACGGTGTTGCACTTGTCGCCGGTCACGGGCTGCTTCTCGCCCTTGCCTTCGGTGTAAACACGGTTGGCTTCAACACCCTTCGAAACCAGGTAGGTCTTGACGGCGGCAGCGCGACGCTCGGACAGCTTCTGGTTGTAGGCGTCGGAACCCAGACGGTCGGTGTGACCGACGGCCAGGATCACTTCAAGCTTGACGGCCTTGGACTTGGAGGCCAGTTCGTCGAGCTTGGCCATGCCGTCGCTCTTCAGGACAGCCTTGTCGAAGTCGAACAGTGCGTCAGCGGACAGCTTGATCTTCTCAGCGGTCGGCTTCGGCATCGGTGCGGCGGGGGTGGGTGCCGGAGCGGCAGCCATCTTCACGCACTTGTCTTTCGGCACGATGTCGCTATCACATGCACAACCGGCGGGGAACTCGCCAGCCATCGCGGTACCTGCCGCGGCCGGGGTCCAGTAGCCGGTGCGCCAGCACAGGTCGTAGCCGCTGCGAGCGACGACGTTGCGACCGTCGATCACATAGGGGGTTTCGCCCTTGCCATCAACAACAACGTCCGCTGCGAAAGCGCTGGTTGCGGACAGGCCGATCGAAGCGATGGCGGCCAGCATGAGCATCTGATTCTTGGTTTGTTTGATCATGGTTTCCTCTTGAGAAGGGCGAGAGACTATTCGAGCCGCTGCAACTGAGCGAAAACGGTCGCTTTGCCGTCTTGCGTTGGATTGAACTGAATCGTTATTTTGTTCAATTAACGAGTTTAGTTTGCCATACCGTTGTGATTTCGAGCAATTCTTTGTCGCTAATTCGCAACAGTGCCGTGCCGTCCTTCACACGCAGCGTTCCATCGACCCATACGTGCGATACCTGATCGCGGTCACAAACATAAACGAGGTGGGAAACGGGGTCAAAGCATGGTTGCATCAATGGGCCTGAGAGCGAGACGGCACAGAGGTCTGCGCGCTTGCCCGGCGTGATCGAGCCGATGTTGTTTTCCAGCCCAAGCGCCTGAGCGCCACCGAGCGTGGCCATGTGCAATGCGCGATGTGCGGGAATGACGCTCGCGTCGCAATTGACCGCCTTGGCGAGGAGGGCTGCATGGCGCATCTCCTGAAATATGTCGAGGCGGTTGTTGCTGGCTGCGCCGTCGGTGCCGAGACCGATGTTGATGCCGCGTTGTACCAGGCTGGACAGCGGGGCAATGCCGCTGCCGAGTTTCATGTTCGACGTGGGGCAGTGCGCGACGCTGCAGCCGTGATGCGCGAGGCGCGCGAGGTCGGTTTCGTCGAGATGTACGGCATGCACGGCAATCAGGTTGGGGCCGAGCAGCCCCAGGCGTTCGAGGCGGGCCAGCGGACGTACGCCGTGGGCGGCCAGTCCGTCGCTGATCTCGGTCGCCGTTTCGTGAACATGAATGTGGATCGGCAGATCGAGTTCGGCGGCAAGGCTGGCGACGCGCTCGAAGCTTGCGTCGGAGACGGTGTAGGGCGCGTGCGGTGCTACGGAAAAACCGAGCAAGGGCGCGTCGCGCCACTGGTCTCTGGTGCGCAAGCCCTTGCGCAGGTAGTCGTCCGCGTCGCTCGCGTACGGCGTCGGAAAATCCAGCATGATGATGCCGACCACCGCGCGCATGCCGGCTTCGTCAAACGCCCGTGCCGCGGCTTCCGGGTAGAAGTACATGTCATTGCAGGTCGTGATGCCCCCACGCAGCATCTCTCGTGCAGCCAGCAGCGTGCCGTCGCGAACGAAGGCGGGTGAGACATGCTTGCCTTCGGCGGGCCAGATGGTTTCCTGCAGCCAGCGCATCAGGGGCAGGTCGTCGCCCATTCCCCGCATCAGGTTCATGGCGGCGTGGGCGTGAAGGTTGACCAGGCCGGGAATCAGGGCGTGCTCACCGAGTTCGACGACCTCGGCGGCGCGGTAGCGCGAGCGGGCTTCGGATTGCGCAAGCACATCGACGATGGCGCCTGCACGGATCGCGACGCTGTAATGCTCGAACACGGTATCGGCCGGTGATACCGGGATCACCCAGCGGGCATGGATGAGTTGGTCGACGGATTCGCTCAAATTGATGCTCCGGTAAGACAGGTCCCGCACACAGCGGGGGGCGGGTGTGCTGCGGACACGGACGGTCCGGCACCGGTTGCAGTGTTGACGGCGATGCGACGCCGAGGCTCGAGCCCTTCGGGCCGATTGGTCGGGCGGTGCGTGTCGGCACGGGGGGTGAGGATGAGCATCCGGTGTGCTGTAACCAATGGTTTCAATTCTGCTGATGCGCTTGCCCACTCGCTGTTCGGTAACGGTGCGGTAACGGGCGAGGCGTCAGTGCGTTCCCGGGCACTGCTGCCTGGGGGGCGCCGGCACGGGCAGGCGTGTTGAACGTGTGCACGATGTGCCCTCCCGCAGGGTTGTGAGCGTCTCAATGCTGTCGGTCGATTTAAGCACACCCTGCGCGCGGCGAACAATATTGATTCGCGGCAGTGCCACACGGTCAGGTGCGCGCAATGGTGATTCTCTGCAGCCGGGTATCGTGACACAATCAACATATCGAAACAGACCTGTTGCGGGGCGCCCTGCGCGCCACCCTGATGCCATGGGAACAATGCCCGAAAGAGTCGGGAAGTACCGAATCGTTCGCGAGCTGGGTCGCGGTGCGACGGCTGTTGTCTACCTCGCCGAGAATCCGCATTACCCCGAGCAGATCGCGCTCAAGCACGTCAAGTTTGACGACAAGGCGCGAGACGTCGCGAAGTGGAACCGCCGTCTGCTGAAGCTGCTGAAAGCCGAGGGTGCGGTGTCCAAGCGCCTGGACCACCCTAACATCATTCGCATTTTCGAGGCGGTGGTCGAGGCGGACCAAGCCTACGTGGTGATGGAGTACTTCCCCGGCTACACCCTTGAGCGCTACTGCAGTTTCGAAAAGCTGCTCCCGATCCACCGCGTGATCGGCATCATCTTCAAGTGCTGCATGGCGCTCGATCATGCCTATCGGCAGGGAATCGTCCATCGTGACATCAAGCCCGCCAACATCCTGATCGACGACAACGACAACGTGAAGATCACCGACTTCGGGCTGGCGCTGAACATCAGCAAGAAGATCGAGACCGACTCCACCTTCATCATGGGCGTAGGGTCGCCGGCCTACATGAGTCCGGAGCAGATCAAGAGCTATCCGCTCAACCAGAAGACCGATCTCTATTCGCTCGGCGTGGTGCTGTTCCATCTGCTCACCGGCCGCCTGCCGTTCCGCGCAGCCAACCCGGCGCAGCTGATCTACAAGATCATCAACGCAGACCAGCCCTCGGTTTCTCAGCTCAATCCCGAGATTCCCGAGCAGATGGATGCGGTCATCCGCAAGGCGCTCGAGAAAGACCTCTACTCCCGCTACAAGAACGGTGCCGAGTTTGCCAAGGATCTCGCCGCAGTTCGCTACAAGATCGTCGACGACAAGTGCGTGCCGCCCGATACGAGCCGGTTCACGATGTTGCGCAAGCTGGCCTTCTTCACCGAGTTCGATGATATCGAGTTGTGGGAGGTCTTGCGCATCTGCTCATGGCGCAAGGTCGACGAGCATGTGACGCTGATGCGAGAGGGCGACGCCGACCAGCGTTTCGCCATCGTGCTGTCGGGTCAGGTCGAGGTGTCGATTGACGGGCGCAGGGTGCTGACGCTCGGGCCGGGCGAGGTTTTCGGCGAGCAGGCCTGGCTCGATCATCTTGAGCATCGTCACATGATGACCTCGGTCTCGCTCGAGCCGCTGACTTATCTCGAAATCAATCCGCCCGCGCTGGCGCTGGCGACAGACGAGGTGCAGGAGTTGTTCAGGCGCCAGGTGTCGACCGTTGTGGTCAGGCGCCTCGCGGATATCGCCCGGGTCGCGGCGCAGGACGGCGAGCCCGCGGTCCGTGGTGACTACACCGCCACCGGCGGGCTCGATCTGCAACTGGTCGAGGACTGACCGTTCACCGCGTCGCGTCCGCGCGCACGATCAGTTCGTGCGCGCGCTCAGCGCCAACGCGTGATCTCAGCGCTGGCGATTGACGACGACGCGCACCTTGCGTTCAGGGTCGCCAACCGCAAGATTGACGAGCCAGGTCAGCACGCTGTAGAGCAGCGCGCCCCAGAAGGCGTTTCCAAAGTCGCTCACCTGCAGGCCGCCGACCAGACCCGAGACGCCCCAGAACAGGAGTGCGTTGATCACCAGCGTGAACAGACCCAGCGTGAGCAGGGTGATGGGCAGGGTGATCAGGATCAGGATGGGGCGGATCAGGGCATTGATCAGCCCGAGCAGCAGGGCTGCAGCCAGCGCCGAGACGTAGCTCTCGACCGCGATGCCGGAGACGATCTCGGGGATGATCAGCAGGGCCACGGCGTTCAGGGCCCAGCGCAGCAGCAGGCGCAGACCGGGCGTCATTACTGTTTTGCTCCCAGGTCGAGCGCATGCTGGCGCGCGGCGGCAAGTGACTCCGGCGTATCCGTGGTGGTGTCGAGCCAGTTGCCAAGATGGCAGCGGGTGAGGTCGGTGAGTGCCGTAATCCAGTCGTGGCGCTCATTGAGGCAGGGGATGTAGTGGAAGGTGCTGCCGCCGTGCGTGAGAAAGGCCTCCTTGCACTCGATGGCAATTTCCTCGAGCGTTTCCAGGCAGTCGGAAACGAAGCCGGGGCAGATGACGTCCACCCGCTTGACCCCCTCGCGCGCGAGTTTCTCGAGCGTGGGCTGGGTATAGGGCTTGAGCCACTCGGCCTTGCCGAATCGCGACTGGAAGGTGACCAGAATCCGCTCAGCCGGGAAGTCGAGAGATTCGGCCACCAGGCGCGCGGTCTTGTGGCATTCGCAGTGATACGGGTCGCCAAGATCGAGTGTGCGCCGGGGAACGCCGTGAAAGCTCATCAGCAGCCGATCGGGCTCACCGTGCTTGACCCAGTTTTCGCGCACGCTCTGGGCGATCGCGGCGATGTAGCCCGGATCGTCCTGGAAGCTTCGCACATAGCGGATTTCGGGCAGGTTGCGCCAGTGCAGCATGCAACGGGCGACCTCGTCCATCACGCTGGCGGTGGTGCTGCCGGCAAACTGCGGATACAGCGGTACGACGAGAATGCGGGTGCAATTGCGCGCACGCAGCTCCTGCAGCGCATCCGGAATTGACGGGGCGCCGTAGCGCATTGCCCACGCCACCTCGACGTCGCCTCCCGTGGCCGCGTTGAGGTAGCCGTCGAGCAGCTTGGCCTGGCGTTCGGTATGGACCTTGAGCGGCGAGCCGGCATCCATCCACACGCTTGCATACTTGGCCGCGGACTTGGCCGGGCGCGTGTTGAGGATGATGCCGTTGAGGATGATCCACCACAGCGCACGCGGGATCTCCACCACGCGGGGGTCGGACAGGAACTGCTTCAGGTAGGGACGCAGGGCTTGCGCGGTCGGCGCTTCGGGCGTGCCGAGATTGACCAGCAGCACGCCTTTGCGTGCGGGGGTGCCGTGTTTGTAGTCGGGCTCGGGCCAGTAGCGGGCCATGTTCTTCCTTCAGTCAGGTGAGGCAGCAGGCTTTCGCTGCAAGAATCCGCAGCGAAGAGTCAGGAATTGGACGAGAGTGCGTTCGACAGCAGGCGGGCGGTGATGTCCACGATCGGAATCACCCTGTCGTAGGCCATGCGTGTCGGGCCGATCACGCCGACCGAGCCCACCAGTTGGCCGTCGACTTCGTAGGGGGCCGTGATCACGCTGCAGCCGTCGAGCTGGGCCAGGCCGGATTCATCCCCGATGAAGATCTGCACGCCCTGCGCGCGGTTGGACAGATCCAGCAGTTGCATGAGACCGGTGCGCTGCTCGAAAAGTTTGAACAGTTCGCGCAGACGCGACATGTTGGACGAAAGGTCTTCGACGTCGAGAAGATTGGTTTCGCCCGAGATGACGTAATTGAGCGCGGATTCCTCTGCGGCCTCGGAGCCGGCTTCGACGGTGGCCGTCATCAGCTCGCTCATGTCGCTGCGCAACTGCTGGAGCTCTTCGCGGATGCGCTTGCGAATGTCTTCAAACGCGAGGCCGGCAAAATGCTCGTTCAGGTAGCTCGCCGCAGCGCCGAGCTCTGATGAATTGTAGCTGCGGCGGGTGATGAGGATGCGGTTCTGCACGTCGCCCGCGGTGGTGACGATGATCAGCAGGATGCGGTTTTCCGACAGTTTGATGAACTCGATCTGACGGATGCGCACCGCATCCTTGCGCGGTGTCACGACGACGCCAGCGAACTGGGTCAGGTTGGACAGCATGTGCGATGCGGAGCTGATCAGGCGTCCGGGCTGATCCGGCTGGAACTGTCCCTTCAGGGCCTGAACCCGATTGCTTTCCATCGGCTGCACCGTGAGCAGCGCGTCAACGAAGAAGCGGTAGCCGAGCGAGGTGGGGACTCTCCCTGCCGAGGTGTGCGGGCTGGAGATGAACCCCATTTCCTCGAGGTCGCTCATCACGTTGCGTACGGTCGCGGGTGAGAGTTCAAGTCCGGAATAGCGTGAAAGCGCGCGCGAGCCGACGGGCTGGCCCTCGGCGATGTAGCGTTCGATCAGCGTTTTCAGCAGGATCTGGGAGCGGGTGTCGAGCGGTTTCATGGTTGGCCTGCAATATAGCCCGATTCTATGGAACTGCGTGCCTTGCTGCCAAGCGGCAATCGACCGCAAGGCCGCGCATGACGGAATCCGAATGTGGTTTAATCCGCAGCCATGACTATGCGCTTTACCAATGTTGCCCTGATCGGAAAGTACCAGAGCCCGGATGTGGCGGAGTCGGTGCTGCTGATCGCTCGCTATCTTCGCGAACGGGGTCTTGAAGTGTGGATCGAGCAGGGTACGGCGAGTTCCATCGGTCAGGCGGAAGGTTTTCCGGTCGCGGCCTATGAAGAGATTGCGGCGAAGTGTGATCTTGCCGTGGTTGTTGGTGGCGATGGCACCATGCTCACGACGGCTCGCCGGCTTGCCGAGCGTTCGGTGCCGCTTGTCGGCGTCAACCTCGGGCGGCTGGGCTTTCTGACCGACATCGCGCGCAAGGATGCCTTGCTGAGGCTGGGCGAAATCCTCGATGGCAGCTTCCGCGAGGAATCCCGCTTCATGCTCGATGCTGAGGTGATGCGCGCGGGCCAGCGCGTGTTTCATACGCTGGCGCTCAACGACGTCGTTGTGAACAAGGGCGACCTCGGGCGCATGATTGAATTCGATCTGTCGATTGACGGCGAGTTTGTCTATACCCAGCGCTCCGACGGCATGATCATATCGACGCCCACCGGTTCGACGGCCTATGCGTTGTCGGCCAACGGCCCTATCCTGCATCCGAGCGTGGGCGGCATCGCACTTGTGCCCCTGTGTCCGCATGCCTTGACCGCGCGTCCGGTGACCCTGCCGGATTCGTGCTGCATTGAAATCGAGTTGCTGCCACCGCATGATGCGCGGGTGCATTTCGATGGTCAGGCACGGTTTGATGCGCGTGCGGGCGACCGCGTGCGCCTGACCCGATCGCCACTTGCCGTGCGTCTGCTGCATCCGAAGAGCTACAGCTATTTTGCGATGCTGCGCGAGAAGCTGCACTGGAGCGCGGCGCCGCGGCACAACTGACCCGTCCGACTGATGAGCTGTCCTGCGCGGGGCAGTTCGACCAACCTGAACGCGAGACCATGCTGCGCCGTCTGACTATTCGTGATTTCGTCATTGTCGATCGTCTCGAGCTCGAGTTCGGCGCGGGCTTTGGTGCCCTGACCGGCGAGACCGGTGCGGGCAAATCCATCCTGCTCGATGCGCTCGGGCTTGCGCTCGGCAGTCGCGCCGACAGCGGCGTGGTGCGCGTGGGCCAGGCCAAGGCGGACATCGTCGCCGAGTTTGGCCTGCCGCCGGGAGGGGGGCTTGCGGACTGGCTTGACGAGCAGGAGCTGCCGCCCGACGACGACACCGTGATTCTGCGCCGGGTGGTCGACGCGAATGGTCGTGGCAAAGCCTGGATCAACGGTGTCCCGGTGACACTGGCACAGCTGCGGGTCGCCGGGGACTGGCTCGCCGACATTCACGGGCAGCATGCCCATCATGCCCTGTTGCGCGCAGACGCCCAGCGGCAACTGCTGGACACGCATGCCGGTGCCGCGCCACTTGGCGCCGCTGTCGCCACCTGCTGGCGCGAATGGCAGCGCATCAGCGAACTGCGACGCAATGCAGAGCTCGATTCCGCCGCCTCCGCCCGCGAGCGCGAACTCCTCACCTGGCAGCTCAAGGAACTGAAGGACCTTGCCTTCAACGGCGAAGAATGGGTCGAGCTCAACGCCGAACATGGCCGGCTCGCCCACGCGGCAGGGCTGATGGAAGGTGCGGACGAAACCCTTGAAGCGCTGGGCGAGGGCGATTACGCGGTGTCCGTCGTGCTTGGCCGGCTCGATGCCAGGCTCGACGAGATGAGTTCCATCGACGCCTCGCTGAATGAAGTGCGCGACTTGCTCGCCTCTGCTGCGATTCAGGCGGATGAGGCGCTGCATGCGCTGCGCCGTTACCGCGACCGGCTCGATCTCGACCCTCAGCGTCTGGGCGAGATCGAACGCAGGATCACCGCGGTTATGGATGTCGCACGCAAGTACCGTGTCGCGCCCGAAGCGCTCCCCGAACTGGAGGCGAACTGGTGTCAGCGCCTCACCGAGCTTGAGGCAAGCGCGGATCCTGCCCGTCTCGAAGCCGCCGAAGCGGCGGCGCGTGCTGCCTACGATGCGGCTGCGAGCCGCCTGTCGGCAGCGCGTGCGCCTGCGGCAGTCAAGCTCTCGGCAGAAATCACCGAGGCGATGCAGTCCCTGGCAATGGAGGGGGGGCGGTTTGAGGTGTCGCTGGCGCCATGCGAGCCCACGCTTCACGGCGCCGAGAATGTCGAATTCCTGGTTGCTGCCAACCAGGGACAGAGCCTGCGCGGGCTGGCCAAGGTTGCTTCCGGAGGCGAGCTCTCGCGCATCGGGCTGGCGATTCAGGTCATGACCAGTCGTGACTCGGCGACACCGACCCTGATTTTCGACGAAGTGGATGTCGGGATCGGCGGGCGAGTGGCCGAGATCGTGGGCAAGCTGCTTCATCGTCTCGGACGCGACCGGCAGGTGCTGTGCGTCACGCATTTGCCACAGGTTGCCGCCTGCGCCGACTGGCAGTGGCAGATCGCCAAGGCAGAGCGGGGTGGCGAGACATTGAGTGCAGTGACGGCGCTTGACGCCGGGCAGCGGGTCGAGGAGATTGCCCGCATGCTTGGCGGCGTGAGCATCACCGATACGACACGAAGGCATGCAGCCGAGATGCTGGGACAGGTCTGACGGCACGCCCGGCTGCGATCAGAGCGAGACGTGCGGTCGATTCGTGGTCGCGGCTGAGCCGGTCAGTCGCTGCGGTTCGGGCAGTCCTTGCGCAGACAGTCGGCGTAAAGATAGAGCGCATGTTCCTTCACCGCGAAGCCGCGCTCCTCGGCAACGATGTTCTGGCGGCGCTCGATTTCCGGGTCGAAGAATTCTTCGACCTTCCCGCACTGCAGGCAGACGAGATGGTCGTGGTGTCCGCCCTTGTTGAGTTCGAAGACGGCTTTGCCGGACTCGAAGTAATGCCGTTCGAGCAGGCCGGCCTGCTCGAACTGCGTCAGTACGCGATAGACTGTTGCCAGCCCGATATCCATGCCTTCGTTCATCAGCAGTCGATAGACGTCTTCCGCGGTGAGGTGACGCTGTTCCGTGGTCTGGAACAGGTCGAGGATCTTGAGGCGCGGGTAGGTGGCCTTGAGACCGATGTTTTTTAGGTTCTGCGAGTTCTCGGACATGGTCGCCTGTCGGTGTGGCTGAGGAGCAAGACAACGTTGTGTTGCGTCGCTATGTTATATTTTTTGACCTTTACTGAGAACCATGCGCAGTTCCGTGCGCGTTAAAGTGACCCTGTCCATGCGTTTATCGCTTATTTCGGCGCTTGCCGCCGCCAGCCTGCTTGCGGGCTGCTCGTTCGATTCCATCACCGACCGCATCACGCCTTATCGCATCGATATCCGCCAGGGCAACTACGTCGACCAGTCAATGGTCGCGCAGCTCAAGCGCGGCATGTCACGCGATCAGGTGCGTTTCGTACTCGGGTCTCCGCTCGTTACCGATGTCTTTCGCACCGACCGCTGGGACTACGTGTATCGCTTCCGTCCGGGCATGGGCGAGGTCGAGCAGCGGGTGATCTCCGTATTCTTCGTCGATGACCGCCTTGATCATATCGATGGTGATGTGACCGGCGGCGACGCCACGGCGGCGGTGGATTCGCAGCAGGCTGCCCGCACCCGGGTCGTCGAAGTGCCTGCGGCACCCAAGGACTGATTTTTTGAGCGCCCGTTGACGGGCCAGATGACTGACAGGATTTTGATGATGACGCCTATCCGCGTTGCGATTGCCGGCGCGTCCGGCCGCATGGGCCGCATGTTGATCGAGGCTGCCCACAAGGACGAGGACATCGTGCTGGCAGCGGCATTCGATCGCCCCGGCACGCCTTTTATCGGAAGGGACGCAGGGGAGATGCTCGGCATCGTCAGTGGCGTTGCAATCGGTGACGATGCCTCCGCTGCCATTGCCGCCGCAGACTGTGTGATCGATTTCACCCGGCCCGAGGGCACGCTTGAGCATCTCGAGATCGCACGCGGGCTCGGCAAGGCAATGGTGATCGGTACCACCGGTTTCGATGCTGCCGGCAAGGCTGCAATCGCTGCCGCGGCGCAGTCGGTGCCCGTTGTTTTCGCGCCCAACATGGCGGTGGGGGTGAACGCCGTCTTCCGCCTGCTCGAGGTTGCGGCGAAGATCCTCAACGATGGCTATGACGTCGAGGTCATCGAGGCTCACCACCGCTTCAAGGTCGACGCGCCCTCGGGTACCGCCTTGCGCATGGGCGAGGTCGTTGCGAAAGCGCTTGACCGTGATCTCGAGGACTGCGCCATTTACGGTCGCGAAGGCGTGACCGGTGAGCGCAAGGCCGAAACCATCGGTTTTTCGACGATTCGCGGTGGCGACGTCGTTGGCGACCATACCGTGCTGTTCGCTGGTATCGGAGAGCGTATCGAGATCACGCACAAGTCGGGCAGTCGCATGCCGTATGCGCTCGGTTCGATGCGCGCCGCGCGCTTCCTCGCAGGCCGCAGCAGTGGTCTGTTTGACATGCAGGATGTGCTCGGCCTGCGCTGAGCCGGCTCCATGAGCGAGGGCCCGGCGATGTCTGGCGAGGCTGGCACTGTCGAGCAGCTGCGCGCGGAGCTCGACCGGGCCAATGATTGTCTGGAGCTGGTCAAGCTCGGTGCGCACACCGGGCTGTGGGAGTGGGAAACGTCGACCAAGTGCCTTGTCGTCGATTCTCGCTGGCGCAGCTGGCTTGGGTACGAGGAGGGCACCAAGGAGGCGCCTTTCGACAACTGGCTGCCACTCGTCCACGAAGAAGACCGGGAGCGGATGAACGAGTGCCTGCTCGCTCATCTGCGCGGCGAGCTTCCCCTGTTCGAGGTTCAGTTCAGGATTCGGGCGGCGGACGGACAGTCGCGCTGGCTCAGTGCGCGCGGTCAGGTGCGCGATCGCATGCCCGATGGGCGGTGGCAGCGGGTGATCGGGATCTACACCGATGTGACGCGCGAGCGCACCCGGGAAATGGAGTTGCTGCAGGCAAAGGAGCAGGCCGAGGCGGCCAGTCGTGCGAAAGGCGATTTTCTCGCCAACATGAGTCACGAGATTCGTACGCCGATGAACGGCATTCTCGGCATGACCGAGCTGCTGCTCGATTCGGCGCTGGCTCCTGAGCAACGCGAATACCTGCTGACGGTCAAGTCGTCGGCGGAGGCGCTGCTGACGATCATCAACGACATCCTCGATTTCTCCCGTATCGAAGCGGGGCGGATGACGCTCGAGAGCATCGACTTCTCGATCGCGGCGGTGATTTCCGAGACGATCCGGGTTCTTGCGCTGCGCTCGCACCAGAAAGGGGTCGAGTTGTACTCGGTGATCGATCCGGACGTGCCCGCCGTGCTGCGGGGCGACCCGGTGCGTTTGCGACAGGTACTGACCAATCTGATCGGCAATGCCATCAAATTTACCGACCAGGGCGAGGTGGAGGTTCGCGTCGCGCTGGGGGCGAGAGAAGGCAGCAAGGCCGGTCTCGCGTTCTCCGTGCGCGACACCGGCATCGGGATTGCGCCCGACAAGCAGGAAGCCGTGTTCGGTGCGTTTTCGCAGGCCGACAGCTCAACGACGCGCAAGTACGGGGGTACCGGCCTCGGGCTGGCGATCTGCCGTCATCTGGTGGACCTCATGGACGGGGCGATTCAGGTCAGCAGCGAACCCGGCGTCGGCAGCTGTTTCTCCTTCAATGTGCGCCTCGATGTGGTGGCCGATGCGAAGCCGCCAGTGCTGGGCCCCCTGCGTGGCGGTCGTATCCTTGTGGCCGCAGTCAATGAGGGGTTCGGACGGTCGATCTGCGCCATGCTCAAGGCCTGCGGCATCGCGTCGCGTTGTGTCCAGTCGGGCGAGGCTGCGCTTGAGGCGCTCGCCGCCGCGCACGAGCGCAACGATCCGTTTGCATTCGTTCTGATGGATGCGGCCATGCCCGATCCGGGTGGGTTTGATCTCGCCCGCCGCTACCATGAGGCGGTGCCGTGGCTGGACCGGATCGTGATGATGCTGTCCAGTCATTCCCAGCGCAACGACCTTGCCCGCTGCCATCAGCTTGGGCTCAAGTCCCGCATATCAAAGCCTTTTTCCCGGGATGATCTGATCGAGGCGCTGCAGGTGGCGCATTGTGGGGATCAGGCGGGCGACGAGGTGATCGGTGCCTTCGATCCCGAGAAGTCGCTGACCGAGATCCTGTGCGAGATGGATGCGCCGCAGCGCAAGCTCGAGATCCTGCTGGTCGAGGACAATCCGGTGAACCAGACGGTGGCGACCCGCATGCTGGAGAAGATCGGGCACCGGGTGACGGTCGCAAACAATGGCGAAGAGGCTGTTGAAGCCTTCGACGGTGGACGGTTCGACCTGATCCTGATGGATCTGCAGATGCCGGTGATGGGCGGGCTGGAGGCAACGCAGGCAATCCGTGCGCGCGAGGCGCGGCGCAGCTGGGCGATCCAGGGCGACTGGCGCCCCATTCCCATTGTCGCGATGACGGCGCATGCCATGGCCGGCGACCGCGAGCGCTGTCTCGAAGCGGGCATGGACGATTACGTGAGCAAGCCTATCAGGCCGGCCGACCTTGTTGCTGCAATCGGACGGATGTGCGAGCCGGTGTCCGACGCCGGCGTCGACGGTGACAAGAGTCTGCTCGAGGCCGAGGGCGGCGACGGAAGTGGTGTTGCCGACCTCGGCGAGACGCGCGCCCTGTTCGACGGCGACGAAGAGATCGTGCAGCAGCTTCTCGTCGTGTTCTTTCGCGATCTTGGCGGCACTCTGTCGGAGTTGCGCGGAGCCGGCGCCAGGGGTGATCTCGTCCGCCTCGGCGAGTTGGCGCATTCGATCAAGGGCTCGGTTGGCCTGTTCGGTGCGCAGCGTGCAACCGAGGCATCGAAGGCGGTCGAATCGGCTGCACGCAATGCCGACCCCGCCGCTTCGGGGGCGCTGCTCGAGACCTTGCTGCGCGAGATGAATGCGCTCGCCACTGCGTTGCGACCGTCGCTTCAGCGCTAGCGGCGCGAAGTGGCCTGACATTTTTTCGCATGACGATTGCCTTGCCGGCGCTGTTCGGGAGGGGGGCAGACGGGCGGATGGCCGGAGTGCGTTGCTTCAACGCTCGAAAAACGTTAGAATTCCGCCGATTTGATGGCGGGATTGGCCAATAGGCTCGTCCCGTTTTTCGCATATGGAGTGGCCCGATTCGGGCTCGCTCCGGTCTTTTCGGCTGAATCCAGGAGTTTTTCGTGACTGCTTTCCCGCCCGCCCTTCTTGCGCTTGCCGACGGAACGGTTTTCTACGGCAAGGGTATCGGTGCGGTTGGCAGTACGGTCGGCGAGGTGGTGTTCAATACCTCGATGTCGGGTTATCAGGAAATTCTGACTGATCCGAGTTACTGCCGCCAGATCGTGACGCTGACCTACCCTCACATTGGCAATACCGGTGTCAACCTCGAGGACGTCGAGTCTGGTCGAGTGCATGCTGCCGGCCTTGTGATCCGTGATCTTCCCATTCTTCCCTCCAACTTCCGCATGAGTCAGCGTCTCGACGCCTATCTTGCCGATAGCAACGTGGTTGCGATTGCCGGGCTCGATACCCGCAAGCTGACGCGCGTGCTTCGCGAGAAGGGTGCGCAGGCTGGGTGCATCGTCACCGCCTCCCCCGGCGAGACCCTGAACCCGGAAGCGGCCATCGCCCAGGCGAACGGATTTCCCGGCCTTGCCGGCATGGATCTGGCAAAGGTCGTCAGTGCCGCGGAAACGATCGAGTGGACCGAAGGCGAGTGGGCGCTGGGTAGCGGCTACGTGTCGCAGGCCGATGCGCGCTTCCACGTCGTGGCCTACGATTTTGGCGTCAAGCGCAACATTCTGCGCATGCTCGCCTCGCGCGGCTGCCGCCTGACGGTGGTGCCCGCACAGACGCCGGCCAAGGATGTGCTCGCGCTCAATCCCGATGGCCTCTTCCTGTCCAACGGGCCGGGCGACCCGGAGCCCTGCGACTACGCCATCGAAGCCATCCGCGAGATCCTGGCTGCAGGCGTGCCGACCTTCGGCATCTGTCTGGGGCACCAGCTGCTTGCGCTGGCCTCGGGTGCGAAGACCATGAAGATGAAGTTCGGTCATCACGGCGCGAACCATCCGGTCAAGGACGTCGATACCGGTCAGGTGCTGATCACCAGTCAGAACCACGGCTTCGCGGTTGACCCGGAAAGCATGCCCGAAACGCTGCGGGTGACGCATGTGTCGCTGTTCGATGGTTCCAATCAGGGTATCGCACGTACCGATGTCCCGGCCTTCTCCTTCCAGGGGCACCCTGAAGCGAGCCCGGGGCCGCACGATGTAGGCTACCTCTTCGACCGCTTCATCAAACTGATCGAAGCCGGCAAGTAATACAGCACTCCCCGGCGGGCGCCGCCCGCCGCCCAAGAATTTCAGAGGCAACGCAATGCCCAAACGTACAGACATCCAGACCATTCTGATCATCGGTGCAGGTCCGATCATCATCGGGCAGGCATGTGAATTCGACTACTCCGGCGCCCAGGCCTGCAAGGCCCTTCGCGAGGAAGGCTACAAGGTCGTGCTGGTGAACTCCAACCCGGCCACGATCATGACCGACCCTGGCACGGCCGATGTGACCTACATTGAGCCCGTAACCTGGCAGGTCGTCGAGCGCATCATCGAAAAAGAGCGTCCCGACGCACTGCTGCCGACAATGGGTGGGCAGACCGCGCTGAACTGCGCGCTCGATCTCGCCCGCCATGGCGTGCTTGAGAAGTACGGTGTCGAACTCATCGGCGCGGCCGAAGAGGCAATTGACAAGGCCGAAGACCGCCTCAAGTTCAAGGACGCGATGACCAAGATCGGTCTTGGCTCGGCGCGTTCCGGCATCGCCCACAGCATGGAAGAAGCGCTGCAGGTGCAGGGCGGGATCGGCTTTCCGGCCATCATTCGTCCCAGCTTCACGCTCGGCGGTACGGGCGGCGGCATCGCCTACAACATGGAAGAGTTCCACGAGATCTGCAAGCGCGGTCTCGAGGCCAGCCCGACCAACGAACTGCTGATCGAAGAGTCGCTGCTGGGCTGGAAGGAGTACGAGATGGAAGTCGTGCGCGACCGCGCCGACAACTGCATCATCGTGTGTTCCATCGAGAACCTTGATCCGATGGGCGTCCATACCGGCGACTCGATCACTGTTGCGCCGGCGCAGACGCTGACCGACAAGGAATATCAGATCCTGCGTAATGCCTCGATCGCCGTGCTGCGCGAAATCGGCGTGGATACCGGTGGCTCGAATGTGCAGTTCGCGATCAATCCCGGTCGACGGTCGCATGATCGTCATCGAGATGAACCCGCGCGTGTCGCGTTCGTCGGCGCTGGCCTCGAAGGCAACCGGTTTTCCGATTGCCAAGGTCGCAGCCAAGCTTGCGGTCGGCTTCACCCTGGACGAGCTGCGCAACGACATCACCGGCGGCGCGACGCCTGCGGCCTTCGAGCCGTCGATCGACTACGTCGTCACCAAGATTCCGCGCTTCGCCTTCGAGAAGTTCCCGCAGGCCAATGACCGCCTGACCACGCAGATGAAGTCGGTGGGTGAGGTAATGGCCATGGGTCGCACCTTCCAGGAATCCTTCCAGAAGGCGCTGCGCGGCCTTGAAGTGGGTGTCTACGGCCTCGACGAGGTTGAGGCCGACAGCGAGGATCTCGAACGTGAGCTCGCCAGCCCCGGTCCCGAGCGTATCTGGTACGTCGGTCAGGCCTTCCGCGAAGGGATGACGCAGGAGCAGGTTTTCAATCTGACCAAGATCGACCCGTGGTTCCTGGCTCAGATCGAAGACATCGTGCTGACCGAGAAGGCGCTCGTGGGGCGTTCGCTCAAGGCCATTCAGGCAGCCGAAATGCGCGAACTCAAGCGCAAGGGCTTCTCGACCGCCGTGTTGCGAAGCTGCTTGCGACCGACGAAACCGCGGTGCGCCTGCACCGCCACACCCTCGGTGTGCGTCCGGTCTACAAGCGCGTCGATACCTGCGCCGCCGAATTCGCCACGTCGACTGCCTACATGTACTCCACCTACGAGGATGAGTGCGAGGCACAGCCGACCGACAAGAAAAAGATCATGGTGCTGGGCGGCGGTCCGAACCGCATCGGCCAGGGCATCGAGTTCGATTACTGCTGCGTGCATGCTGCGCTGGCGCTGCGCGAAGACGGGTACGAGACCATCATGGTCAACTGCAACCCGGAAACCGTGTCGACCGACTACGACACCTCCGACCGCCTGTATTTCGAGCCGATCACGCTCGAGGACATCCTCGAGATCGTGCATATCGAAAAGCCGGTGGGCGTGATCGTCCAGTTCGGTGGCCAGACGCCGCTGAAGAGGGCCCGTGCGCTCGAAGCCAACGGCGTGCCCATCATCGGCACCAGCCCGGACATGATCGATGCTGCGGAAGACCGCGAGCGCTTCCAGAAGCTGCTGGTCGACCTTGGCCTGAAGCAGCCGCCTAACCGCACTGCGCGTACGCCGGAAGCCGCCGTTCGTCTGGCAGCCGAAATCGGCTACCCGCTCGTGGTGCGGCCGTCCTATGTGCTGGGCGGCCGCGCGATGGAAATCGTGCACGAACAGAAAGACCTCGAGCGCTACATGCGTGAAGCGGTCAAGGTCTCGAACGAGTCGCCGGTGCTGCTCGACCGCTTCCTGAACGACGCGACTGAAGTTGACGTCGATGCCCTGTCCGACGGTCACCAGGTGATCATCGGCGGCATCATGGAGCACATCGAGCAGGCGGGTGTGCACTCGGGCGACTCCGCATGTTCGCTGCCGCCATACACGCTGTCGGAAAAGTTGCAGGACGAGCTACGTCGTCAGACCGAAGCCATGGCGCGGGCGCTCAACGTGGTTGGCCTGATGAACGTGCAGTTCGCGATTCAGGGCGAGGGCGACAACGCCGTCGTCTATGTGCTCGAAGTCAACCCGCGCGCTTCGCGTACCGTGCCCTTCGTATCGAAGGCCTGCTCGCTGCCGCTGGCCAAGATTGCTGCGCGCTGCATGGCGGGACAGAGCCTTGCGAGCCAGGGCGTGACCGGCGAGATCGTGCCGCCGTATTACTCCGTGAAAGAGGCGGTGTTCCCCTTCGTCAAGTTCCCGGGCGTGGATACCATTCTCGGACCGGAGATGAAGTCGACCGGCGAGGTGATGGGTGTTGGACGCAGCTTCGCCGAGGCGTTCATCAAGAGTCAGCTCGGCGCCGGCGTGCGTCTGCCGACATCGGGTACCGCCTTCATCAGCGTCAAGCCGACCGATCGTGGCGCCGCAGTCGAGGTTGCCCGCGAATTGCACGAACTCGGTTTCTCGCTCGTCGCCACCCGTGGCACCGGTGGGGTGATCGAAGCAGCGGGGATTCCTGTCGCCTTCGTGAACAAGGTCAATGAGGGCCGTCCGCACATCGTCGACATGATCAAGAACGATGAAGTCGTTCTGGTGATCAATACCGTCGAAGAGAAGCGGCAGGCAATCACCGACTCGCGCTCGATTAGAACGAGTGCGCTGGCTGCGAAGGCGAGCGTGTTCACCACCATCGAGGGCGCGCGTGCTGCCTGCATGGGACTGCGCCATCTGGCCGGCCTCGAAGTCTACGCAGTGCAGGAACTGCATGCGGAACTGAACCAGAGCAAATGAACAAGACACCACTGACCATTGCGGGGGCAGAAGCGCTCCGCGCCGAACTCCACCGTCTGAAGACGGTGGAGCGTCCCAATGTCATCGCTGCGATCGCCGAGGCGCGTTCGCACGGCGACCTGTCCGAGAATGCAGAGTACGACGCAGCCAAGGAGCGCCAGGGGTTTGTCGAAGGGCGCATCATGGAGGTCGAGGGCAAGCTGTCGAATGCTCAGGTTATCGACCCCAAGCTGCTCGATGCTGACGGGCGTTGTGTTTTTGGCGCCACCGTGACCCTGGAGGACATGGATTCCGGCAAGACGATCAGCTATCAGATCGTGGGTGAGGACGAAGCCGACATCAAGCTGAACAAGATTTCGGTAAGTTCCCCGATTGCGCGCGCCCTGATCGGAAAGTACGCAGGCGATGTTGCGGAAGTTCAGGCTCCGGGCGGTGTTCGTGAGCTTGAAATCATTGAAGTCAGCTATATCTGACGATCAATGAGTCGCGTTGCCGATCATCTCGCCCGTGCTTGTGGTCACCTTGTGGATCGGTGCAATGTGGGTGGTCGGATACATGGTGGCGCCGACGCTGTTCTCGATGCTGCCGGATCGCAGGCTGGCGGGGAATGTCGCAGGCCAGTTGTTCACCCTCGTGGCCTGGATTGGCATCGGGTCTGCGGCTTACCTGCTGATGTTCCTGGCCATGCGTCTGGGTTGGCAGGCCTTTCGCAATGGGCTGTTCTGGCTGGTGCTCGTGCTGCTGTTGTGCACGATTGCGGGGCAGTACGGCATTCAGCCCCTGATGGCTGAACTCAAGGCCAGTGCATGGCCGCGGGAAGTCATGAACAGCATGATGCGCGACCGGTTCTCGACCTGGCATGGCGTCTCCAGCGTGCTCTACCTGTTGCAGAGTCTGCTGGGGTATCGCGCTGGTACTGGGTTTGCGGCGTACCCTGCGCTGATGCGCAGGGTCGCGTAGCGCATCAGCGTCCGCGGCCTGAGCCGGGCGTGCCTGCATTGCGCCCACGGGCCGGGGAGGTGCGCGACGCAGTGCGACGCTTCTCGGCTGAGGCTTTGGCCAGCGCTGCACGGCGTGCGGCAGCAGCGAAGGCTGCAGCGGATTTTGCCGTGGCAGCACCGCCGGCGCGTTTCGCGGCTGCGGGCTGTGCAACCTTCTTTTCTTCTTCCCGGCGCGGGCGCCAGACGATCAGAATGTTACCGATGTGCTGGACGGCGGCAGCATCAAGACTGGCGCACAATTCGCCCATCAGCGCGTCACGCTGCTCTCGTTCAGCCCCCTGCACACGAACCTTGATCAGTTCATGGGCCTGGAGCGAACGGTCGATTTCGGCAACGACAGTGGGGGTCAGGCCGTTACCGGCGACGGTGACGACAGGACTCAGGTGGTGCGCACGGGCGCGAAAGTCGCGACGCTGTGCAGGTGTAAGCTCGATCATTGACATTTATTACCTCTGTAGGCCCCGGATTTTACTCTGATGAAGCGAAACAAGACCAGCAAAGCGTGGTTGCACGAGCACCTGAACGATCCCTATGTGTTGCGCGCAAACGCCGAAGGCTATCGCGCTCGCGCCGCGTACAAGCTGATGGAGATCGACGACCGTGACCGCCTGCTCAAGCGTGGCAACGTCGTGGTCGATCTCGGCGTGGCTCCCGGGTCCTGGAGTCAGATCGCGGTGCAGCGCTGCGGGCCTACCGGTCGCGTGTTTGCACTCGACATCCTGCCAATTGAACATATTCACGGTGTGGACTTCCTGCAAGGCGATTTCACCGAGGACAGCGTGTTGGCAGAGCTTGAAAAACGCCTTGACGGTGCCCATGTAGACATCGTTCTGTCCGATATGGCGCCGAACCTTTCAGGTGTGGCAACGGTCGACCAGGCGCGTTCGATCATGTTGTGCGAATTGGCGCTCGAATTCGCGGTCAATCACCTCAACACCCATGGCCATTTCCTGGTGAAGGTGTTTCAGGGCGAAGGCTTCATGGAGTTCCGCAAGGAAATGGAGCGGCAGTTTGCTTCCGTCCAGGTTCGCAAACCGAAGGCTTCCAGGGATCGGAGTGCGGAGGTCTATCTGCTCGGGAGCAAGCTGCGGTCGTGAATTCCGGTTCAGCGCTGTTGCGCACGATTGGATGTTGTGGAAACGCCGCATCCTGACGGTTTGGGATGCAGTACGCGGCGCCTGACGGTCAGGGGGCGACGATAGCGGGTATCAATGCCGCTCATTGGTTTGCTGGCGGGAACGTTCGCCACTAGAATGAGTCCTTAGTGTGCACGCCCATGATGGGCTTTCGGGGTAAGACGTTGAACAATCTCTTCAAGAATCTCGCGATCTGGATGGTTATCGGTGTTGTGCTGATGACTGTGTTCAACCAGTTCAATACGCGGCAGGCTGCGCCCAACACCATGGAGTATTCCCAGTTCATGGAGGAGGCGAAGTCCGGGCGCATCGCCAAGGCAACCGTGGATGGTCGCATGCTGCGCGCGACGACCCAGGAAGGCCGGTCGATCACGGTGTACACACCCGGTGTTCAGGATATCTGGATGGTTTCCGATCTGATGCGCTACGGCGTGGCAGTGACCGCCTCCAAGCCCGAGGAAGAGCAGTCCTTCCTGTCGAGCATCTTCGTGTCCTGGTTCCCGATGCTGCTTCTGATCGGCGTGTGGATCTTCTTCATGCGCCAGATGCAGGGTGGCGGAAAAGGCGGTGCCTTTTCCTTCGGTAAGAGCAAGGCGCGGATGCTGGACGAATCAGCCAATTCGATCACCTTTGCCGATGTCGCCGGTTGCGACGAGGCCAAGGAGGAAGTCTTCGAACTGGTCGAGTTCCTGCGCGACCCGTCCAAGTTCCAGAAACTCGGTGGCCGTATTCCCAAGGGCGTGCTGATGGTCGGTTCGCCGGGTACCGGCAGACCTTGCTGGCGAAGGCGATTGCCGGAGAGGCAAAGGTACCGTTCTTCTCGATCTCCGGTTCGGACTTCGTCGAGATGTTCGTCGGCGTGGGGGCTGCACGTGTCCGTGACATGTTCGAGCAGGCCAAGAAGCACGCACTCGTGCATCATCTTCATCGACGAAATCGATGCGGTCGGCCG